>JAVVGJ010000007.1:0-6204 GCA_032249155.1 Minisyncoccota bacterium | reverse complement strand
CTTAAAAGCATAGAACCTACAGGGCTTCTTTTTGCTAAAAATTCTATTTTTTCTCTTAAAGGAGCTGGCAAAACTGAAAGAAGAGAAGAAACAACCCCTCCTATTTTTGAAATAATTTTATCTAAAGTCCCTGAAACCTCAAACCAAAGAAAGATAGTAGCTAAAGTCCTTATAGGAAGAAAATCTAAAATTGGAATCATCTCACCAATACCTTGAAGGAAAATAGGCAAAATTCTTCTTATAAGAAGTCTTGAAAAAGCAATTTCTTTTTGAAAAAGACTTTTAAAACCAAAAATAATTAGAAGAAAAGTAAAGAGAAAATCAAGAAAAATTTGTAAAATATGCAAAACTAATCCTAAACCAGCTGTTCCAGCATCTGTTAAAGCAAGAACTATCTCTATACCATCTAAGACTATTGCTGAGGGTATTAAAAATATAAACTCCATTTAAAATCCTATTTCTTTTGCTTTTTCAAGAGCTATTAATTGATCCGGCCTGGTTTTAATAATTTGGTCTTCAGCATAAGAAGCTAAAACATATAAAGGAACTCTTTTGTTTCCAGCAATTAAAATACCATTTCCTCTTTCAGCTTGAACAAGAAAATTTTTTTCACCATCAGAAAGATAAAATATTTGTTTGAGAAGATCAGCAGTGGCTGTTGATTGCTTCATTAAAAATATTATAGCAGAGTTAGTAATAATAGGTTTTCCATATTCTGAATTTAGAAAATCTTCAACGTCTTGAGTAATATTAGTTACAGCAAGCTGATATTTTCTACCTCTTTTGATAACATTTAAAAGAAATTCTGCTCCAAATGGTTGCTTCATAATCCACCAAGCTTCATCAATAATTAAAAGTCTTCTTTTAATTTCTCTTTTTATTTTATTTATAATAAAGCTTAAAGCTAAAAACATTCCTAATGGTCTTAAAACTTCAGGCAAATCTTTTAATCCAAAAACAACAAGTCTATTATCTATTTCAACATTAGTTTGTTTATTTAAAAATCCAGCAAAGCTTCCTTCTACATAAGGATAAAGTCTATCAGCAATTTTTTCTCCCCCTACGGTGCTTCTTAAAACTTTTTCAAAATCATTTAAAGTAGGAAAAATTTCTGCTTTTTCCCAGCCTCTTTCAGGTAAAATGTTAAAAGCAGTATATGTTTGATTTAAAGCTCTATCAACTAAAGCTAATTCTTCAGAAGAAAGTCTCTCTCCTATCAAAAGCTCAATCAAAATGATAAGATTAGAAATATGTTCTTTAAAAACGTCATAAGGATTTTCATCGGAAATTAGATTTGGAAGATCAAAAGGATTTAAATTATGATCTGCTCTTAAGGAGAGAGGTATAAAACTTCCTCCATAAACGTCACAAATTGATTTATATTCGTTTTCTGGATCAAGAACAATAACTTCCATATTCATCATCAAACTTCTCATAATTTCAAGTTTAGCTGTATAAGATTTACCAGAACCAGAACGAGCTAAAATGAGAAGATGTGGGTTTTCATATTTGAATCTATCTAAAATAACAACTCCTCCATCAATAAGGTTAATTCCCATAAAAATACCCTTTTCATCAACAATATCAGTAGAAATAAAAGGAAAGAAAGAAGAAGCTGTTGAAGAATTAAGATGATAAGAAGTATTAATTTCATCAAGACAAAGAGGTAAAGTAGACATAAAACCCTCTTTTTGTTGAAACATTACTTGTTTTGCAGAAATAAGGGAGCTTTCAAAGTTTTTAAGAAGTTTTTTTGTTTTAAGATCAAGTTCTTTTTTATCATTAGCAAAAAGAGTGATATAAAGAGAAACCTTAAGCATTCTTTCTTCTGCTTGAACAAGCAAATCTCTTAACTCTTCAACGTTTTTATAAGCAGTTTCAAGCTCTGGTGATCTTACTTGTCCTTTTTCTTCTCTTTCTCTTATTTGTGCTTCAATTCTAGCCAGCTGTTTTTCAAGTCTTTTTAAAGTGGCACCAGTGTCAATAGGATAAAAGAAAAGGGAAAGATTAAATGGTTCGTCTAAAATAATAACTTTGCTAAGCCAAGCGCCTATGAGATAAGATGGATATTCTAAAACTAAAAGAGTTCTTCCATAAATATCTCCTATTTGAAAATAATCTAAAGCAAAATTAGCTCCTGGTGGCGCCATAAGTTCTTTTATTTTTTCAAAACCCTCCAATTCTTTTTGAATAGGTACTTTTATCTTTCCTTTCTTACCAAAAAATGGTAAATTTAAGTTTATCATTATCCTAAAAATTCTGTTAATTTCTCAATAATTTGTTTTGGAATTTGACCATATCTTAAGGTTGGATTATAACATTCAAAAAGAAGCTCCAAAAGTTCAAGATTGTTAAGTCTTACAGGCATAAGTCCCATGTTAGAAAGAATTTGAGTAACATAATCAACTCTTGTTTCTAAATGAAAAAGCATTTCTTGATAGGATTCTGCCTGTGGAACTTTTTGAGCGATTGGCAAAGGAATTTCTGAAGTAGCAGTGTCATAAGGAACGATTACAAAAAACATCTTTCTCATTACTTTATGATTTTCTAAATAATCCTCTAAAAATTTAATATACTCGTCAATTTGAAATTTTATTAATGGATTTGTTTCTTCTTCGTATCTTGCTTGGATAAGTTTCAAATAGTTATCTAAATTTTCATATCTTGAATAAACAAAAATTTGCAAAGGAAAGTCTAAACCGTCAAGCAAAGATTTAAATTGAGAAAGAAGCATATTTTGATCTTCTTCATTCATAAGCTCAATATTGACTCCTGGAACAGCTAAAACTGCTCTTAAATTTCCATTTTCTAAAATATAAACGTTATCTTTTATTTCCTTAACTTTGATAAGATAGTATGTTGGCTTTACCATTTTTAAATTTTTGTTTTTTGTGTGAATTTAATGTAAGGGAAAAGCCTATAAGGATTATGGGGATTAATTTCGTGAGAATGTCCTAGTTTTTTAAATTCTTCTTTTTGCAAAGCCAAAGGTTTGTCAAGTTCTACTTTAACTTTTTCTTTAAAACTGGAAACAATTTCTGGAGCTGAAACTTCTACTTCAAGAGTTTTTGGAAGCTCAGTAAGTTTTTTTCTTCTTGGTTCAATAAATTCAGGATAATATTCTTTTTCTTCTGCTTCAGGCACTTCAATTTCTTTATAAGCTGTTTTTTCAATTCTTTTCCATATATATTTTTCCTGATTCATAAGAGATTTTATAGCCGAAGGTAGGACATTTAAAAACGGTTTTCCATTTACTTGCCAGAAAGTACCTAAAACCGCAATGCCAAAACTTAAAATAGCTGCAGGAATCCCAATATAGGTGTGAATTTTAAAGGAAAAATAAGAAATAAAAAAAGCAATAAGAAGAGCAAAAAGCTGCCTAATAGTAATAAGACCTTCAAGTCTATCTTCTATTGTTATGTATTTAGGAACAAAAAATTTTTGTGGCATTTTAAATTTGCGATAAATCTATTGGTTCCTGCTCTTCTCTTTTTATTTCCTCTTTTTTAATTTTAAAATCAATTTTTGGTATGTTCCAATCATCTTGTTTTTCTTCTTTTTTATCTTCTACCTTTTCTCCTTCCCAACTTATAGTAATAATCCTTTCTTCTTGAGGTAAAACTACTTGCTCAGCTTCTTCTTTTGTTTCTTGAGCTTGAAGCTTCACTTGCGCTTGAGGTTGCTCGGCTTCCATTTTATTTTTCTCTTCTTTTTCTTCACTAGTTTTAGTTTCTAAAGCAGTTTCTTTTCTTACAGTTGGCCTTCTTAAATAAAACTCCATCATACTTAGATATCTTTTTACTTTTTCTTCATATTCTTCATCCTCAGGTGTTATTTTCCAAAGATCTTCCAAAATTGGTAAAAATCCTACAGCTATTTCTCTTATAATAATTTCTTTTTGTTCCTCTGTTAAATCAGGTAAAAAATCATCAAGCCTTTCTCTTGCTTCCTCAACAGGAAAACCCTTAAGAGCGAGAATATGAAGGAAATCAACAAGATTTAAATGTTTTTCTTCTGGGAGCTCTATCATTTTAGCTATTTTTAGAACAAAATCGAAGAAATCATAAGAAAATAAAAAATCCCTCATAGCACGAGTAGCTTGTGTCCACAGTTGTTTAATATCGTATTTATCTTGTGCCATTTTTTAAATTTTAATGTCTTTGTAAAGCTGTATCTAAAGCTAAAACGCCCTGACGACCTTCAGCTATTTCCATTGTGCTTCTCATGGTTGCTCCATATGTTTGATTTGTTACATTTAACCAATGGCGTAAATTGTTTCTTTGTAAACTCGCAGCAATTCTTACAACTTTAGGCAGAATCGATGTATTTTGAATAATAAGATCGCGACAATCATCTAATAAATTAGTAAATCTTGCCCATCCTCCGTCATCTAGGTTTTCTAATATTCTTTCGATCTCAATTCTACTAGTTTCTGACAAAAATCTAATAAAGGATTCTCTTCTCTCTTGAGGATTTTGCGAAGTCAAAGCAGTTCCAAGGTTGTTTAAATTTTTATCAATAACCTCCCTAACCTCTCTTATGCCTAAAATTTGATTAACTTCTTGTTCATTCTGATTTAAAAGTATCCCCAACCCCGCTCCTCTTAATCTTTCTGCAAAATTTCTAACATCTTCACTAAAGGCAGGAACATTACGAAGTCTTGTAAAAGCATCTCTAAAAGCACGCCAAGTTTCTTGATTAGGATTATTAATAAACGCACCCCAGGCTCTATCTAAATCTCGTCTTATTTCTTCTCTGCCGCTTACTAAGACATGTTGTTCCATAACTTTGCTACCTAAGTTTTGCATAGACCTTCCTAATTTCCTAAACTCCCAACCAAATATACGAGCATTTCCTAGCCTTCTTTCTATAAAATCACCAACAATTCTTAAACCACCCCCAAACCAGAAAGGCATAGGTGTTCTTCTATAACCAAATTTTAATAACTTACCTAGTGCCCAACCGGGGAAGGCAGCTGCTGCTTTAGCTATGCCAGCAGAAACGCCACTTAAACCTGAAGCAACATTAAATGAAAAAACAAACCAGAAAAGAAGGAAGATAAAAACAAAAATAAAATCTTCCATACTAACATTTGCTTGGGACATACTTACAAAATTTTGTTGAAAAACTACTCCTAAAACAACCATAAACATAAAAATAGGAATGACAACAGCCCATTTAACAATTTCTGAAAGCCAATTATCAAAAGTGAAAGGAAATTGAGGAAGATATTTACCTAAAGGCCCTTTATTTGGATAAGCTAAAGAAAGAATAGCTAAAGGAGAAGTAATTAATAAACGAATTATCGTAATGAATCTATACATAAAAAGAAAAATCATCATTGCTAAAGCACCGCTTATTACCATCGCAATCATAAGTGGCATAAGAAGAACAGCAAAAGTGCTAGCTATTCTTAAAATATGAACAACAATTTTTTGGGCTAATTGGGAAATAAAAAAATTAATAAAATTTTGATCAAAATCTAAAGAACCTAATATCTGAGAACCCAAAGATATAGACTCTTCTTTAACTAACCAATTTTCGTTTAGCTTAGAGTGCCAGCTTCCAATAAAATTACCCTGCCATAAGGCTGCTAAAATAAACTTACCAAAATCAGCTTTTGTTCCTCCAGAAATTCCATCTTCTATTTGAAAAGCAATAGTGAAAACTAATTTAACAAAAGCATAAGAAAAATTAATAATGAGAGCTACCAAGATAATATTAAATATTAATGGAAATGATGCTCCTTTTCCTTCAAAAAGCCATATAAAACCAGCATATAAAGCTGAAAATACTAAAACAATATAAGCTAAATCTCTTAGAGTTCTCCATACAACTATACCAACATCTCTACTGAACGGATCTAAATTAGCCACAAATTTTAGCACACCTGCTAAAACGTTATTAAAGGCCATTTGTATCGTTACAGCAGCCTCCATAAAAACAGTTAAAAGATTTCTAGCAACCCAAGCAATAAAATCAAGAATAACCGATGTTACACCAAATCCTACTTTTGCTATTTGACAAGCTAACCATTCAGTATTTATAGCAGGAACAATAGCTGGTCCACTAATTTCTATTCCTCCAATATTAAAAACACGCTTACCAAACAAACTATTCCATTGAATCGGTCCACCAGTTTTTGCACAAGGATCTTCAGGTAGGGCTGATTGAGCTTGCTGTAACTCTTCTGGAGAAGTTCCA
>JAVVGJ010000006.1:0-20233 GCA_032249155.1 Minisyncoccota bacterium | reverse complement strand
CCGATGCCGACGTTGCCAGAAATAAAATAGGTGCTTGTATTTATGGTTAAACCTGTGTTTGAGGTTTGTAAGACTCCACCTCCTGAAGGTGGATTTTGTGAAGGATTAACCCAAGCAAAAAGAGAAAAACTTATTCCTAAAGAAAGCCCTAATAAAATACCAATTAAAATTTTTCTCATTTTCCTTAATTATAAACAACTTTTTTTATTTTTTAAAGTTTTGTGTGAAAATAAAAATTTCAACCTTAAATATTTAATTTAACTGCTTTTTCAAAAGCTTTTTTAATCTGAGAAATATACTTGTAATCGTTTAAACTTTCCTCTGGTATTATGAGTAAAATTTTTCTTATATTTTTGTTAAGTTCTCTTAATTCTTTTAAGATTCTTTCTGACAGTTTTTCTCTTTTTTTTGTAACTTGCCCTCGCATAATTTAATTATAAACCAAAATAAGATCAATATTAAGTTACTTTTGAATTTTTATGGTAAAATTTTATTTGAAAATTAATAGGTTTTTTAAAAAATGGCAAAAAAAATTGATCCAGAATACAAAGCTGAAAATATACAAGTTTTAGAAGGAGTTGAAGCAGTAAGAAAAAGACCTGGAATGTATATTGGCGGCACAGGAATTGATGGTTTACATCATTTAATTTGGGAAATTGTAAACAATAGTATAGACGAGGCGCTTTCTGGTTATGCAAAAAATATTGAAGTAAGATTGGAGAAGGGAAATAGAGTTGTTGTCATTGATGATGGAAGAGGTATTCCTGTAGATATTCATCCTAAAACAAAAAAATCTGCTTTAGAAACTGTGATGACAATGCTTCATGCTGGCGGTAAATTTTCTCACAAAGTTTATAAAGTTTCTGGTGGGCTTCATGGAGTTGGTGCTTCTGTTGTTAATGCTCTTTCTAAATATTTAAAAGCAATTGTTAAAAGAGATGGTTTTGAATGGAGTCAGGAATATAAAAAAGGAAAGCCAATTACACCGCTAAAAAAAGGAAGAAAAACAGATGAAACAGGGACAACAATTATTTTTGAACCAGATCCGGAAATTTTTCCAGAGATAAAATTTGAAAGAGAAAGAATTTTAGAATATTTAAAACATCAAGCTTATCTAACACCAGGTGTAAGAATTAATTTTCTTGATGAAAGAGAAGAACCTTTTTTCTATAGCTTTTATTTTGAAAAAGGACTTCAAGCCTTTTTAAAACATCTTTTACTTTCAAGACATCCTCTTTTTGAAGGTTTTTTTGAATGTGAAGTTAAAGAAAATGATAAGGAGTTAAATGTGATTTTCACTTATCTTGAGCATCAAGAAACCATAGAATACTTTTTTACAAATAATATTTTAAATCCTGAAGGAGGAACTCATGCTCTTGGTTTTCATAATGCTCTTATTAAAGCTTTTTCCAAAGTAGGTGAAGAAATTGGTGCCTTTAAAGGAAAAGAAATTTCTTTAACTCAAGAAGACGTTAAAGGAGGACTTGTAGCTATTCTTTCTCTTAAAATTTCTGAACCACAATTTGAAGGCCAAACAAAGGCTAAATTAGGAAATCCTGAAGTCAAAGGTTTTGTAGAAAATTCTTTAAGCGAAAAATTAATTGAATGGTTGCATAAAAATCCAGAAAAAGCTAAAGCTATTTTAAATAGAGTTTTAATTAATGTTGAAGCCAGAAAAGCAGCTAAAGAAGCAAAAGAAGCAGTCCTTAAAAAAAGAATACAAGCCTCTCTTACTTTATCTGGAAAATTAGCTGATTGCTCCTCAAGAAATCCTGAAGAAAGAGAACTTTTCATTGTTGAGGGTGAATCTGCAGGAGGATCAGCAAAGCAGGGAAGAGATAGAAGATTTCAAGCAGTTCTTCCTCTTAAAGGAAAAATTCTAAATGTAGAAAAAGCTAGCTTGGCTAAAATTTTAAAATCAGAAGAAATTAAAAATGTGATTATTGCTTTAGGTACAGGCTTCGGCAAAGATTTTAGCTTAGAAAACCTAAGATATTCAAAAATAATTATCGCCACAGATGCTGACAGCGTTACCGGAGACACACCCCTTTTAGTTTATGATAAATCAAAAAATATGCTTATCTTTAGAAGAATGGAAGATTTAGCAAGAGATTTTAATAAGAGCGATAATTTTCAAATTTTAACGGTAAATGAGATTTATAAAACGTCTGAAATAAAAAATATCATAGATTTTGTTTTACATCCTAAAAGAACTCCGATTTATCAAATAAAAACTTATTCTGGCTTTTTTGTAAAAGTAACAGCCTTCCATAGCGTCTACGTTTATGAAAATGGTGAGATACAAACCAAAAGGGGAGATAAGATAAAAAAAGGAGATTATTTGGTTTTTGTCAGAAATCTGCCAAGAAATGATAAAGACTATATTATTGACTTAAAAGAAACAATATTAAGATATCATCGCCATGAAAATATTCGTATTAAGGTTCCTTTTTCATCAAAGCTAAATATTCCAACTTCAGCTTGGTGCGATGTGCCATTAAATATGTGGGAAGATTTCAAGAAGAGAAGAGAGCTTTTAGGTTTTTCAAGAGTAAAATTAGCTTCGAGGTTAAATATTTATCCGACGGTTTTGGAGCAATGGGAAAATAAGATTGATAATGTTATGCCACGATGGGGTGATTTTAAAAAATATCTTTCAGCATTAAATGTTAAAAATTTAAACGTTCCTATAAATATTTATTTGCCTCTTTCTCACATTAACGTTCAAGATATTCCGGAAGATGCAGAGTTTTATTTAGGTAATCATACAAGAAAGATAAAAACAAAATTTATCTTAGATAAAAATCTTGCTTATCTTATGGGTTGGTATTTAGGAGATGGTGTAAAGGCTTTTCAGAAAAAAAATCCTAATAGATTTACCTTAATTATTGGCAAGGATAAAGGTAAAAAATATTTAAAAAATCTAACTAAAGTTATTAAAAAAGTTTTAAACACAAAGCCTATTATTGAAAAGAGAAAAGATTATTATTTAATTCATTTTCATTCCTTCTCTTTTAGGCTCATCTTAGAAGAATTTAATTTACTTGGTAAAAAGTCTTTTGAAAAATTTATTCCAGATGTATTTTTCAATGTTAGGCCCGAAATTCAAAAAGCTTTACTTAGAGGTTTGTTAGAAAGCGATGGTTTTATAATCGTTTCTAAAAGCAAAGCTATTTATGGTTTTCATACTTCTTCAAGGGATTTAGCGGAAGGAATAATCACTATTTTTAGACAATTAGGGATTTTCCCTTCTTATTCTATACATAAAAATAAGGATCATTATTTAAATGGTAAGCTGGTAAGATCAAATCATTTGTCATATTCGGTTTATATTTCAACTATTGATTATTTGAAAAAAACTAAAGATATCTGGAAATCACATAAATCAGCTAAAAAACTTTTTGATTATCTAAAAAATGTTAAAGTAGATAAAAGTTTGGGTAAAAATAAGTTCATTAAAAAAATATCAAGAAATCTTGTAGCTCTTCCTGTAAGAGAAGTTAAAAAAATAAAAATAGAAGATGATTTTGTTTATGATATTACTACTCCTAATAATCATAATTTTGTTGATATTAACGGTATTTTGCTTCATAACACAGATGGCTCTCATATTCGCACGCTTCTTTTAACTCTTTTTTATCGTTATTTTCGTCCCTTGATTGAAAATGGCCATATTTATATTGCTCAGCCTCCTCTTTATAAAATTCAAGCGGGTAAAGAAATTTATTATGCTTACTCTGATGCTGAAAAAGATGAAATTATAAAAAAGCTTTCTCAAAAAAGAGTAAATATTGATGTTCAAAGATATAAAGGTTTAGGAGAAATGAATCCAGAAGAGCTTTGGGAAACAACTTTAAATCCTGAAAAGAGAATTTTGAAAAAAGTAACTATTAAAGACGCAGAAGAAGCAGATCGTTTATTTACTATTTTAATGGGTCAAGATGTCGAACCAAGAAAAAGATTTATTGAAAAACACGCTCTTGAAGCTCAAAACCTTGATATTTAAAGAATATTTTAATTTTTTCTCCTTGATACTGATTACCTTCTTTTTTTATTTTCCTTCTCAAAATTTATACAAAACGCTTCTTTTTCCTTTTTTAATATTTTTACTTGTTTGGCATCTTAGAGGGAGTCCCTTTTTTTCTTTGTCTTATACCTTTCTTTTTTCCTTTTTAAATTTTTTGCCTTCTTATAAAAACCTCTTCTTTCTCTTCTTTTTTCTTTTAAGTTATCTTTATTTTAAAAAATTAAAATTAAGCACCTACCTTCTTTTTTCTTTTTTTCCTTTTATCCTACTTTACTTTTCCCACTCTTTTAGTTTTAATATTTCTTTTGTCTTTTTAATGCTTTGGCTTCTTTACTTTTATCTTTTTATTTTTAAAAAAGAGGTTCTTGAATCATTAATTTTTACTTTTATTTTTTTAGAATTTTATTTTCTTTTTTATCTTTTAAACCCTCCTCTTTTTATAAATCTTTTGCTCCTTATCATTCTCTACATTTCTTTTAAAAAATTTGCTATAATTTAATTATGAACCTCAAAAAAATTTTAAACCAACTTGTACCTATTGTTATTGAACAAGGAAAATATGGTGAAAGAGCCTATGATATTTATTCAAGGCTTCTTAAAGAAAGAATAATTTTCTTAGGAATGCCAATTGACAGCACTGTTGCTAATTTAGTGATCGCTCAAATGCTTTTTTTAGAACATGAGGATCCAGAAAAAGATATTTATCTTTATATAAATAGCCCTGGTGGAAGTGTAAGTGATGCTTTAGCTATTTATGATACGATGCAATTTATCAAACCAGATGTTCAAACAATTGCTATTGGTTTGGCTGCTTCTGGAGCAGCTCTTCTTTTAGCTGCTGGTGCTAAAGGAAAGAGATTAGCTTTGCCAAATGCTCAAATTTTAATTCATCAAGTCTTGGTCCCTGAACCAGGAATTGCAGGTCAAGCAAAAGATATAGAAATTGCCGCTAAACACCTTAGTGACATAAAAAATCGTGTTAATCAAATTTTAGCTTTTCACACAGGAAAACCTATTGAAGTAATTGAAAAAGATACAGACAGAGATTTTTGGATGAATGCTGAGGAAGCAAAAGAATACGGAATTATTGATAAAATAATAAGAAAGAGGGGAGAGGTAAAATGAGCGGGCGTAGTTCAGCCTGGTTAGAACGCCGGCCTGTCACGCCGGAGGTCGCCGGTTCAAATCCGGTCGCCCGCGCAAGGCGCGCGTAGCTCAGTGGTAGAGCGCGGTCCTGATAAGACCGAGGTCGGAGGTTCGATCCCTCCCGCGCGCAAATTTTATTTTTGCCCGGGTGGCGGAATTGGCAGACGCGCCAGGCTTAAAACCTGGTGGCCGAAGAGGCCGTGAGGGTTCGACTCCCTCCCCGGGCACAGATGAATGAAAAAAATTATTCTTTTAGTTTTTATCTTAATTCTTTTTTTATCTTTATTACTTTTTTACAAATCAAAGTTTAAAATGGTAGAAATTAAAAAGATTAGCTTTATTACTTCTGACGGAGTTAAAATTTTTGCTAACTATTATCCAAATAAAGAATCAAAGTTTGCTGGTATTTTAATTCATATGAGACCAAAAACAAAAGAAAGCTTTGATGATTTTGCTAAATTTCTTCAAGAAAAAGGTTTTACTTTATTAGCTATCGATCTTCGTGGTCATGGTGAAAGTATAGAATCTCCATCAGGAATTTTAGATTATACAAAATTTACAGAAGAGGAAGAAAAAAAATCTATAAAAGATGTTGAAGCTGCAAGTAATTTTTTGGAAAAAGAAGGATTTACTAAAGATAGACAATTTCTTATAGGAGCAAGCATTGGAGCTAATTTAGCTTATGAATTTTTAACAGAAAACGAATCTATAAAAGCAGTAGTTTTACTTTCTCCTGGTTATAATTACCGCGGTCTTATTTTAGATAACTTCTATAAAAAAGACTTAGATTCGAAAATTTTAGTTATTTCTTCTAAAGATGATCAGGAAATGGCCTTAAAAGGATTTGAATGGTTTAAAGAAAAACACCCTTCTTCAACTTTAATTATGCTTGAGAAAGGAGGACATGGTACAACTTATTTTGATACCAATACACAAGTAAAGGAAATTATCTATAACTTTCTTTTAGAAAGACTTTCTTTTTAAAAAATTTTATGTTAAAATAAATCTAAACCTCGTAAGAATCTTCTCTAAAATTTTTTAGAGAGGATTTCTTGGGAGGAAGGTCGGTTATAAAAAATTAGAGAAAAATGAAAAATACTAAAAGAAGGCTTTTTAGGCCTAAGGAGGGTGAAGTTTGGGTTTGTGCTAAATGTGGTAAGCCTATTTCTGAGCTTCCTTTTATTCCTAGCAAAGGAAGACCGGTTTATCATAGAGAATGCCTTCCTCCTAAGGAATTAAGATAGAAAATTTTTTATTTGAAATATATCTTTTTTGGTATTCTGAGATCAATTCGACTGGCTTGAATTTTTTGTTTCTTTTGAAATTCTAAGAAAAAGTAAAGCTTTTTTATTTGTTCTTCCTGGTTTCTTCTTAAATCAAAAAGATATTCTTGGTTATTTTCTAAGATAAGACTTATATCGAAGTTCGAATGAACGATGATTTTATCTATTTTGATAAGATAAAGATTGGCAAATTGTAATATTTTTAAAAGAAAATCGAAAAGTTTTTTATTAAGATAAGATTTATCTTCAATTTTTTTATAGGAAATAATTTCTAAAAGGTTTTTTTCCTTTGTTTTGAAATGAGAATTTACCCTTCCATAACTATCTAAAAAATAAATTTTGTTTTCCTTAATGTCAATAATTTTAGCAATAACTCTTCCTTCCTTAACTTTTATTTTTACCCCATAGGGATAAATTAATGGTTTTATTTCTAAAGAGACTAAATTTGGATTTTCTTTTAAAACTTTTTGATGATTCAAAAGTATGGAAATAAGAGGTTTGTTTAAAAAATATTTTTCTACCAAAGATAAACTTTCAGGAGGTTCAACGCTAAAATTTTCTATTTTTTTAAAAGAAATAAGGACCAAAAAAGAAAGTAAAATCAAAATATTTAAGATAAAAAAAGGATTAAAATTAAACTTTTTAATTTTTCTTTTTCGCATAAACTTATTTTAAAATAAATCTCATGATTGATATTAAAGATCTTCTGAAAAATCCCGAAAAATATAAAAATGCTTTAAAGGATAGAGGTTATGAAGATCTTAGCATTATTGATGAAATTATAGAAATTAAAAATCAAATCAATTTATTAATAAAAAAAAGAGACGATCTTCGTGCTTTTATAAATAAAACTTCTGAAACTAAACCTGATGAAGAAACCATCAAAATTTTAAGAGAAAAAAAGGAAGAAATTAAAAAGATCGAATATGAACTTGATTCTCTTCAAAAGATTTTAGATGAAAAGTTAGATTTAATTCCTAATGTGCCAGCACCAGATGTTCCTCGAGGTAAAGATGAAAATGATAATGTTGTTTTAAGAGTTTGGGGAGAAATTCCTCAATTTGATTTTAATCCTAAAGATCATGTTGATTTAGGTAAAGAATATGATCTTATCGATACAGAAAAAGCCGGTGTAGTTGCTGGTTCAAGATTTTATTATTTAAAAAATGAAGCTGTTCTTTTAGAAATCGCTTTAATAAAATTTGTTTTTGATACTTTGCTTCCTTATGGTTTCATCCCTATTATTCCTCCTTATTTTATAAAAGAAAAATATTATCGAGGTATGGGAAGAATTACTGGTGCTGATAGAGAAGAAAGGTATTATTTAGAAAAAGATGAACTTTTTCTTATAGGAAGTGCCGAACATACTATTGGACCTTATCATGCAGAAGAAATTTTGGAAGAAGATGAACTTCCTAAAAGATATTTAGGTTTTTCTCCTTGTTTTCGAAGAGAAGCAGGAAGTTATGGTAAAGATGTAAGAGGAATACTTCGAACGCATCAATTTGAAAAAATAGAAATGTTTAGTTTTACTCTACCAGAAAAATCAGAAGAAGAACATCAATTTCTTCTTTCTTTAGAAGAAAAAATTATGCAACTTCTTAAAATTCCTTATCGAGTAATGTTTATTTGCACAGGTGATATGGGAAGAACAGATTATAAACAATATGATATTGAAGCCTGGCTCCCTGGACAAGGAAGATACAGAGAGACACACTCTTGTTCTAACACTACAGATTATCAAGCTCGAGGAATTAATGCTAGATTTAGAAGAAAAAACGGGAAGGTAGAATATTTACATATGTTAAATGCCACTGCTTTAGCTATAGGAAGAGCCATTATTGCTATTTTAGAAAATTATCAAAGAAAAAATTACATTGAGATTCCGGATGTTTTAGTACCTTACCTTGGTTTTGAAAAAATTGAAAAAAAGATAAAATGAAAAAATTTGAATTTCTTTCTCATACTGCAGATTTTAAAATAAGAATTTACGGAAAAAATCTTTTATCTCTTATAAATAATACTCTTTTAGCTTTTAAATCTTTCTTAGCACCTAAACTTAAAAAAAGAAAGAAAAAAGTTAAAATAAAAGTAGAAAGTCTTGATCTTCTTTCCACTCTTATAGATTTTTTTTCTGAAGTTTTAGCAAAAACTTATATTGAAAAAACTATCTTCGTTAAATTTCGGCCTAAAATTTTAGAAGAAAAGAAAATCGAAGGAGAACTTGAAGGCTTTGAATTTGAAAGTCTAAAAAAAGATATCAAAAGTGTTACCTATCATCAAGCCAAATTAGAAAAAAATAAAAATTATCTTATCTTTGAATTTGTTATCGATATATAAAATGATTACCGTTATTGGCAGCGCTGTTTTAGACATTGTTTTGAAGGTTAACGAAGAAAAATTTGAAAAAGGAGAAAAAATAGAAGTTGAAGATTTTGAATTTTCTTTAGGAGGCGGCGCTTTAAATGCTTCTCTTACTTTTAAAAAATTAGGATTAAAACCAGAAGTTTATTTTCACTTAGGCAAAGACTTTCTTGGAGAAATAATTAAAAATAAAGTTGAAAAACTTAAATTGAACACAAAAATTTTTTACCATAAAGAAGCTACTACTTTTTCGCTTATTATCTTGCCACCAAGCAAAGAAAGAATCATTTTTGTTCACCGAGGTAAATTTTCTGAATTTAAAAATAATGAACTTAAGAGCGTTAAAATAAACCCTTATTTTTATGTCACTCCAGGAAATACGCCTTCGATAAATTTCTTAAAATTTTTTAAAAAAATTAGAAATAAAGTTAAATTCATTGCTATTAATCCTTCAAAAAAATTTTTAGAAGAAAAATTAGCAAAAAAAACTCTTTCTTTTACTGATTTTGTTTTTTTAAATGATGAAGAACTTAGGATTTTAAATCAAAATTTTAAAAAAGACATTCTTCTCTTAGGAAAAGAAACCTTAAAAGAAATCAAAGTTAAAGCTTTAGTTGTTACCTTAGGAGAAAAGGGCTCTTTGGTTTTTACAGAAAACAAAATTTTAAAGGCAGGTATTTTTAAGCCCAAAAAAATAGTTGATAAAACTGGCGCTGGTGATGCTTTTGCTTCTGCTTTTTTTGGCAAAATTGTAATAGAAAAAGAATTTAATGAAAATATCCTTAAAGAAGCTCTTTTGTGGGGTTCAGCTAATGCTTCTTCTGTTATTCAAAAACTTGGTGCTCAAAACGGTATTTTAAACAAAAACGAATATCGTCTTTACAAAAATTTAGATGTAGAAGAAATCTAAGATGAAAAAAGACCTTAGTTATTTTAAAAACTTATTTTTTTCACACCTTCCAATTTTTAAAAATACCTTTTGGCTTTATCTTTCAGAAATTTTTTCTAAAGTTTTCCATTTAATTTTATTTTTTGTCGCTGCTCGTGTTTTAGGAAAAGAGGTTTTTGGTGTTTTTAATTATGTATTAGCTTTAGTTTCTTTTTATTTTCTTTTTTCTGACTTCGGCGTCAGTCAACTTCTTATAAGAGATTACCAACAAAAGGAGGATAAAAAAAGAGTTGTCGAAGAGACATTTTCTTTTAAATTTTTTATTTCTCTTTTAATTACTTTAATTTCTTTTTCTGGTTATTTGATTTTAAGATCTAAAGAATACAGCTCAGTTTTGTATCTTATTTTGATTCTTTATTTTTTTGTTTTTAGCTTAAGAGGTTATTTTCTTTCTTTTTTTGTAGGTATTCAAAAAACATTTCTTAATTTTATTTCTAATATAATTGAAAGTTTAACTATTCTTTCTCTAGCTTTATTTTTTTCTCTTTTTCATCGAAGTTCACTTAGTATAGGACTTGCATATCTTTTTAGTTCGCTTCTTTCAACACTTTTTAGTCTTTTCTTTTTTGAGAAAGAAACTAAATTAAAAGCAAAAGATATCATTAAAAATTTTTCCTCTTATTTTAAGGATTATAAATATTATATTCTCAATGGGCTGCCTTTGGTCTTTTTTGGTCTTTTAGTTTACGTCTTTTTCTATACTGACCAAATTATTATCGGACATTTTAGAGAATTTTCTGAACTTGGTGAATATTCGGTTGCCTCTAAGGTTATTTTAGCTTCGAGTTTTGTTGGTTATATTTTTTCAACTTCTATTTTTCCTTTTCTTTCAAGTTTAACTAATCAGAGAGAAAGATATAAAAAATATTTTTATTTTTTTCTTATTCTTCATTTATTTTTAGGAATTTTTATTAGCTATTTGACTTTTGTTTTAAGTCCTTTAATTGTTTACTTAGGTTTTGGCCCTGAATATTTATCTTCCTTGCCTTACATTTATGCGCTTCTTGGAATTCTTATCTTTATGGTGCCAACAAGTTTTTTAGACTACGTTCTTTTCTCATTTAATAAACAATGGCTTGATTTTTTTATTACCATTATTCCTGCTTCTTTAAATCTTATTCTTAACCTCTTTTTAGTTCCTTCTTATGGAGCCTACGGAGCAATTTTTTCAAGTATCTTAGCTCAGTTTTTAAATTTTGTCCTCACTTTAATCTTTTCTCTTTTGACTATTGAAAAGAAGATATAATTTTTGGTATAATTTAGGCTATGAAAAAAGAAGAAATAATTTTAGATGCTGAAGGAAAATCATTAGGAAGACTTTCGACAGAAATTGCTTATTATCTTCAAGGAAAGCATCTTCCTAGTTATGATCCAAGTAAGGATTTTCCTATTTTTGTTTTTGTAAAAAACCTAGACAAAGCAAAATTTACAGGAAATAAATTTGAAAAAAAAGTTTTTTATAAACATACAGGTTATATAGGACATCTTAAAGAAATTAAGCTTAAAGATTTATGGGAAAAAGACAAATTAAAAACTTTAAGGCTTATTTTAAGTCGAATGCTTCCTAAAAATAAATTAAGAAAAAGAAGACTTCTTAGAGTTAAAATATTAGAAGGAAATGACACAAACGTTAACTGAAGAAATAAAAGAAAAATTACAAGAGGAAGAAACTCAAGAAGTTATTAATTTTCCAAAAATTGGAAAAGATAAGTATATTGAAGGAATTGGAAGGAGAAAAACAGCAGTTGCTCGTGTAAGGATTTATGATGCTTCTAAAAAAACTAAAGATTTTGAAATTACCGTAAACGGTAAAGATTATAAAGATTATTTTTCTAATCTTATAGAATTTATAAAAATTGTTAACGCTCCCTTGAGAAAATTAAAGGCTTTTGGCATCTATAAAGTAAGTGTTAAAGTCAAAGGTGGTGGTTTAAGAGGGCAAGCAGAAGCAATTAGACTTGGTCTTTCTCGGGCTTTAGTAAAATTAAATCCAGAATGGAGGCCAAGATTTAGAAAAGCTGGCTTTTTGACTAGAGATCCTAGAGAGGTGGAAAGAAAGAAATATGGACTTAAAAAAGCAAGAAAAGCTCCTCAATGGCATAAGAGATAATTTTAATGAAAATAAAAAATTTTGTTTTTGACAAGCAAATTTTCTATATCGTTTTAGTTTTAAGCATCTTAGGACTTATCAATTTTTATAGCACTTCTCTTTATTTTTCTTTTGTGAAAACTGGAAATTCTTACACTTATTTTTATGATTTTTTAATCAAAAATTTTATTCTTGGTTTTATTTTTTTCTTTTTAGGAGTTCTTTTAGGGAATTTTTGGAATAAAAGTAAATTCATCATTTTTATCCTTTTTGTCATTTTTTATATTTTTCTTCTTTTAGTTTTTATTCCTACTTTTTCTTTAGAATCAGGCCAAGCTAAAAGATGGGTAAACTTAAGATTTTTTTCTTTTCAGCCAGCAGAAATTATCAAACCCTTCGCTCTTTTAACTTTGATTTTTTTAATGTCAAGCAACTTATTTAGTCCTTTTCGCACAAGAATTTTTATTCTTGTCTCCTTTCTAATTTTTATTCTTTTGCCTATTTTTTTAGAACCAGCTCTAAGCAATACTTTTATTTTAGCTTCATCTTTGATTTCTTCTTCTTTAGTTTTTTTTAAATCTTTAAAAGAACATCTTAAACTTTTTTCAATTTTTACTTTTTTAGTAATTTTCCTTTTTGTTTTAGGTGTAAGTTTTTGGGAATATAGGCAGGAAAGAATTCTTTCTTTTCTTACTAAAGGAAAACTTCATGAAGAAAGAACTTATCAATTAAAGCAAACAACTTTAGCTATTTCTTCAGGAGGCCTTTTAGGTAAAGGCTTAGGCAAATCACAAATGAAAATAATTATGATTCCTCAAATGCTTACTGATTCTATTTTTTCTATTTATGCTGAAGAAACTGGTTTTGTTGGTTCTCTTTTGCTTATTTTTCTTTTCTCCCTTCTTTTTTTAAAGATCTTATATTTAGGTTTTGAAAATCCTAATATAGAAAAAACAGCTTTTTCTTTAGGTGTTTTTACTTGGCTGACAATACAAACTTTTTTACATATTATTTCCAATTTGGGGATTTTTGTGCCTACTGGTGTGGTTTTGCCATTTTTTAGTTTAGGTGCTTCAAGCCAAATAGCTATAAATTTTAGCTTAGGTCTTATAAGTAGTTTTAAAAAATAAAAATGAAAGTTTTAGTTACAGGTGCAAGTGGTTATATTGGTTCAATGCTCATCTATTTTTTATCTTTAAAAGAAAATATCGAAAAAATTTATGCTCTTGACGTTAAAGAACCTAAGTTTTTATGGAAACCTGGAGGGAAGATAATTTTTATTAAAAAAAATTTAGTAGAAAACTGGGAGGAAGAAATAAAAGAGAAAATAGACGCTGCTTTTCATTTAGCTTTTTGGATTAGAAGACCATTTTTTAATCTTCAAAAACATCTTTATGAGAATAGTTTCGGTTTTGAAAAATTTTTAAATTTTTGCTTAAAAAATGATGTTGAAAAAATAATCATCGCTAGTTCCATTGCTGTTTATGGTGCTAATAAAGAAAATAGTGAAAAAAGACCATTTAAAGAAGATGATGAACCTAAAGAAAGAGTTTATCTTTATGGTAAAGAAAAAATTGAGATGGAAAAAAGGTCTAAGAAATTTTATGAAGAAAATCCAGACAAAAGAATAATTATTTTAAGATTAGCTACTGTTACTGGTCCTTTTGCTCAAAAATATTTTAAAAAAAGCGGTTTACTTAAATTTATGAAAGAATTAACACCTTTTATTTTTTTGTCTTCAGAAAATTCTTTAAGGCAGTATGTTCATGAAGATGATGTTATTTCTGCTTTTTTATTTGTCTTAGAAAAAGATTTTCCTCAAAAATTTGAAATTTTTAATATCGCTCCACCCAGTTTTCTTTATTTTAAGGAAATTGCTCAAATCACAAAGAAAAAAATTATCAAAATCCCTTATAAAATTCTTAAAATTTTATTTTTTCTTTTATGGCACCTTTCTTTGGGCAAAATTCCAACAGCTCCAGGTTCAGAAAATTCTTATACCTTTCCTATTTTTTGTGATGGTTCTAAAATAGAAAAATATGGCTTTAAATACAAATTTAATTCTTTAGATGCTTTTTTAGGAGAAAAAGGTTTTTTTGAAGATTTACTTTCCCCAAAAAGTTAAAACAATTTTTAATGTTCTTAAAACGATGAGGAGGTCTAAAATAAGATTTCTATTTTTGAAATAATACAAGTCATATTCTAACCTTTCTTTAGCTTCTTCTAATGAATCTCCTGTTTTTTCATTTATTTGAGCCCAACCAGTAATTCCTGGTTTGATTAAAGTTCTTAATCTATAAAAATAAACTTTATTTTTAAGAAAATCATAATAAGGTTTTGAATCTGGTCTGGGGCCGACAATGCTTATATCTCCTTTAATCACATTAAAAGCTTGAGGAAGTTCATCTAAATGTAATTTTCTTAAAATTTTTCCAAACCAAAAAATTCTTTTATCACCTTCTTTCACTCCAAAAACGTTTTCATTTTCAGGATTTTTGTAATCGGCAGAATGCATCGTTCTAAATTTATAAAGATAAAATGTTTTTTCTCCTTTACCAACTCTTAAATCTTTAAAAAATATAGGTCCAGAAGAAGATATTTTTATCCCTAAAATAATAAAAGGCCAAAGCGGTAAGCTTAATATAAGTGAAAAAAGAGCGATAGCAACATCTAAAATTCTTTTAACTGTTTCATAAAGTTCATCTTTATTTAAAACATTTTCTAAAAACCATTCATCGGTTAAATTTTCTAAAGAGACCTTATTTAAAAAATTTTCTATAAAGACAGAAGAACTGAAAATATATTTTCCTTCTAAAAATTTATTAATAAGACTTGACGGCATTTCAGCATTTTTTAAAATAGAATCTGAAATTACTAAATAATCAAAATCATCTTCAACCAGTTCGCCCAATCTCTTATATCTGATAATTTTTTTAAAACCCAATGATTTATGAGAATTTAAATAATTTTCAATTTCATCAATTTCTTTCGTATCTCCTATAAGAATAATGGTTTTAGATATTTTTGAAGAAATTTTTTCTAAAAGTAGATTTCTTGCTTCTAAGTTTAAAGGGATAAAAATGACAATAAAAATTAAAAGAAGAGTTTTAGGTGAAATTTTGAAAAGAGGGGTCAAATAAAAAATTAAAATGGTAGCAAAAAGAGAAATAAAAAGAGCGGAAAGATAGTTTTCTGAATATTCTTTAAAAAAACTTATTTTTTTGAAATCATAGAGATCAAAAATATAAAAAATAAGAAACCAAAAAAGAAAAATAACAAAAAAAGGAAAAATGTGAATTTTTAAGATTTCTAAATTAAAGTGCGTGGTGTGTCTTATTAAAAGAGCTAAAAATAAGGAAAAGTAAAAAGTCAAAAAATCCGTGAGTATAAAAAATAAATTTTTAGTTTTAATACTCATGAAGTTTAATTTAATTATACAAAAAAAGAGTTTATAATTTTAAAAAATGGAGGAAATAAGAATATGTTTTACAGGTGGTTCTACAGGAGGGCATTTTTATCCATTACTTTTTACGTTAAGAGAGCTTAAAAACATAGCCCAAGAAAGAAATTTAAATTTAAAGTATTTTTATGTAGGAGTAGAACCACTAGAAAGAAAAACTCTGGAAGAGGAAGGTGTTAAAATTTACGTTTTGCCAAGTTTTAAAATCAGAAGATATTTTTCCCTTGAAAATTTCATAGACATATTCATTAAAATGCCCTTAGCCTTCTTTTTAAGCTTTATTTATATATTCAAAATTATGCCAGATGTTTTATTTTCTAAGGGCGGAACAAGTGCCTTTCCACCAGTTTTTGTTTCTTGGCTTTTTAGAATACCTATTTTGATCCATGAATCAGACAGCATTCCTGGTTGGACAAATATGGTTTCTTCTAGATTTGCTACTAAAGTTGCTTTAGCTTTTGAATCTGCTAAAAAATTTTTTAAAAATAAAGAAGTTTTAGTTGTAGGCCAACCCATTGATGAGAGAATAATTTATACTCCTATTTCTAAAGAAGATTATGAAAGATTCGGTTTAAATCCCGATGAATATATTGTTTTGATTTTAGGCGGAGCTCAAGGCTCTCAGTTTTTAAATGATCTTATCGTAGAATGCTTACCGGAACTTTTAAAATTTTCTCAAGTAGTTCACATTACAGGAAAAAAATTTTTTCAAGAAACATATAGTTTTGCTTTGGGAAAAATAAGAACTACTATTCCTTTAAGAGAAAAGAGTTATAAAGCTTTTCCATTTTTGAAAAATGAAGATTTACTTATTCTTATGAAGATTGCTGATCTTGTTATTTCTAGAGCAGGTTCAGGGACAATTTTCGAAATCTCTGCTTTAGGAAAACCGAGTATTTTAATTCCTCTTCCAGAAGATGTTGTTGGCGGACATCAAAAAGAAAATGCTTTTATTTATTCAAAAACAGGAGCTGCTTACTTTTTAGAAGAAAAAAATGCTAAACCACACCTTCTTTTGTTTTACATTAAAGAAATATTAACAAAGGAAGAAATTAAAGAAAAAATGAAAGAAGCTGCTTTAAAATTTTATAAACCTGGCTCAGCTAAAAAATTGGCGGAAGAATTAATTATTTTAGCTAAAAGAGGATGAAATTTTTAAAAGCTTTTGTTTTCATTATTTATTTTTTTCTTCCTCTTCTTATTTGGCTTTTTATTTTTTTCCAAGGAGAAACTTATCTTGTTATTTTTAAAAGCAAATCAGGAGAACTTGTTTTGCCAACATCTCGTTTACATTTTTTCGTTCTTTTTCTTTATTTCCTTCAATTTTTAAATTTATTTCTTCTCTTTTTAAATAAAGAATTTTTTGGTAAAATAATTTATGTCTTTATTTTTTTTCATCTTCTCTTAACTTTAAAGGTCTATTTTTTTAATTTTTACTAAAAATGAAAATAGCTATTATTCAAACAGGAGGTAAACAATACTTAGTCAAAGAAGGAAGTCAAATAGATATCGAAAAGATTAAAAATTTAAATAAAGAAGAAGGCGATAGGCTGCAATTTGAAGATATATTGTTTTTTTCTGATGGAGAAAAAATTTTTTTAGACAAAGATGAGCTTAAAAAAGTAAAAGTTGAGGGTACTTTAGTAAAGAAGAAAAAAGTAAAAACTCTTGTTTGGAAATATAAAGCTAAAACAAGATATAGAAAAAAGAAGGGTTATAAAAAAGAAATCTGGACTATTAAAATTGAAAAAATTGAAGCTTAATAATGATTAAGAAGATTTTTTCTTTTCTTTTTAGAGATTATATTGATGAGTGGAAACCTATAATTGAAAAGATCAATTCTTTGGAAAAAGATTTTGAAAAATTATCCGATTATGATTTAAAAAATAAAACTTTAGAGTTTAAAGAAAGAATAAAAAATGGCGAAAGCTTAGATAAAATCTTGCCAGAAGCTTTTGCCGCTGTTAGAGAAGCAGCAAAAAGAACTTTAGGACAAAGACATTTCGATGTTCAGCTTTTAGGTGGCATTGGCCTTCACAAAGGTATGGTAATCGAGATGATGACCGGTGAAGGAAAAACCATTACTGCTACTTTAGCTGCTTATCTTAATGCTTTAACAGGAGAAGGCGTTCATATTGTCACGGTTAATGATTATTTAGCTCAAAGAGATACTGTTTGGATGGGTCAGATTTATCATTTTTTAGGTCTTACTGTTGCTTGTATTGTAAGTGAAAATAGAAGTTACATTTATGATCCAACCTTTGTGCCTTCAGAGGAAGATAAAGAAAGAGATATTTTAGGAACCTTTAAAGTTTTTCATGAATATTTAAGACCTATTTCCAGAAAAGAAGCTTATTTAGCAGATATTGTCTATGGTACTAATAGTGAATTTGGTTTTGATTATTTAAGAGACAATTTAGCTACTAGTCCTGACCAGCTTGTACAAGTTAAAGATCTAAATTATGCTATTATTGATGAAGTTGATAGCATTTTAATTGATGAAGCAAAAACCCCTCTTATTATAGGAGCTTATCAAATTGAGGATGTTAGTCTTTATTACTTCTACGATAAATTAGCTAAATCCTTAGAGAAAGATATAGATTTTACCTTAGAAGAAAAATCAAGAAGAGTTTTTCTTACTGAAGAAGGTTTGAATAAAATACAAAAATTTTTAGGTTACAATCCTTATGAAGTAATTGATTTAAGAGCAGCGCACCATATTGAACAAGCTTTAATCGCTAATTATCTTTACCATCGAGATAAAGATTATATTGTTAAGGATGATGAGGTGATTATTGTTGATGAATTTACCGGAAGGCTTATGTATGGAAGAAGATGGTCAGGAGGTCTTCATCAGGCTATTGAAGCTAAAGAAGGCGTTCCTGTAAGACCAGAAATGAGAACTCAAGCTACAATTACCATTCAAAACTTTTTCAAAAAATATAAAAAAATAGCTGGTATGACAGGTACAGCTTGGACTTCAAGAGAAGAATTTAAGCAAGTTTACAATTTAGAAGTAGTGAGAATACCTCCCAACAAACCTTGCATTAGAATCGATCATCCCGATAAGATTTTTATCACTCAAAAAGCAAAATGGAAAGCTGTAGTTAACAAGATTAAGGAGCTTTATGAAATAGGAAGACCAGTTCTTGTAGGTACGACTTCAATTGAAAATAATGAAAAACTTTCAAAAATGCTTACTGAAGCTGGTATTCCTCATAGAGTTTTAAATGCTAAAAATCATGAAGAAGAAGGAGCTATTATTGCTCAAGCAGGTAAGTTAAAAGCAGTTACCGTAGCCACTAATATGGCTGGAAGAGGAGTAGATATTTTGCTTGGAGGTAACCCTCAAGATCCTGAAGAATATAAAAAAGTTAAAGAACTGGGAGGACTTTTTGTTATCGGGACAGAAAGACATGAAGCCAGAAGAATAGATAATCAGCTTCGTGGTCGAGCCGGAAGACAGGGAGATCCAGGAGAAACTCAATTTTTTATATCCTTAGAAGATGATCTTATGAGAATGTTTGGTAGCGATGAGTTTATAAGTCTTTTGGAAAGGTTGGGCATTAACAAAGATAGTGAACTTTTTGAAGAGGTTGATTTTGACCACCCTTTTCTTTTGAAATTTAGAGAATTGGCTTCGAAAACTATCGAAGAAGTTCAAAAAAAGATAGAAGGACATAACCTTGATATTAGAAAAAGATTACTTGAATATGACACAGTTATTAATGCTCAAAGAGAAAAGATTTATCATGAAAGAAGAAAAGTTCTTTTAGGTTTAATAGATTTTGAAAATTTTGTTTTAGAGAATTTTGAAAAGCTTCTAAATGATGCTTCTGATGATGTTTTAAACTTTATTTTTAGAACGAGTGACAAAGAGGAAATTAAAAAAAGATTTTTTGAAAAATTTAATTTACTTAAAGAAGAAGCAGAAGAAAATTTTTATGAAGTAGTCAAACAAGTGCTTTTAAGAATTTATGATTTTCTTTGGATAGAGCACCTTCATTTCCTCGAACATTTGCAAGAATCTTCACAATTTCAAGCTTATGCTCACAAAGATCCTTTAGTAGTCTTTAAGGAAGAAGCTTATAAAGCCTTTTTAAATTTTCATCAAGCTTTAATCAATCACTTCTTTCAAATATTTATGAATATTGAAATTAGAAAAGAAACTCCTAAAATTGGCAGAAACGATCCTTGTCCATGTGGTTCAGGAAAAAAATATAAAAAATGTGGTTTACTAAATACTCCTGAACATCAAGAAAATATGAAAAAACTAAAAGAAAAGAAAAAAGAAGAAGTTAAAATGGCTTAAAATTTGTTATAATAGATAATATAAGCCGCGGTAGCTCAGTGGTAGAGCGGTGGCCTGAAGAGCCACGCGTCGGGGGTTCGATTCCCTCCCGCGGCACAAAATTAAAACCTAAATGAAAATTCATTGGACCAAACACTCTGAGAAAAAAATTAAATTTTATAACCTCTCTAAACAAAGGCTTAAAAGAGTGCTTCTTAAACCATATCGTATTGAAGAAGGAATAGCACCCAACACTTTAGCTTTGATGCAACCTGCCAAAATAAAAAAAGATGGTAAAAGAAAAATTTGGAAACAGGAGATTTGGATTATGATTCAAAGAGAACAAGACTTAATAAAAATAATTTCTGCTTGGAGATATCCGGGTATAAGTCCTCAAACAAATCCTATACCAAAAGAAATTATTGATGAACTCAAAAAAGAAGGATTAATTTAAACTTTCTTTTATAATTAATCATAACATGAAAATAGGAATAATCTTAGGGACAGGAAGAGAAAGAGCTAATTCCGAAAAGGTTGCCAATTTTGTTTTTGAAGAGGCAAAAATTTTTGGTTTTGAAGTTGAATATATAAAAGTTAAAGATTGGCTTGATAAACCTTGGACTG
>JAVVGJ010000005.1:0-26837 GCA_032249155.1 Minisyncoccota bacterium | reverse complement strand
AGGATCTTCAGGTAGGGCTGATTGAGCTTGCTGTAACTCTTCTGGAGAAGTTCCAATAGACTGTTGAATTCTTTGTTGGACAATTGGAGTGACGATGTTAGTAAGAGGGATGTTTTGAGGATTTTCCAAAGGCCCAATCATGTCCATCCAAACTTCTCGACCAATATCCTGATCAACATTAATATCCATCTCTACTTTAAAATCATTCGCGCAATTAATTACTAGCTTTTGTTGATTTAGGTAAATTTGTATTGTACACGGAGAAGAAACTGAGGCTGATGACCCCAAATCTATTGTCTTAATTATGCGTGCTTTTAAGTCGATTTTGGGAAAATATACTAGAACACCACCATACATACCAGACCTTTCTTTTAAAGAGCAAGTACTGTCAGTAGATGATCCATATAAGAATAAATAAAATCCTCTTTGGGGTTTTATACTCTTAATGGCATCTAAAATGCCAGAGGATGTACATACTATCATATTTGTACTCCAAGAAAAAACAAAATCATCTTCGGCGTTGGATATTTTAATATTTACAAACAACCCAAAGATTAGAGCGAAAAATAAAATAATAAGCAATCTTTTCATCTTTCTATTTTTATCGTAAATTCTTTTGGACTAAATAGGCTGGTAATAAAGTTTGAAAATGAGGCGATAAAGTTTTTAAAAGATTTGTTTGTTTCTATTTTTTTAACAATCTTTACTTTTTTAATGTTAGCAAATTTTGATTTTTCATTGACTTTACCATAAGTACCTAAATTTACTATATTTTCTGGTCTATCAATGCAATTTGTTTTAATATCATGGGCAACTTGAAAATAAGAATATGTATAATTAATGACGGCAGTTTCTGAATAAGGATGTAACGGGGCCAAGGTTTCAAAAAGTATTTTTAGATTCTTAAAGTTATTTGTTAACTTTTCAAGTGTATCCCAATAAATTTGGCAACTTATAAATCTTGTGCACCCTGAAAAACCTTTTGGCATGTTCAAAGTTTTTAAATTGTCTACTACTAAACCTTTTTGATAATATACATTAATTAAAAGACTCATTTGATCTTTTAACTTCCCAGTAATGCTTACATTTGGATCTTTAACTTCATCTAAAACTCTTGTCCAAATTGGTAAATAAAAATTATTAATCCTTTCTTTTAAATCTTTAAAAACTTTAACAGATCTATTATTAGAATCTACAAACATTCTTAAATTCGAAATCATACAATCAGAATATGGACTTGTTCTGTTAGTATTATCATCAGAAATTCTTGTTTTTAATGAAGAACATTGATTGTTAATATATTCGAAAAGTTCCTCTGCATTTTCAAAATTAAATATGTCAATCCCGTTAAAGAAGATATTTCTTACACTATTTTTAAAATCTAAAATCTCATCATTTTTTAATGAAACTGGATTAGATCCTATACCGGAACTAAAACCAGAAAAATTTAAGCTAATACTTATAGGTTCAACTCTATAAGGGTAAACAATACCTATATCGTCTCTTATGCATTGAACAACTCTTACTGGCTCACCTAATCTAAAAACAGGTGCAGACTCCAAACTTGCTTTAAAACCTTCAGCAATTTGCTCAATAATTTGTGAAGATTCTATGTCTCTTTTTGTATAATCCCATCTATCTCTAATTACTACTGATGGTGGAAGTTCGTTTTGATTTGTTTGATTTTCGCCGCCAACTTGGGCAATCATTATTTTTCCTGTAAAGGCTTTAAAGATGTTGGCAAACAAGTTATTTCCTTGAGGAGATAAAACTATAGTTTGTGGAGTTTGATTTTCACAAAATGGAATCTCTTCATATTTTATTCCGCAATAAGTACCTAACTGATACTGTGCACTTACATTTCTTATAAAACCATTTATTGTTTGATCAAAATCTAAATCTCGACATTTTATTATCCGCGAAAGACTATCGCAAACATCAACAACAACTTTTTTTTGTGCAGAAGGTACAAAAAGTTCATTAATAATTCCTCGATTTAATTCATCTTTTAAATTGCTTACGTTAGAAGCTGATTTTAAAAAAGATATCATTTCGTAAGTATTATATCTGCTGCCAACCTCTTTATAGAGTTCATTTTTTTTGCTTTCTAAAAAGGATTTGTTTAAATATTGAATAACTCTTTGTTGCATAGAAGCATCAAGACCAAATCCTCTTATTAAAAGATAGTACAAAATAGGATCATAAGGAAAAACAGGAACCGCTTCTTCTGGCGGCGTTGCTGTAGCTACCCCTTCAAGAACAGCATTGATAATTTCATTTAAATCTTTATTTAAATAGCTATAATCAGGAGCTTTGTAAATATCTCCATAATAAGAACCCCCGCTTCCATCAGGAAGAGCAAAAGAAAGAGCTGAAGAAACAAAGATAAGGTTTATTAGAAGTAAAATTACAGTTATTTTCCTCATTTTATAAATACAATTTTACTTCATTTTTTTTAATTTTTCAATTTTACTTCATTTTTTTTAATTTTTGAGCCGGTGGTGGGGATTGAACCCACGACCTTCCCGTTACGAGCGGGACGCTCTACCACTGAGCTACACCGGCCTACTTTAAAAATTCTAAATTTATATTATTTAAAATTTCATCAGAAACAAGAATTATTTTTTCATCTTTTAAACTTTCAGCAAATTTTTCTTTTTTTTCTTTTTCAATTTCTAAAGGATGATCGCTGGCACTTGCTTTTAAACTGCTTTTATTTATAATCTCTCTTCTTATAATTTCTGCAGATTCCCTGTAAGGCCTATTTTTTTCTCTTTCGTTTATATACTCGTAAAGAAGAAAAGAAAAAACTAAAAAGAGAAAAAGAGTGATTAAAATTTGTTTCTTCATTTAAATGTTTTCATAATATCTTATTTTAATTTTATCATTTTTTACTTCAATGGCAATCAGAGAAATAAAATAATCTTCTTTTTTAAATTTTAAGCAAAAAAAATTAGCCAAACGTTCAATCCTTTTCCTTTTTCTAAAATTAAAATGAAATTCTGGAAGAAAATTTTTATTCTCGAAAAGAGTTTTAACTTCAACAAAATTTAGTTTATTTTCCTTTTCACATAAAATATCTATTTCTCCTAGGTTTTTGAGTTTCAAATTTTTAGCTAAAATTTTATAACCCTTTTTAATTAAAAAATTTTCAGCAATCTTTTCTCCAATAAAACCTTTTAGCTTTGTTTTCATATAACAAAATTAACTAACCTTCCTTTAACAATAATTATTTTTTTAATTTTTTTGCCTTGAAGATATTTTTCATAAAGAGGAAGACTTTTTACTTTTTCTAAAACCTCATTTTCACTTATATCTTCTTTATGGTAAGTAAATTCACCTCTTTTTTTACCATTAACTTGAACAATGTAAGTAAAAACTTCTTTTTTAATTAATTTTTCATTATATTTTGGCCATTTTTCTAAATCTAAAAATCCTTTTTTCTTGAAAATTCCACTCCAAATTTCTTGAGAAATGTAAGGTGCAAAAGGGAAAAGAAGTTTTATGAAAGTTAGAAATCCTTCTTTAGGTATGTTATACCCTTCTTCTAATTTATTTCTTAAATAATCTTCAAAAACCATCATTTTAGAAATAACAACATTAAATTTCATTTTTTCAATTCCTTCAGTTGTCTCATAAATTAAATTATTTAACTCTTTTTCAAAATCTTCAGGAACTTTTTTAATTTTTCTTTGGTTTTTAATAATTTGCGCTAATTTCCAAATCCTATTTAAGAATCTAAAGACTCCTTTAATTCCTTCTGTGCTCCATGGCTTTTCTGCTTCTAATGGTCCCATAAACATTTCATACATTCTTAAAGCATCAACTCCATATTCTTTAGCTACTTCATCAGGATTAACTACATTTCCTCTTGATTTAGACATCTTTTGTCCATCGGGTCCTAAAATTAAACCTTGGTTAAAAAGTTTTTGAAATGGTTCTTTAGTAGGTACTAAACCAAGATCGTATAAAAATTTATGCCAAAACCTTGCATAAAGAAGATGTAAAACTGCATGTTCAGCGCCGCCAACATAAAGGTCAACAGGAAGCCAATATTTCATTTTCTTAAAATCAGCAAAAGCTTTTTTATTTTTAGGATCAATGTATCTTAAATAATACCAACAAGAACCAGCCCATTGAGGCATAGTGTTTGTTTCTCTTTCAGCTGGTCCTTTACAGTTTGGACATTTAGTTTTTACCCAATTTTTTATGTTTTTTAATGGCGACTCACCAGTTCCTGTAGGTTCAAATTTGTTTGTTTTAGGAAGTTTGACAGGAAGATCTTTTTCAGGAACAGGAACATTTCCGCACTTAGGACACTTAATTATAGGAATTGGTTCACCCCAATATCTTTGTCTTGAGAAAATCCAGTCTCTTAATTTATAATAAACTCTTCTTCTAGCCTTACCTTCTTTTTCTAAAAATTTACCTATTTCTTCTCTTGCTTCAGAGCTTGAAAGTCCATTAAATCTTTCTGAATTAATTAAAATGCCTTCTCCTTCAAAAGGAAGCTCTTCAGAGCCTTGAGGATCTTTTATAACTCTAATTATTTGTAAATTAAACTTTTTCGAAAATTCATAATCTCTTGAGTCATGGGCTGGAACTCCCATAACTGCACCTGTACCGTAATGTTCAAGAACGTAATTGGTAATCCAAATAGGAATTTTAAATCCAGTTAAAGGATGAAGAGCATAAGAACCAGTAAACACACCTGTAATCTCTTTCTCTAAAGCTTTAACTGATACAGGTTTTTTCTTTTCATTTTGAATATAGTTTTCCACAAGTTCATAAAAATCAGATTTAGCTATTTTAAGAGCTAAAGGATGATTATAAGAAAGAGCTAAAAAGGTAACTCCATAAATAGTATCGAGCCTTGTTGTAAAAACTGGTATTTTTATATCTAAACCTTCTAAAGCAAAATCAACCTCCCATCCTTCACTTTTTCCTATCCAATTTTTTTGCATCTCAATAATTTTTTCTGGCCAATCAAGTTCTTTTAAATCTTCAAGAAGCCTTTCAGCATAAGCAGTTATTTTAAGATGCCATTGTCTAAGCATTCTTGTTTCTACTTCACTTCCACACCTTTCGCATCTTCCTTGAACAACTTCTTCATTAGCTAAGCCTGTTTTACAAGAAGGACAGAAGTTAACAGGAGCTTCAGCTTCATAAGCTAAACCGTGTTTAAAAAATTGAAGAAAAAGCCATTGCGTCCATTTATAATAATCTGGATCAATGGTAGAAATTTCTCTTGACCAATCATAACTAAACCCCATCATAATTACTTGTCTTTTGAAGTTTTGGATATTTTTGGGTACAAATGTCATAGGATTTTTTTTGACTTTGAGAGCATAGTTTTCTGCAGGAAGACCAAAAGCATCCCAACCCATTGGATGAAGAACGTTATAACCTTTCATTCTAAAGTAACGAGATAAAATATCAGTAGCAGTATACCCTTCAACATGACCAACATGAAGTCCTTCACCAGATGGATAGGGGAACATATCTAAAATGTAAATTTTAGGTTTTTTAGAAAAATCTTCGGCTTTCCAAATCTTTTTATAATTTCTATACCACCTTTTTTGCCACTTTTTTTCTATTTTTTTGAAGTTATAGTTTTTAAACCTCATCTTTATTTCATAAAATTATAGCAAAATTTGTTTAAAATAAAAAATGTAAAAATGGAAGAAGAAAAGTTTGAGATTAAATGGGTTACTTATAATTTTATTTCCCATCCTTTTGGTGATTTGGTTTGGCATTTAATTACAGGTTTTTTTGCTGGCGCTTTTATTTTATATTCTGTTTTGACCTCTGACTATTGGGCAATGGTTGTGGGTATACTTTCTTTTATTTTTTTCTTTCATCCTGTTTTTTATGATCCTAAGCTTATGGAAATAAAAATAAATAATGAAGGTATAACTATAGATGGCAAACTTTACGGATGGCATGAATTTGACGGTTTTGAAATTTTTTCTTCACATCTAAGAGATTATGTTTATTTAGTTCCGCATTCAAGATTTAAAATGGGTTTTGATATTCCTATTGAAGATTTTTTTGTTGACAAAGAGGAAGTGAGAAAAAAATTAAATATCTATTTAGATGAATACAAAAATATCGTTCCGCCCCTTCATCAATTTTTTAGAGCTATTTTTCCTTAAGGACAAATTTCTTTAAGGTGAGTTAACCTGCAAGGAAGAACTCTTCCCATAATAATAATGGTATAGTCAGTATCTTTTCTAACAGCAATATATTCTTCTGTTGATGTAGTTGTCGTTGAGGTTCCATCAGGTAAGGTAATAATTTTTGTTACTTCTCTTGTTCTCTTTTCAAGACAACTTCCTTCTGGCTTTGCTGTACCTATAAAAATTACTCCTGTTTCAATAGGTTTTGATGGGGTTAAATATTTCGATTTTATTCCATAACTTTTATTTTCTCCTGATTCTGGTTTTAAATTTGGATCCTCACTCAACATAAAAGTTTTTTCTACTTTTTCTATAGGTCTTTGAAGGTAACTTCTTTGGTGGTAACTTTCTAAGGTGATAATTTTTCCGTTTTCACAATTTTCTATGCTTTTTATTACTCCTCCAAATGGTTGTCTTTCAAGTTTGATGTGAAAAGAAAGGGTAAGATAAGGAATAAGAAGTGAAAAGGAAAATACTAAATAAACAAAAAAGAGTTCTTTTTTCATTTTTGTGCGTCCGGCTGGATTCGAACCAGCGACCCCCGTCTTATAAGGACGGTGCTCTACCGCTGAGCTACGGACGCTTTATTCAATAATTATTTTTTTTGTTTCTTCAAAACCAGAAAGTTTAGGAATTCTTATCATTAAAATACCATTTTCATAAAATGCTCTTATATTAGATTTATCAACATCTCTTGGAAGAACAATTGATCTTGAAAATGGTCCCCAATAACACTCTTTCTTTTTATAAGATGCTTCTTCAACATTTTCTGGAGGAAATCTTTCTCCTTTTATTATCAAAATATCACCTTGGACTATCACTTCAATATTTTCTTTTGATGAACCAGCAATAGGAGCAACAATTACAAGTTCTCCATCTTTAACGTAAATATCAACACTTAAAAGTCCTTCTTCTAAATGAACTTCATCAGAGCTCTTCATAAGGTTTAAGTTTTGAAATTCCGAGTTCATTTTTATCGCTGACAAGACCTAATTCAGAAATAAAAATAGCAAAAACTCCCCATAAAATAGGAACAATAAGTAAATAACCTTGGGCTTCTAATCTTATTATAAAATAATTGTGAATAAAATGCAAAATGGTAGCAAAGAAAAGAGATAAGGGGACAAAAAGAAAAATTCTTTTTTTCATATAGTAAGCAAAGCCAAAACCTATAATCGAAGAAGCTAAAACATGTAAAAAATTAGGAGCTAAAAATCTAAGGAAAAGGACTAAATAAGAAGAAAACTCAGCTTCTGTTTTTAAAATGTAAAGGACATTTTCTATAAAAGCAAAGCCTAAGGCAGAAACGCTCATATAAATAATAGCATCAATTGGCTCATCAAAAACTTTAAGAGGAAAGATTAAAAGAAAAATCACTAAAAATTTAAAAAATTCTTCTATGAAAGAGTAAAGCAAAAATTTCAAAGTTAAAGAGTCGACAATATGCAGATTTTCTAAAATTCCTTCAAAGAAAATAGAAAGAAGAGCTGAAAAAATTCCTAAAAGAAAAGCAAAAAGTAAAGAATACCAAGGTTCAGGATGACAATCCTTTTTTATAAAATAATAAGCCCAAAAAAATGGTAGTAAAAAAGAAAGTAAAATAACTTCTGTCATTTTTAAGATAATTTTTCTTTAAAAAGCGGAGTTTTTTTAAAGAGAGCCATATAGAGAAGCTGAGTTAAATGAGGGATAAAAGGATGCATAAGTTTTAATGATTCAAACATCACTGTTTCTAAAACCTTCAAACTATTTTTTGTTTCACCTTTCCAAGATTCTAAATATTTATCACAAACTTCTTGCCAGAAAAATCTATAAATTTCTTTTAAGGCTAATCCTAATTCAAACTTTTCTATTTTACCAAAGACAAATTTTTTTGTTTTTTGAAGCTCTTTTAATATTCTTTGATCTTCTTTTGATGGTTTATTTTTATTTTGTTTTTGATTTTCTTTAGTTAAAAGATAAAATCTATAAGCGTTCCAAATTTTATTTAAAAACTTAGCTCCTTGTTCCAAAGGTGTTTCGTCAAATCTTAAATCTTGGTGAGCACTAAGTTGCCAAAGAACGCCAAATCTTACTGCATCCGTTCCATATTTTTGAATAAGATCAAGAGGATCGATTCCTGTACCTAAACTTTTTGACATTCTTTTTCCTTCTTTAGTAAGGACAGTAGGATGGATAAAAGCAAAATCAAAAGGTTTTTTCCTCATAAAGAACTTACCTGAAAAAATCATTCTTGTAATCCAAAGATGTAAAATATCCCTTGCTGAAGAAACTAAGTTAGCGGGATACCATTTTTTTTCTTCCTTAGTATACAAAATAGCAAAAGGCCAAAGAGCAGAAGAAAACCAAGTATCAAAAACTTCGTTAGTTAATTCCCATTTCTTTTGTTTACAAAACTTACATTTAACTTTAGGTTTTTTAAGTGAAATTTGCCAACTTTTCTCACCACAATTTGAACATTTCCAAGCAGGAATTTGCTGTCCCCACCAAATTTTTCTTGAAATGCACCAATCTTTAATATTATTTAACCAATCAAAATAAGGTTTTTTAAATTTATGAGGATAAATCTCAACTTCTCCTTTTTTAACCGCATCAATAGCTAACTTAGCTAAACTTTTCATTTTTAGGAACCATTCGTAAGAAGGAACAACTTGAAGCTCTGTACTGCATCTTGAGCAAACAGGAAGAGAGATTGTTTTTTCTTCAATTTTTTCTATAAGGCCTTCTTTTTGAAGTCTTTCCACAATTTTTTCTCTAGCAGTTAGAAAATCAAGTCCAGAAAATTCTCCAGCATTTTCATTCATTTTAGCATCAAAAGAAATTACAGAGATCATAGGCAGTTTATGGTTAAGTGCTATTTCGTAGTCAATAATTGAGTGGGCTGGAGTTATTTTTAAAATACCTGTACCAAAACTTGGATCAACTTTTAAATCAGAAACAATAGGAAGTTCTCTTAAAACAATTGGCAAAATAGCTGTTTTACCTACAAGGTTTAAATTCTTTTCATCTTTAGGATTAACCGCTAAAGCTGTGTCGCCGAGCATTGTTTCTGGCCTTGTAGTAGCAATAGTCACAAAACCACCATCTTTTAATGGATATTTAATGTAATAAAGTTTTCCTTGAACTTCTTTATATTCAACCTCCAAATCAGAAAGAGAAGTTTGACATCTCGGACAAAAATTAACAGGTCTTAAATCTCTATAAATTAAACCTTTTTTATAATAGGTAATAAAAGCTCTTTGAACCCATTCAACATATTTTTTATCTAAAGTGAATTTTTTTCTTGACCAATCCAGAGAAAGCCCCAATTTTTTAAATTGCTCTAAAATAATGCCTCCATATTTTTTTGTCCATTCCCAAACTCTTTGAATAAATTTTTCTTTGCCTAAATCAAATCTTGTTAAACCCTCTTTTTTAAGTTCTTTTTCAACAACATTTTGAGTAGCAATGCCAGCATGATCTGTTCCAGGAAGCCAAACAACATTAAAACCTTGCATTCTTTTATATCTTGCGACAACATCTAAAATGATGTTTTCCAAAGTATGTCCCATATGCAAGCTTCCAGTTACATTTGGAGGAGCAATAAGAATGATAAAATTTTTTTTACTTTTAGTTTTTGCTTTAAAATAAGGGATCCAGAAATTATATATTTTTTCTTCAAATTCAAATGGGTTGTATCTGGTATTTTCTTTTAAATATTCCTTAGTAATCATTATGGATTAATTTTATTTTAAAAAGGCTTGTTTTTCAAGTTTATAATTTAAATATAGGGTGGGGTGGCAGAACTGGGATTGCGCCGGCCTCGAAAGCCGGTGGCCTTTAAGGCCGTGAGGGTTCGAATCCCTCCCCCACCGCTATTTATTCCCTTCCCAAAATCTTTCTAAATTTACTTAATTCCTTAACAAGTTCTTTAAGTTCTTTAATAGAAATATGTTGCTCAGAATCGGTTTTTGATGTTCCTGCTTCAATTAAAATTCCATCATACAAAAATTCATTTTCGTTTATTTTTATTTTCATAGCTTTTAAAGTTGCTGGAAGAATTTTTTCTCTCATTTTTGGTCCATAAGAATGAGAAGGATCAAAAAAGAGAAGACATCCTGTATGTCTTTTAACTCTAGAAGCAAGATTATGTAAAGGAGCATTTCTGTAATTTCTTTTTTCTGGAATATCAACCCCCCTATGAATAAGAACAATTTTTTCTTTATCTAAAAAGAAATTAGCATAACTAACTAAACCTTCCCAAGTTTTTTCCATAGAAGTTCTTCCTTTATAACTTAAGCTGTCTGCTTTCTTTTTAAAATCTCCTAACCATTTGGGATTTTTGAGTCCTATATACCAATCATTTTTTTTAGCAAAATAACTCATAATAAGGACGGGCCAACCAAGTTGATTTACCGCGGGATTCCATAAAAGAAGCTTTTCTTTAGGAATTCTTTTTTGATAAAAAGGTATTTGAAGAATTGGATCCATAATCTCCGTAGCTACCAGTAAATTTGTTTCTTTGACAATTTTTTCTGCTATTTTTACGCTTTCAGGGATTTCATTTTCGCCTTCTAAATTTTTTAAGAAACTTTTAAAATCAATTCCCATTCCCTCACCAGAAGAATTAAAATTTGTTCTTGATTTTAAACCAACAATTCTTGTTCCCCAGATAGCATAACTTCCATTTACTTTAATTTCTGCAATTTCATAAATTTCCTTAATGTTTTCTTTGTCAATTGAGCAAGGCCCAGCTATAATTCTTACTGGATTCATTCTATTTTTTTGTAAAATTCGACCACATCTTTAAATTTAAAATTATTCTTCCCTCTTTTACTTGTTTTAATTTCTTTAGGTCGGGAAAGAGAATCTCCGTTTCCTAATTTTTCTGTATGGAGAGCAGAAACAAAATTAGCAAAATCAATAGTTTTGTAAAGAGGCCAATTTTTTAAAATTCCATAAGCAAATGCTGATCTAAAAACATCACCTGCACCAGTTGGATCAATAGCTCTACTTTTATATGACGAAAAAAACAAAATTTTATTTTTTTCTAAAATGAAAGAACCAAATCTTCCACAAGTCACAATAATTAGATCTCCTATTAGTTTTTTAGCTTTTTTAAGAGCCTTATAAAGACTTTCTTTGTGAAAGTTTTTTAAGCTTTCTATAGGAATTATAGGATAATTTATATTTTTTAAGACTTCTAAAGTTCTTTGAGAAATTTCAGTTGAAGGATCAAAAATTATTTCTGCTTTAGAATTTTTTAAGAATTTGAAAACAGAAGAAAAATGTCTATCTAAAATAATTAAATTCGCATTTTTAAGAAAACTTATTTTTAATTTGGAAAAATCTATTTCGCTTTCTGATTCTCTAAAAATTGTTCTTACGCCATTATTTAAAATAACTAAATTTTTCTTAGTTTTATTTCCTAATTTTATAACCTTAACGCCACATCTTTCTAAAAATTTTTTACATCTTACCCCTTCTTTATCTCTTCCTAAACTTGTAAAGAAATATGGTTTAAAGCCGTAAAAAGAAAGAAAAAGTGAAGCTACAAGAGAAGGACCGCCAAAGGAAATTTTCTTGAGTAGAATTTCATTTTTTCTATCTAACTTTAAATCTTTTACTAAATAAACTACATCTATGACTGCTTCGCCAAAAGAGAGAATTTTCATTTAAAGTTTAAAAAAGACCTCCCAGGTAGGGAGGCCCTTTTTAAAAAAACATAAATTTACCTCCCTACCTAGGAGGCCTCAAAAAATAAAAGCCAAAAAATCCTAATTTTTTGACCATTTGAGATTAAAAAACATTTTAAAAACAAAACAAAAATTTGTCAAGACAAAAAATCCACAACCCATTTTGAAAAAACTTTCCTTTTATGTTATAATTTTTTTATGTATGGCCCCAAAATGGGGCCTTTTAATTTGAAAATAAAAAATGAGTACATCCTCGATAGGCAAATTCCTGCTTATCATAATTATTTTTTCTGCTTTTAACTTAGTTTTTTCACCATCAGAAGCAGAGAAAAATATTATTTCAGAAGAGAAGAGTTTTTTGAAAGGGCTTGAGCCAGAAAGGAAATTTTCTTATTTCAATATTACTGCTTATTCTTCAAGTCCTGATGAAACTGATGATACTCCTTGGCTTACAGCGATGAATACTATTGTAAGAGACGGAATTGTTGCTTCCAACGATCTTCCCTTAGGTACAAAAATTAAAATTCCTTCACTTTTTGGAGATAAGATTTTTGTAGTAGAAGACAGGTTAAATTCTAGAATTAAAGGGGTAATTGATATTTGGTTTCCTGATAAAGATTCAGCCTTAAATTTTGGAATTTATAAAGATGTTTTAGTTGAAATTTTAGAGTGATTTTTTGATTTTTTTATTTTTACCCAAGGATTCTAAGGCTGATAAAACTGCTTCTTTTTCATTCCAAGGCAAAACTTTATCCGCATAATTTATATACTTTTCATTTCCTTTTCCGATAGTAACTACAATATCACCCTTTTCTGCAATTTCTATAAGTCTTAAAATAGCTTCCTTTCTATCAGGAATAATTTCTATAGGCTTTTCTATATTATACTCATTTAAAAAATTTATAGCTCCTATTTCTATAGCTTTATGAATATTTTCTGGGGGCTCATCAAATGGATCTTCATCGGTAATCACAATATGAGAACAATATTTTGCTGCTAATTCACCTATTTTTGGTCTTTTCCATTTATCTCTTATACCACCAGCCGAGCTTACAAGGCAAAGAAGCCTTTTTGGTTTAAAAAGATCTAAAAGAGTTTTGTAAAGAATTTCTATGGATTCCGGAGTATGTGCATAATCAATAACAACTTTAAAGCCTTTAGCTTCAATAATTTCCATCCTTCCTGGAATACCCTTAAATTCTTTAAGAGGTTCTACGGCTAAATTAAGTGAAATGCCTAAAGCTTTTAAAATTGAAAGAGAAGCTAAAATGTTATAAAGATTAGGTTTGCCTAAAAGAGGTGAATTAAATTCTTTACCTTCTAATCTGAAACTTATTCCATTTTTTGAAATTTTATAACTTTCGGGTCTTAAAAGAAAATTTTTGTCAAAATTTGTTGCCTCTAAAGAAAAAGCTATTTTTTGTTCAGCTTTAAAACTTAAAAAATAATCACTTTCAAAATCATCTAAATTAACAATAATTGTTTTTTTAATATCAAAACCTCTTAAACCCTTCCTTTCTTTAGATTTTTCTAAAGCTTTAAAAAGCTTACCTTTAGCTTTTCTATAATTTTCATAACTTCCATGATGCTCAATATGTTCAGGATGTAAATTTAAAAAAACAGCAATATCAAAATTGATAAAAGCATGTCTATTTTGCCAAAGTCCTTCTGAAGTGCATTCAATCACAGCAATTTCACATCCTTCATCTTCAGCTTCTTTTAAAAACTTTTGAAGAAAGCCTCTTCCTGGCATTGTCAGTCTTTCTTTTCTCTCTATTTCTTTTTCGTTTATAAAAAGAAAATCAGATGATGAAAGAGCTGTCTTAAAACCAAGTCTTTGAAGCAAAAAATAAGTTAAATAGGAAACAGTACTTTTTCCTTTTGTTCCTGTAATACCTATCACGATAATTCTTTTTGAAGGAAATTTATTAATTAAAGCAAAGAAAAATGACCAAAGAAAATGATAAAAATTAATAAGAAATTTTGGCAAAAATTTTCGAAATCTTTTCATTAAACTTAATTTTATTTTTTAATTTCTGACCTAATATATTCTCTCACGGCACTAAAATTTTCCAAACCTAATTTAGGGTAAATACCATAAACTCCATCGATACCTTTAATTTTAAAATACCCAGAGGCAAAAAAACCATTTTGAGTAGAAAGGAAAATGGTTTTAATTTGTGCATTTTTAAATTTCTCGCTTTGACTTAAAAGAAAATAGATTTCATCATAGCTCATATTAGTTTCCCAATGGTTTTTATTTTTTAAAGCAAACTTTAAGATTTCAATTTTTTCCTTATTTGAAAGGGAAAAGAATTTATTTTTTAATCCTTTAATAACTTCTATTTGATTTTTTATTCTTTTAAAATCACCCTCAGGAAAATATCTCGATCTTAAAACAAGCTCTAAATCATCACCTCTTAAAACTTTTCTTCCTGGTGATATAGTATATAAACTTACAGCATCAGTTACATAATCATCAAGATTTACTTCTATGCCATCTAAAACTTCAGCTAAACCTAAAACAAAATGAAGATCATAAACAAAATATTTTTCAAATTTTAATCCAGTAAGTTCAGAAACTTTATTTAAAAGATAATTTATTTTTCTTTCGCTATAAAGCATATTAATTTTTTCTAATTCACCATTTTTATCAGCAACAATTAAATCACGGGGAATAGGGATAAGATAAATTTTGTTGGGATTCTTTAAGGAAAAATGGAGAGCAATAATGCTATCAGTATTTTCACTGCCTATGTATCCGTAACCAGGTTTCCCTAAAAGTAAAATATTATATTCTTTCTTTTCTTCTGAAAAACTTAATCCTTTTTTAAAAGTCAAAAAACCAAATTTTTCCGGAGAAAAATAAATAAAAGCAAAAGAAATGAACAAAAAGATAATGAAAAATCTTAAATAAAAACTTAAATTCATAATTCTTTTAAAACAAATTCGCCCTCAAAAGAAAGAGAAACTCTACTATTTCTTTTTATTTTACCCTCTAAAATGAGTTTAGCTAAATTATTCTTTATTATTCTTTCTATGTTTTCCTTTAAAAACTCTGCGCCATTTTCTTTACTAGCATATCTTTTAACTATTTCTTCTAAAGCGCTTTCTTCTAAATTAATATCAAATTGATATTTTAAAAGAAAATCTGTTTTTATATCTTTAAAAATATTTTTAGCTATTTCTTTAAACTTTTCGTAAGTCAGATAGTCAAAAATAACTATTTCATCTATTTTTAATTCTTTCCAAATTTCATTTTCTTCAACCTCCTTTTTAATTTTTTCTCTAATTGAAAACAAATTTTCTTTATTCTCTAAAAGTTCGACAACTTTTTTTGAAAGAGTTTTTGAAAAAATAATGACTATAGATTTTTTAAAATCAAATTTTCTTCCATTTTTTTCAAACTCCCCTTCATTTAAAATCTTTTTGAAAATAGGCAAAATTTTTTCATCTATATCTTCCAGGTCTTCTAAAAAGATCAAAGAGTAAGGGTTAACAAAAAAATGATTTAAAAAATCTTCGAATTCTTCTGTTTTTTTAAGATCTAACTTGTAAATACTTTTTTCAGAACCATAAAAGATTTTTGCTAAAGTTTTTGCTGTTTCCGTCTTACCAACACCATCAGGACCCAAGAAAAGAAAAACCGCTAAAGGACCAAACTGGATTTCTAAGCCAGAAAGCTTTATTTTAAGCAAAGAGGCTATTAAGTTTAAAGCAAATTCTTGGTTGACAATTTTTTCTTTAAGAAGGGATTCTAAATTAATAACATCAAAAACTTCTATTTCTTTTTTAAAAGAAAGAGACAATTCTCTTACAATTTCTTCTGAAAGAAAATTACCTTTATTTTTTTTAACAATATTAAGACACTTTAAAATAATTTCTTCTCCTGCTTCTACAATATATTTTTCTTGATAAAAGAGAGAAGCTATTTCTAAAGCAGAAACTAAAGCTCGAGGAGAAATAGTAACTTTCTTTTCCTTTTCTAAAAGAATCGCTTTTAATGTTAAAAGAAATAAAGCTTCATCCTTTTTAAGCTCTTCGATTTTTATTTTTTCAAAATCTTTTAAGAAAAGACTTTTAGAATTTAAAAGAAGTAAATCTTCATAAGAAAGGCTTAAGATAAATATTGTTTGAGGTACGTTAAAAAATTCGCTTAAATCAAAATCTGTTTCTGTTAAAAATTTATCTATTTCAGGTATAAAAATTATTAATTTTTCACTTTCTTTTATTTCTTCTTTAATTTTTGAAATTATCTCGCTAAATTTTTCTTTGTTTTTTTCAAAGATTTGATGAAGATCAAGCAAGATAACTCTGTAATCTAAAAGATATGAAGGCACAAGCTCGTTATGAATTTTCCAAGCTAAGTGAAAAACAATTGTTTTTTTACCGCTTCTTTTCTTACCTATAAGGAGCAGTTTCTTTTTTTCTTTTAATTTTTCTATTAAAAGGTTAAATTCATTTTCGTGACCTATGAGAAAACCTAAATTTTTTTTACAAGCATAATAAGTTAGATCTATACAGAATTTATCAAGAAAAGGTGTAGGTTTTTTGAAAAGATTTAAAGGTAAAAATCTTCTCTCTTCTATTTCTTGATGAAAAACTGAAAGAGGTTGATATTCAAAACGTGGCAAAAATTTTTTTTGGTAAATTTCGAAAAGAACAGAAGATAAAATTAATTTAGCGTTTAATCTGTTTTCTTCTAAAAATCTTTGAACCTCTATATCTTCGACTTGAGAGAGAGCATAAAATAAAATAGGTAAATTTATTTCCGGAAAATTAATTTTTAAAGAGAAAAAGTAGGCTAATTTTAAAATTTCTAAAACTTCTTTAAAGTAATTTAAAGAAAATTTGTCAACCTTCTTTTTATAAAAAATGATTTGAATTTTTTTATCTAAATTTTTTTCTGTTTCTAATCTAAAAAGAATTTTTTTGATTTTTCTTTTTTTAATGATGTTTTTTAAAAGAAAAAGATAAAAATTTTGGGGTTTTAAAATTTCTGCCAAGGTTAAAGAATCTATCAAAAAATCTTTCGCTTCTTTATTTAAAATATCATCAAAATCTAAAACCCTACCTTTTAAAAGTCTTAAATCTTCTTTGCTTCTTTTTCTCTTCCAAAAAATTACTAAAGTGATGAAATAAAAAAGCAAAAGTAAAAAGAAAAAATTTTGATTTTTGATTTCTCCCTTAAGAAGCCAATAAAAAGAAAATAAAAAAACAAGATTTAAACAAATAAAAATAAAAATATCAAAACTTTCTTTTATTTTTTTAATCACAAATCTAATAAGAGGAGGAAAATAAAAATAACTATTTTCCCATAAAAATTCCATTTGTTTTAGGTAAAGAAAGAATTAAAAGAAAGATAGGCAAAATAAAAATAAAGATAATGAGAATGAAAGAAAAAGAAAAGATTAAAGTATATATGAAGCCTAAAAAGAAAATTAAAAAAAGACGTAAAATGAAGCCAAGAGGTCTTCCTATAAAAAATGATAAAACACCTTTTTCGAAAATAAGAGGACTAAAAAGATTTCTTAAATTTCTCCTAAAGCCTAAATCATGATCTAAAAAATAAATATATTCAATAGTTTTTCTTAAGATGTTTTTAGGCAAATTATTAAACCAATAGTCTAAGAAAAAATATAAATCTTCAAGGAAAAAAATTTCTGCTAATTTTAAAATGTATTTCATTTTTTTCTTTAAAAGAGGGTTTTTGTTTTTCTAAAAGAATTTTCTTCTTTCTTTTCTCCATTTAATTTTATAATAACTTTTCCATATTCGCCATCATAACCTGGTTCTAAAATAATTTCTCCTTTATCTATTTTTTCTAAAGCTAAATAGACTTCGTAAAAATTTTCTTTCATTTTCTCTTTGTCATAATTTGAAGTTAAAATTTCAAGCTCAGGGCCAAAACTTTTAATTATTTTTAAATAGGTTTCCTCTACAAGTTTTGAATTTACATCAGCATCATATATTTGCGCTAAAATTTCTGCTAAAGGTACTGTTTTTTTAAAGGGAGGCCTTTTGGGATCAACAAAATCAGGAGGTCTTTTGGCTAACTCTTCTACTCTTGAAAGAACACCAATGGTAACTCTTCTTTGACAAACAGGACAAATATAATGGTTTTTCTTGCTTTCCTCTGGAGAAAATCTAACTTTACAAAATCTATGTCCATCAAAATGGTATTTGCCTTCCTCAGGAAAAAATTCTACTGTCATTAAAATTTTATTTTTTTCATCAGGTGAGTTTAAGGCTTTATAGAGATTTTCAAAAGATATTTTTTCAAGTTCAAAAAGAGTAGCTTCTCTTCCTATTCTGTAAGTATAAGGAGAATGAGCATCGGAAAAAGAAACAATAGAAATATTATCAAGTTCAGGAAGACGCCAATTCATATTAGGATCAGAGCTTAACCCTGTCTCTACAGCAGAAATATACTTTACAAAATCATTGAAAGCTTCATAAATAGAATTAAAACCTGAATTTGAACCGTAAAGAGAAAAATGAGGAGTCCAAACATGAGCAGGAATAATAATAGTTTTATCATAAGTGTCTAAGATGATTTTTAAAAGATCAATAATATCTAAACCAAAAGTAGGCCTACCATCACTTTCAAGTTTTCCATAAAGAGCAAGTTTTTTATTTAATTTTTCTGCAATCTCTAAATTAGGTAAAATAACTAAAAAATGGATTTTATAAACTTTATTTTTTCTTGAAAAAATAGAAGAAATTTCTCCACCAATTAAAAAATAAACATCTTCTTCATCTATTTTATAAGCACCGTCAGCTTCTTTTAATTTTTCTTTAATTTCTTTAAACCAAAGAGGATGAGTAAAATCACCGGTAATTAAAAGTTTTAAACCTTTAAGCTTAGAGAACTTTACTAAATTTTCCAAATCTAAATTTTTAGAACAACCTCTTGAATATTTCGAATGAAGATGTAGATCAGCAAAAACCCTCATGTTATAGCGTTTTTGTCTTTAAAATTGTGGTAAAATACATTTTTCTTTTAGGATAAAAGTAATAAAAATATTCGTTAATTTTGAGTGTATAAATTTACCAAAACTTGACGTAATTCTTCAGAAGAATTGAAAATCGTTCCCCACGCTTCTAGAATGTTTAAAATAAATTCCGCTGCGTCTGTACTTATATGGGATATTACTAAATTTCTCGCAATTTCTATTGCTTTTTCTTTAGAATCAATTCCATTAATACTATTATTTAACTTTTCAATTCCGTTACTTAACCTTTCATTTAACGATAACGCTACTTTGCTATCATCTTCGCCTCTATCTTCTCCCAAAAGATAAATAGTTATAAAAAAATAAAAAAAAGGAACTATATAGTCTCTAGACTCAATCTCTTCAATAAAAAATCCTTTATATCGCTCCCACAAATTTTTAGCTTTATCATTTTTAATAAAAAAATTTAACACCGTAGATAAAATTTCTCGACTTCCAAAATCTTCAACCCCTTGGATTTCATTATCTGGTCCTTTTACAAAACTTTCAATTGATGGCATTTTTTATATTATTTTTTAATTTTCGACTTTTATTTTGGTATGTAAACAAAATAGTCATCTATTTCTTTTTTTTCAAAAACCCCTTGATTTATAATGTCTCTTTTAAATTCATCAAAATGTCTTATTACTCCAAAGTTTATATGAGTTATACCATTACCTTCTAGACCAATTTCTCTAGGATCTATAGTAAAAAGATCTGATTGCATAAAATAACCGAATTCTGAATCTTCCAAATAAACATCACCTCTATGAACAAAAATTTCTAAGCCTAATCCTTCATTGTTTTTTGGTATTAAAATAAGATGTCTATGATCCTTTATTAAATTTTTAATTTGTTCTTCTCCTTTTAAATAAGATATAATGCTTTCTTTGTATCCCGAAAGCTCTTCTGTTTTATGTGCAATTACACCCCAACTGTATGCAAATAAAAAACTTTGTAAAAAAGGATCTGAAACCACACTTGGGTCTTTTACTATTTGTTCTAAAGGTCTTCTTGATAATTCTGTGTTGATTCTATCTAACTCTTCAAATTTTTTTACTGACAAAGTGCCACCTTCCTTTACTCCACCGAGAGGATAGAAAGTACCAAAACGTCCTTTCTCTTCTAATAATAATTCAAAAGATACCGATCTTTCACCTATCTTCACAATTGTTCTTACCCTAAAACCTCCTGTTACCGGTGTTTTTTCTAATACTTCTACTTGATATTGGCCTCGTACATTAAAGCTATACCCTTTTTCAAAAAGTTCTTCCGTTCTTAATTTTCCTAATAGGTGATCGTTAATTTCGCTTCCTATTTCAACCATTTCCTCGGCTAAACGTGGAGGAAAATCTCTTGAGTGTCTTAAACGAAGATGCATAACTTTACGACGTCTATTAATTTCTTCTTGAGTTGCTTGATCTTGAGGTTTAGCGTTTGGTTCGTCAACCAAGTTTATAGCTCTTTTTACTACTATACTCCCATGATAATTATCTGGTAGAACAAACATACCAACTGTTTCACCATTTTGATCAAATGCTATAAGCATAAACCTCCCCTGGTTTCTTGTCACTATACCTTCAGTATTAGTTCTTAGTTCAACCAAAACAATTTTTTTAATATTTGGATCATTAGCCCATTCTTGGAGCAGAGCTAGATCAAGATTTTTTCCTGCATTAAGATCTGAAGCATGTATAAATCCTCTTGAAGTTTTAAGATTCCCATCAATAGTTAAATTGCGTTCTTGAATTCTTTGCTTTACCTTTTCAGAAAGTTCATCTTTATTAACCTCTATGCCCAAATTATATCTATTAATTACTTTAGCAAAACTTTCTAATAGATTTTTAGCTTTTTGCTGAGTTAAATTAACTTCGATTGATACCAACCCCTTTTGTGACAACTTTACTTTATCCATCCATGCAGAAGGAATATAATAAGAATTTCCCCCTATTTTTACTTCCTGTAAACGCAAAGTATATTTTGAATCTATTGGTAAATTTAGGAAAGATTCCAATGTTTTAATAGCATTATCATTTGTGTTAGGTGGTATTTTCAGTATAATTTCTTGTTTGCCAAGTTCTATGTTACCACCTAATCCTCTTTGAGATAGTTCTTCTAAAAATTCATTTAAAGACCCTTTAAAAACCGTTAATCCATTATTTTCGTCATAAGTAAAAACTATTTGATCACTCCAAACATAAGGTTTTGTTTCCGGCGTACTCCATTCATTTACAAATCTTTCATAAGCAGGATGTGGATTAAATGGGTTCTCTATTCTTTGTGGTTGCGGAAGTGGTTGTTGAGGTAGGTTTGGTGAGGATTCTTCTGTTTGGCATCCAGCAAAATATGCTGCTGCAAGCAATGCTAATAAATATTTTAAAACTTTTCTTCTTTCTGGATCATGATCATAAGGAGGGTTTATTATGTTTTCAATTATGTTTTTAACCCTCTCTTTTATCCTTACAAAGGCTTTAAAAGCATAAGTAAGAATTTCTCCCCAATGAGAAAATTCTATATTTCTTTCTTTTTCACCCTCTTCTCTTCTAAGCGGTTTCTCTTTTCTCCCTTCTATCATTATTTCGGGGTGGCGGGATTCGAACCCGCAACCTCTGGCACCCCATGCCAGCGCGCTAGCCGTTGCGCCACACCCCGCTTAATGTGGGCGGGAGAGGAATCGAACCTCTGACCTTCTCGTTGTAAGCGAGACGCTCTGCCACTGAGCTACCCGCCCTTTAAAGAGCGGCGGACGGGATTCGAACCCGCGACCTCCGGCATGGCAAGCCGGCGTTCTACCGCTGAACTACCGCCGCTTATAATTTAAATTTTACACTAAAATTTTATTTAAGATGATAATCTATCTTCTCTTAATTCTTTTTCTTTATAACTCCTATCTTTATATTGATCTTCTTTTACCACCAAAAATTAACATTATTTTTCCGCCTGAAAACTATAAAACTTCTTCGCCAAGCATAAAAATTAAAGGCTTTATTGATCCGAGAACAGATGTTTACATAAATAGCATTTTTGTACCTAAGAAAAACAGAAATTATTTTGAAAAGGATTTTTATTTGAAAGAGGGGTTAAATAGGTTTATAATAAAAGGAGTAAAATTTTGGGGTCAGGAAAAAGAAGTTGAAATTAAAGTTTTTTATGTAAAAAAATGAAAAAACAAAAAGAAGAAAAAAATGAAATAAAAAAACTTTTAGAGGAACTAAAAAAGGAATTTGGTGAAGGAAGTGTTATGACTTTAGAAGAAACGCCTAAAGTTGATGTTGATGTTATTTCTACAGGTTCTCCTTCTCTTGATTTAGCATTAGGTATAGGTGGGCTTCCACGAGGAAGAATTATAGAAATTTATGGACCAGAATCTTCTGGAAAAACAACAATAGCTCTTTCAGTAGCTGCTCAAGCACAAAAAGAAGGAGGCAACGTTGCTTTTATTGATACTGAACATGCTTTAGATCCTGAATATGCAAAAAGAATAGGTGTTGATGTAGAAAAATTAGTTTTATCACAACCTGATAGCGGAGAAGACGCACTTAATATTGTTGAAAAACTAGTCAAATCAGAACTTTTTGATGTGATTATTGTTGACTCTGTAGCTGCTTTAGTGCCTAGAGCTGAACTTGAGGGGGAAATCGGAGATCAATATATTGGTCTTCAAGCAAGGCTTATGTCACAAGCATTAAGAAAATTAACAGGAATTGTATCTAAAACAAGAACAGTTTTAATTTTTATTAACCAAACAAGAGCAATGATAGGAGGTATGGTGCCTGGTCAAGAAACAACAACAGGAGGTAAGGCTTTAAAGTTTTATGCCTCAGTAAGAATTGAGCTTAAAAAAGTTGGTCAAATAGAAAAAGGTGATGAAGTTATAGGAGTTAAAATAAAGGCTAGAATAGTTAAAAACAAAGTAGCTCCACCATTTAAATCAGCAGAGATAGAAATTTATTATAATGAAGGAATCTCCTATGAAGCAGATCTTATAAATTTAGGCCTTAAATATGGAATCATCACTAAAGAAGGCAACTCTTTTTATTTTGAAGGAGAAAAGTTAGGAGGAAGTTATCAATCAGCAAGAGAATATTTAAAAGAAAATAAAGATAAAACTAAAGAGATTTGGCAAAAAATTTTAGGTAAAGTTAAAAGTGAAGAATGATAGTTAAAGTAAAAGGTGCTACTTTATCTGGCATTTTTCCAGAAATCATTGATATTGAAATAGGTTTTTCTTCTGGACTTTCAAGCTTCCAAATCGTTGGGCTTCCTGACTCTGCTATTAATGAAGCTAAAGAAAGAATTAACATCGCTCTTAAAAAAATTGGTGCTAAACCTCCTAATAAATTTTTAAAAAAAATTGTTGTCAATTTAGCTCCAGCAGATATTAAAAAAGAAGGCACGCTTCTTGATTTACCTATTGCTTTAGCTTTTCTTTTTCTTACTGGGCAAATAAAAAATTTACCTCAAGATGCCATTTTTGTTGGTGAATTAGGACTTGACGGAAGCTTAAGAAAAGTAAAAGGCATTTTACCTATTGCTTTGTCTTCAATAAAAAAAGGTTTTAAAAAACTTATTATCCCTTATGATAACAAAAACGAAGCTAACTTTTTTAAAGAAATCGAAGTTTATGCCTTTAAAAATTTAGAAGAAGTTATAGATTACTTAGAAAATGAAGAAAAATTTACACCTTTGCCTTACGAAGAAATAAATTTAGAAGAAGATTATAAATTCCCTTTGCCAATTATAAGCGATTACATTTTAAGAGGAATAATTCTTGCTTCTTTAGGAAGGCACAACCTTTTACTTTACGGACCACCTGGAACAGGGAAAACATTAATTGCTAAATCCCTTGTTTATTTTTTACCTTCTCTTAGTTATGAAGAAAGTTTAGAAATATCTAGCATCTATAGCTCTTTAGGTCTTTTAGAAGATTCTCTTATTAAAATTCCTCCTTTCAGAGCACCTCATCATACAAGTTCTGTTTCTTCAATTTTAGGAGGAGGAAAAGATGCTAAACCAGGAGAAGTAACTTTAGCTCATAGAGGAGTTTTATTTTTCGATGAACTTCCAGAATTTAGAAGAGATGTTTTAGAAGGAATAAGAGAACCATTAGAAACAGGAGAAATAACTGTTGCTCGTGCTAAAAGAAGCGTTAAATATCCAGCAAAATTTTTGTTTGTCGGTGCTTATAATCCTTGTCCTTGCGGATTTTACGGAGATGAAAAAGTAGAATGTAAATGTACTCTTTCTGAAATTAGAAGATATCAAAAGAAAATTTCTGGTCCTCTTCTTGACAGAATTGATATCAATTTAAATGTACCGCGTTTAGAAAGCGAAGAAGTTTTTCAAGAAAGAAATTTTGATTTTAAAAAAATAAAAGAAAAAATTTTAGAGGTAAAAGAAAAAATTGAGTTTAGATATAGGAACGAAAATTTTAAATATAATAGCGAAATTCCTCACCACAAAATTAAAGAATATGTTCCTTTAGGAGTTAAAGAGGAAGAATTTTTAAAAAAGATTATTGAAAGATACAACCTTTCTCTAAGAGGAATTCATAAAATCTTAAAACTTTCAAGAACAATTGCCGATTTAGAAGGCAAAGAAAAAATTGATATCGACTCCCTAAGCGAAGCCGTTCAATATAGAGTAAAAGAAAGTGAATAAAAGATTTTTAATTTTATAATTTTATTTTTCGATTCGACTTAATCTTAAATCCGGGAATATTTCTTTCAAACGGTTAAACAGTGTTGTTAATTGGTTTACAATTTTTCTTTGCCTTTGTTTGAGCGCCGAATCAATTGCTAATCTAAACTGTATTTGTAGTTCACTTAACAAATCTTCTATTGATTTTTCGCTTAAGTGAGATAAAGTTTGTTCTCCAATTGATTCACTTCTTGCTTCTTGCTGTAACTCTTCTGCTTCTTGTTGTAACAGTTTTAATAACGATTCTATAGATTCTATAGGTTTATTTTTTGTTTGAGGTCTTCTTAATAGTTCATTTATAATATGCATAATATATCTTAAGTTTCGAGATAAATTTTCACGTGAAGAAGCGCCCTCTCCGGTTGGTCTTGATTCAACTCTTCTTCTAAAGCTCATTTTTTTGTTTAAATTTTTAACGCGACCTTCTTAGATTATTTTTTATATTATCTACAATTTCTTGTATACTTTTTACTCGTGTTTGGATTTCATATATATCCACCTCTTGACTTTCTAATCTTTTTAATAAGTCTATTAATGTCATTATTTCTGCCGCTAATGCCCTAATATTTTTTTCTAATGAAACTTTTTGATTGTTATCAATTTTACTACTTTCTAATTCTCTTAGAAAACCTTCAACATCCGCACTTATTGCATTTACATTATTTTTTACCTCATTAACTTCATTATCCTTAAACGATGGTCTTTTTGAACCATTTCTTCTTGTAGCTATGGTTATCATATCCAAAATATTTTCACAATTTCTAGAAATACGTTCTAATCGAGATATCAAATTTTTATTATCGCCTTCGGAAGTTTCTGGATTAAAACCTGTCATGTTTCAATAAATTTTACCTTAAAAATTATTTTTTGTCAACTCTTCCAGCTTTTAGAAGTAGCAGTTTTGTTAAATTAGTTTTTAATCTTCTCTTTATATTTGCTTTATTTTCTATACCCTCTAAGGCTTTTAAAGCTTCGTTAATTCTTTCTATCAAATAATCTAAAAATTCATTAAAATTAGAAAAAATTCCGGCTCTTATTGTTTAATTAATTATTTCTCTATGTTAAAATTTTGTTTTGGACTACTTTTAAGTTTTATTAAAAATTTGATAAATTCTATTTACTTCATTAACCCCACAGAGAGACTTTTATAAATTCTATCGATTTCAGTTTTATATTTATTTAGATTACTTTTAAGAGCGTTCGCCCCTTGTGTATTATATAAATTTCCAGCATGAGTAAGAGCTGCTGTAAGTCGTTCGAATATGTAAAGCAGCAGAGTTTTCAACTGTAAATTAGGATCGATTGCTCTCTGAAGATTATATATATTACTTTCTTCAACATAACTTTGAATTTCATCAGTGATAGTGTTCCAATCTATTTTTTGTCTATGTGCCTCTATTTGATTCACTGCATATGAAAAAAGCTCATCTAAAATCCTCTTAATTTCTTTTATTTGTTCTTCTTTTATTTGTTCATAATTTAGTTTTAATTCTGATCGAGAGGTGGGTTCTGTAATTATTTCGTCTATTTTTTCTATAGCGATCTTAATACAAGCGAGTTCATTTATTATTAAATCCATATAGCTGGTTCTTTCTGGGTTTATTTCTTCCTGATGTGATGATTCGGGGAACGCGTCTGGTTTCATTTTTTTATTTACCATTTAATTTTCGACTCATTTTAGATTTTATCAAAATTTTGAAAAAAAAGCAAATATTATACTATCTGGTTTATTATTTCTTTTAAGCTGCTTGCTGAATTTCTTATTTTATTAACGTATTTTAATAGCTCCTGTCTGTCTCTTTCACTAAATATATCCCTTCTATTTTGAATATCATTTAATTTTATTGCTACAAAATCCCTTAGCTCTAATATTGATGAATATAAATTTTTTTGCGTTTGATCTAGGCGTTCTATTAACGATCTTTTAACTGAAGAAAGCTTTTTTGTTGAACTTTCACTTTGAATTAAATTTTGAATATTATTTTTATTTTCCTCCATACGTCCTGCTTCTTGTAGTATATTATTTAATATAACTACTTCATTAGGTCTTTCGCCATTTGGTTGAAATATTCTTTGTAAATATCCTTCAATAGTACTGGCAAGTCTTATTATCTCATCAATACAATTTAAAATCTCCAATTTGTTTCTATTCCACTCTGGACCACTTAAAGAACCTAAAAGCCAATCGATTAACATTTTTATATATTTTACCTTAAAATTTTAATTAATGATCGAACTTAAAAAAGAGGAGCTTTTAAGATTTAATCAAGATAAAATAATAGACAAAA
>JAVVGJ010000004.1:0-33416 GCA_032249155.1 Minisyncoccota bacterium | reverse complement strand
TTTTGATAGGCCATTTAAAGAAAGAAAAATATTTGGAAAAATAAGATATATGAGCTCGGAAGGATTAAAAAGAAAATTTGATATTGATAAATATGTAGAAAAAATAAATTTATTACAATATTAATTTTCTTTATTATCTTTTTTATTTTTTTCTAAATCGCAGGTTTTATTTGTATTAATTCCTAATAATCTATAAAGTCCACAATAACCACTTAAAGCATTAAAAATAAGGGCTATTGCTAATATATAAGAAACCATACTAAATACTATACCGTAATTAGGTAAAATAAAATATCCTAAATAAATAAGAATCAATGATAGAATAAACCTTATTATTCTATCAATTTTACCTAAATTTTTTTTCATATCTAAATTTTTATTTTACTTACGACATAAAAAAAATAAAGATAACATTGCAAAAGCAAGTCCTAAATCTCTTATTCCACTTGGTTCAAATCCTAAAGAAAAAATCGTAATTGAAAGAAGATGAATAAATCCTAAAAAAGAAAATATTCTTATAAATAACCCTGAAATTAATGATAAAGCTATAACCGTATCAAAAATTCCATTCAAAAAAACGATTTTTGATTTTAAGATTTCGCTAATATAAAAATTTAAAAACCTATCAGGAACAAAATAAATCCACCTTGACTGATCTAAAATTTGAGAAATTCCGAAATAAAGAAAAACCAAAGCAAGCCCCAAACGCAAAATATAAATACCTAAATTTTCTTTATCGAATTTTAAATTCATTTTTAATTTTAATTTATTAATTTAATTAATTTAAATATTTTAATACAATTAACGACTTTTTAGTATTTTCATTAATTATAATTTTAATTTTCATTTTTAAATTAACGATTATTAACTAAACGAGACTTTGTATAATTATAACCAAATTTTTATCTAATCTCCCTTCTTAACCATTCTAAATATTCTTCATTTACGTCAGCTTTAATTTTTATAATGCAAGGAACTGAATAAGGATGAATATTTTTAATTTCTTTTTTGATTTTTTCATAATTTTTCTCTAAAGTTTTAGCAATAATAACCCATTCTTTTGCTTTTTCAATTTTACCCTGCCACCAATAATAACTTTCGATAGGAAAAATATTCACACAAGCGCATAATCTTTTTTCAACCAAATATTTACCAATTTTATGAGCAGTCTTTTTATCAGGATTTGTAATATAAACTAAAATCATTTTTATAGTATAAATGTTATCCGTATAAATCCGTTCTAAATCCGCATAAATCTGTGGTATATTCTTTTTAAAGCAACAATAAAACTTGCTTTTCTTAGATCAACATTTAATTTTTCTTTTATTTGCCAAACTTCGTCAAAAGCTTTAGATAAATATTTTTCTAATTCTTCAAAAACTTTTTCTTTGCTCCATTTTTCATTATTTAAATTTTGAAGCATTTCAAAATAAGAAACTGTAACACCACCGCTATTGGCTAAAATATCAGGAATAATGATCACTCCCTTTTTATTTAAAATTTCATCTGCTTCTTCTGTTAAAGGATTATTTGCCATTTCTAAAATTATTTTTGCTTTAACTCTATCTGCATTTTCCTTAGTTATAACATTTTCTAAAGCTGCTGGAATTAAAATATCAACGTCAAGCTCAAGAAGCTCTTCATTAGAAATATCTCTTCCTAAATTTGAATCGCAAACGCTGCCGACACAGTAACAGCCAGATATCGTTCCTTTTTCTTTTTTACATTCCATCACTAATTCTGGATTAAAACCTTCTTCACTATAAATTCCTCCTTTGCTATCTGATAAAGCAACCAGTTTATATCCTTTTTGATATAAAAATTTTGCTAAATTATAACCAACATTACCGAAACCTTGAATTGCTACAGTTAATGGTTTTTGTAAATTCATTTTTTCAACAAATCTTTCCAAAATTATTTCTCCTCCTTTTCCTGTTGCCTCTTCCCTTCCTTCTGAACCGTCATTTTGAATTGATTTTCCAGTAAATGTTGCTTTAAGTTTTATATCTTTTGAATTAGAAATTTTTAAATATTCATCTGTCATCCAATCCATAATTTTTGCATTAGTATTGACATCAGGTGCAGGAATATCTTTATCTGGTCCAATAAAATCGTAAATTTTTCTTACATATTCTCTTGATAAATTTTCTAACTCTTTTTCTGATAAAATTTTGGGATCAACTTTTATTCCTCCTTTTGCTCCACCAAGAGGAAGTCCAACTAAGGCACATTTAATTGTCATCAAAAACGCTAAAGTTTTTATTTCATCTTCATTAACTTCAGGAAAATATCTAATACCTCCTTTATATGGTCCTAAAAAATTATTATGCTGAATCCGATAACCTTCAAAAATTTCAATTTCTCCACTTTCTCTTTTTAAAGGAAGATAGACCTTAATTTCTCTTTGCGGTTTTTCTAAAATCTTGAATAAATCTTCTACGCTTTTATCATCACCAACTAAACTTTTAAACAATTCTTTAACCTCTAAAAATTTTTTGAAAGTATTTTCGAAAATCATGGCTCAAAATTAAAATAATTATTGCTGAAAGATCGACCATTAGACAATAATAGCAAATTTCTTTTAAAATAAAAAGCATAACAAAGATAAGATAAAAAGCATAAAGGAAAGCAAAGAAAGATATAAATTTTAAAATATTTTCTTTATTAAGTATAGCTAAGAAACCTGAAATAAAAAAATAAAACATTCCTAAAAGAGAATTATCAATATTAAAAATTTTACTATAAGGACTTGATAGTACATTATTACAACCATTTAAAGCACAATTTATATTTTTTTCTTGAAAATAAAGATAAGAAGAAATTAAAAAGGCTATCAAAGAAAGAGTTATAATTATGGTTTTTTTCATTTTTTATGATAGATTCTGAAGGTGGCCGTTCCCCAATTCATTTTTATGCTTCCTTCTTCTAAAAGTAAAAATTCGCTATTTTTTAAACTTTTAGTAATAACAATTATTCTGCTTTCTTTTTTTAATTTTAAAAATCTTTCTTCTATTTTTTCCATCTCTTTTTCATCAAAACAAGTAGCATGGAGGAAAACAATAGTTGCTTCCTCCAAATTAGTTTCTAAAAAATTTTCTTCTCTAAATTCTATTTCATTTATTTCTGGAAAAATTTCTTTAGCTTTTTCATAAACTTCTCTAGAAGCTTTTATAAAATCTGGCAAAAGTTCAACGCCAACTGCTTTTTTGATTTCAAAAGCAAGGCTTATTGCTAAACATGGTTTACCTAAACCTGAACCTAAATCATAAAAGATATCATCTTTTTGTGGATTTACTTTTTTTAGCAGCTCTACAAATTCATCAAAAATTATTTCGCCATAAATAAAACTTGTCTTATTAAGATTTAACTTTTCTTTTTCTTGAGAATAAATTTTATAACCATCATAACCTTCATAAACTTTATTAAAAATTTCTCTGACCAAATTAATATTTCTCATTTATTTCTTTTCTAAAAATTTCTAAAAGTTTTAATGTTATTTCTCCTGGTTTTCCTTTGCCAATTTTTAGATTATCTAATTTTACCACAGGCAAAATTTCTTTATTAGTAGCAGTAATAAAAGCTTCATCAAAATTTTTAATTTCTTTAATAAAAATTTTTCTTTCTTCAAAAGGAAACTTATATTTTTTAATAAGAGAAATTAAGAATTTTCTTGTAATTCCTTCTAAAATTTTTTCTTTAGGAGGAGTTATGATTTTTCCTTTAGTAATCGCGAAAAAATTTGAAGTAGCACATTCTAAGATTTCCTCATTATTTACTAAAAGAACTTCAAAAGCGCCTTTTCTTTTTGCTTCTTTTAAGTATTTAATTAAAATGCTATAATTTACGCTTTTTGCTTGAGGAAAATCTCGATGGAAATTTTTAGTGATAATTTTTATTCCTTTTAGATAAAATTTTTCTGGAATTGGTTTTAATTTGGTAACAATAATATAAAGTTTTGGTTTTTGAGGAAAAAGGAAGTTTTTGCTTTCACCTCCTGTCAAAAAAATTCTCAAATTAAGTTCAGAATTAAGGTTTTTATTTTTTTCTAAAAGTTTAAAAATTATTTTTTTAATAAAATCTTTAGTAAACTTATGTTTTATTCCTAAAATTCTAGCAGAAAAGAAAAGCCTTTTTAAATGATCATCCAAAAGAAATGGTTTAAGATTATAAGTTCTTAAAAATTCGAAAACAGCGTAGGAGCGAGTAAAACCCAAATCAAAGGGAGAAATTTTAGCTTCAGAATTTTTCAAAAACTCACCATCAAGATAAGATATCTCTTCCTTCATTTACTTTTTCAAAGATGACGTTTCAAAAATATCTTTAATTGAGGAAGTTATAATTAAACTTGAGGTTCCATCATTTATTTCTATTTTTAAAATATCTTTAGAAAAATCTAATGTGGAAGTAACTATTGATGAGGTAGATAAATGAATCTGAGATTCGGTTGAGGTTATAGTTTTATATTTTAATGGTACCAATTTGTAACCAAAAAGATCGCTCAAAATTAAAGCTAAAATATAAATTATTCCTTCTGTGATTTTACTACTCATAATATTTAAATTATACCACAATTTGGTTAAGAAAAAAAACTAAAAATGATAATAAATAAATAAAGAAAATTCGCTGCCAAATTTTATAGGATTTATGTTTCTTTTTTCTTCCAAAAACTTTTCTATTAAATTTTTATCTTTTGAAAGAATAATCTTTTTAAATTCAGGTTCATCTAAATAAGACAAAAATCCGTCTGTGAAAAGTAAAACTATATCTTCTTTTTCCAAATCAAGTTTGTCATAGATGATATAAATTAGAGCATCTTTTTCTCCTGTTAAAACACCATATCCATAAGGAATGTAATTTACATCTAATTTGTTTCGAAAATATTTTCTTCCTAACCTTTCCATTTCATAATAATTTCTAAATTCTTTTTTTCTCAAAGAATCAAGTTTTTTAATAAAATCTTTAAAAGGATAATTTTTATAAAACCAATCTATTTTTTTACTTTGATGTTTAATCTTTCCATTTTTATCAATTACTAAAACGCTATTTTCTCCGATAAGACCGTAAAAAATTTTATTTCCTTTTATAAGAGCTAAAAGAGCAGAAATATGAGCATAGTCAACATTCCAAAAATTAATTTTCTCATTTTTTAATCTTTTTAAATTAAATTCAAAAATTTTTTTATTAGCTAAAGAAAAATAAAATCTAAGAAAATATTCTAAATCATCAAATGGTTTTATTTTGTAAATCAAAGAAGTAAAAATATCAGCTGCCTTTTTTGCTGGTGAAGGTGTAGGAAAATTTTTTTACCGCTTCCCCTCCAACCAATTCCATCTGCGAGAGCAAAAATATAAAGATCTTTGATTTTCCTTATTTTCATAGAATCTTCACCAATCTTCCTTAAAAATTTATTATCTACATTTTTAGGTAATTTAAATCCTAAATATCTAAGTTTCGGCAAAACAATCTTTTTCTTTTTTGGCGTTAAAATTTCTATAGGAGAAAGAAGCTTTTCTTTGGTAGAAGGAAAATAAAAAGAAAAAACTTTAGACATTTTTTATTATTATAATGCTTTATCTTTTAAAAACAAACGAAATCATACTTAAAAGAAGAAATAGAAGATATTTTGAAAGAGTTTTAGAAAGAAATATAAAAGCAAAACTTAAGGAGAATTTTATTTCTTTGAAAAATTGGGGAGGAGTTTTTCTTTTAGACACAAAAAAAGAGGCAGAAGAAGATATTGGGAAAATTTTTGGTATTTCTCATTTTTCTACTGTTTTTCCTTTTAGCTCTTTAGAAGAATTGATAGAATATTTAAAAAAAATAGATAAGGAAAGATTTTATCTTGAAGTAAGTAGAGGTGATAAAGACTATCCTCTTAACTCTTTAGAAATAAAAAAAACTATTATTGAAAATTTAAAGAAAGTAGGTAAAAAATATGATAAAGAAAATTTTGAGAAAGAAATTTATGTTTATTATAAAGAAAAAAATTTTTTTGTCTCTTTTAAAAATATAAAAAGTTGGGGAGGGCTTCCTGTCGGTTCGAACGGAAAAGCTTTATCTTTAATTTCTTCTGGCTTTGATTCACCTGTAGCTTCTTTTTTAGCTATGAAAAGAGGATTAAAAGTATTTTTCCTTCATTTTCATAGTTATCCGCAAACAAGTTTAGAATCTTTAGAAAAAGTCAAAAAACTTGTTTCTGTTTTAAATGATTACAATTTAGGTTCTGAACTTTATTTAATGAATATTTTAGAGATTCAAAAATTTTACTTTCTAAATGTTCCCCATGAATATTTAGTAATTTTTTATAGAAGATCGATGTTTCGCTTAGCTGAAAGATTAAAAAATGAGCTTAATTTAGACGTTCTCATTACTGGAGAAAATCTTGGACAGGTAGCCTCACAAACTACAAAAAATTTGGAAGTTATAAGTCAAAGTATAAATTCTTTAATTCTAAGACCTCTTATAGCTTTTAATAAAGAGGAAATTATTAATTTTGCTAGAAAAATAGGCACAGAAAGCATCTCAAAAATGAAAGGAGATGATTGTTGCACTCTTTTTGTTCCTCGAAATGTAAAAACAAGGGCTAATTTGAAAGAGGTTTTAGAAATTGAAGAAAAAATAAAGAAAAAAATAATTTCTTTGGAGGAAGAGACTTTTAAAAATAAAGAAAAGTTAATTTATAATTAAAGAAATGGATTTTAAAAATTTAACTATTAAAGAATTTAAGGAACTTGTCTTAGAAAGTGATCCTTTTACTCTTTACGAAAAATATTTCGAATTTCTAAAAGAAGAAGATACTAAAATAAGATCTTTTCTTTTTTTTACTGAAGAGTTAGCTTTTAAGACTTTAGAAAGTCTTAAAGAAAAAGATAAAAATTTGCCTCTTTGGGGAGTTCCTATAGCTATTAAGGATAACATTTTAGTTAAAGGAGAAAGATGTACTGCTGGTTCAAAAATTTTAGAAAATTACATAGCTACTTATGATGCCACTGTGATTAAAAAACTTAAAGAAGCTGGAGCAGTAATTATAGGTAAAACAAATTTAGATGAATTTGCTATGGGATCGTCAACAGAAAATTCTGCTTTTTTCCCTACTTTAAATCCTTTCGATCCTGAAAGAGTTCCAGGAGGAAGTTCTGGAGGATCAGCGGCAGCAGTAGGTGGAGGTCTAGTTCCTATAGCCTTAGGATCTGATACTGGAGGATCAATTAGGCAACCAGCTGGTTTTTGTGGAGTCTATGGTCTTAAACCAACTTATTCTTCGGTTTCCAGATATGGATTAATTGCGATGGCTTCATCTTTAGATGTTATCGGCCCTTTTGCAAGAACTTTGGAAGATGTAAAAACAGTTTTTAGAATCATAAGAGGTAAAGATGAAAGAGATAGTACCACAAAGGAATATGAAGCTAAATTAAAAGAAGTTAAAAAAATAGGAATACCTAATGAAGTTTTTGAATTAGGTGTCGATGAAAAAGTTAAAGAAGTTTTTGAAAAATTTTTAGAAAAAATAAAAAGCGATTATGAAATTAAAAAAATATCACTTCCTTCTTTGCCTTATGCTCTTCCTACTTATTATCTGGTGATGACTGCTGAAGTAAGTTCTAATTTAGCAAGATATGATGGTATTAAATACGGCTTTTCTTTTAAAACAGATAAACTTCTGGAAAAATATTTGGAATCAAGAGAAAGAGGATTTGGAAATGAAGTTAAAAGAAGAATACTTCTCGGTACTTTCGTTTTATCCTATGGATACTATGATGCTTATTATCGAAAAGCATTAAGAGTAAGAAAATTTATTTTTGAGGATTTTCAGAAAGCTTTTAAAGAAGTTGATCTTATTTTAATGCCAACATCTCCTACTTTACCATTCAAACTTGGAGAAAAAACCCAGGATCCTCTTTCAATGTATCTTTCTGATATCTTTACTGTTCCTATCAACTTAGCTTATTTACCAGGACTTTCTTTTAATATTGGCTTTGCAAAAGAAAACGGGAAAAAACTTCCTGTTGGTGCTCAGCTTGTTTCTAATCTTTTCGAAGAAGAAACAATTTTTGAGTTTTTAGAAAGAATAGGTTTTAAATAATGTTTGACGTTGAAAAAATTTTTGATTTTTTTATAAAAAACTTCGAAACTATAAAAACTATTATTTATTTTGTTTCTCTTATTTATTCATTTAATCTTTTTCTTATATGGCTTTATTTTGAAATTAAAAATAAAGACGAAACAGGTTTTTGGCTTGGGCTTTTAGATCTTATTAAAAAATATAAAAATTTTAATGAACTCAAAAGCAAAGCGCCAACTTATGAAGAAATTAAAAAAAGTTATTTAGAAAACCATAAAAGAGGTCTTATCAATCTAAAAAATTATTTCCTTTTCGTTTTAGATGTTTTAGGATATAGCGGAGAGAATTTTGAAGAAAAAATAAATAATATAAGCGATGAAGATTTGCCGAATAAAGAAGATGTTAAAAAAGCAGTTAAAGCTATTTCCCTTTTGGAAAAATCTGATCAAGAATTGGATGAAGAAGAATATGAACTTTTATTTTCAACTTTAGAAAAAGCCCTCTATTATTTAAATATTATTGAGAAAGAAGATTTTCTGGTAACTTTCCTAAAGTAACTTTAATTTCTAATATTTTGCCATCTCTCCAAATTTTTAAAGTCACTACATCACCAACTTTTTTCTTTCTCACAGCTGCTGCTAAAGTATTTTGTAAAGTTATTTTTTCACCGTCAATTTCTAAAATCAAATCTCCTTCTTTTATGCCTGCTCTTTCTGCTGGTGAGTTGGGAATAACAGCTTTGTCACTTTTAATTTCTGTATATACATAAGCTCCATAAGCATATGGCAAATTAAATCTTTCTTTTACTTTCTCATCTACTAAAACATATTTAATACCTAAAAATGGTATTTCTACTTTACCTTTTGTTTTCCATTCCTCAATCATTCTCTTAGCTCTATTTATAGGGATAGCAAAACCTATATTTTGTGCTCCTGAAACAATAGCTGTGTTAACTCCAATGACTTCTCCATAAATATTAATAAGAGGGCCACCAGAATTTCCGTAATTTATAGCAGCATCAGTTTGAATTAAATCCTCAAGCCTTTGAGTTTTACCAAAAGTATCAGAAGCAACAATATTTCTTTTTAGACCAGAAATAACACCAAAGCTGACAGTATTTTGGAATTCTCCTAAAGCGTTACCAATAGCAATAACAAATTCTCCTATTTGAAGATTATCTGAGTTTCCTAATGGCAAAGTGGGTAAATTATAAGCATCTATTTTAATTAAAGCTAAGTCATCAACAGGGTGTTTGAGAAGAATTTTAGCTTTAAATTTTCTTCCATCATTTAAATAAACCGTGTATTCTGCTTTGTCATCATCAACAACATGTCTATTAGTTAAAATTAGGCCATCCGGAGAAACAATAAACCCAGTACCTCCACCTACTTCCTGTTTTTCATAGCCTTTCGTGCGATACTCTGGAACTTGAAATTCAAATTTAAAAAATGGTTCCAATTCTGGTGGAAGTTCAAATTCTTCAAAAGGATTAGAATAATATCTTTCAATTATAGGCACGTATTTACTGACAACAATGCTTACAACTGCTGGAGAGGCTTTTTTAACAACTCCAGTGATTTCTTTTTCTAAATAAGGAAGCAAAGATAAAGAAAATTCTGTTTTTTTTTGAGTAACTGGTATGGAAGTAGTCAAAGAAGAAGGCATGCTTAAATTGCCTTTTAAAAAATTAGAAATTTCTTTAAGAATATCTTGCGCTTGTGAAAAAATAAAATTGCTATTAAAGAAAAATGAAAGAACAAATAAAGAAATTAAAAACGAAAAAATAAGTTTTTGATAATTTCCTTTTTGCATTTCTAATATATTATATCAAAAAATTTTTAAGCACATAAACTACATAATCTATATCTTCTTTTGTTGTTTCTAATCCAAAGGAAAATCTTAAACTTCTTTTGGCTCTTTCTTTACTTCTAAATACTTCGGCAACCATATAACTTGGTTCTGGAGAACGTGATTTACAAGCAGTACCTGGTGAAACGTAAATTTTATTAAAATCGAGGTAAAGAAAGATTTCTTGGGATAATTTTTGAGGAAAATAAAGATTTAAAATTTTAGGAGAAGAATTCTCTAAATTAGTATTAACTTCAAAGCTTACATTTTCTTCTTTAAGTCTTTGAAGGAAATAATCTCTAATTTCTTTAAAATGCTTAACATTTTTTTCTCTTTCATTAAAAGCAAGTTCCATAGCTTTAGCAAAACCAACAATAAGAGGAACAGCTTCTGTTCCGCCCCTTAAATCAAATTCGTGTCCGGAACCAGAAATAAGTCTTAAAAGAGGTGTACCTGATTTAATATAAAGACAAGCAATTCCTTTAGGCCCGTAAATTTTATGAGAGGAAAGTGTCATTAAATCGCATTTTAAATCTTGAACATTTAAATTTTCCGTAAGTCCTGCTTGAGCAGCATCTAAATGATAAAAAATTTTTTCTTTTCTTTCTTTATTTATTTTTTCTAAAAGCTCACCAATTTTTTCTACAGGTTCTCTATTTCCAAGCTCACTATTTATATAATGTAAGGTCACCAAAGTGGTGTTTTCTTTAATTTGTGAAATAACTTTTTCAGCTTCAATTAAACCATCTTCTTTTGGTTTTAAATAAGTAACTTCGATAATTTCTAAATCTTCCAAATCAGCTAAAGTATCCAAAATTGATGGATGTTCTATAGAAGAAGTAATAATATGAGATTTTTTATAGCCTTTTTTGAAATAAAAATAGAAAATTAAACCTTTAAGAGCGTAGTTATTGGCTTCAGTAGAAGAAGCAGTAAAAATTATTTCTCGATAACTTTCTGCTTTAAGAATCTCTTTAATTTTTTCTCTTGATTCATCAACAGCTTTTAAGGCTCTTTGACCAAAAGAATGCAAACTTACAGGATTAGCAAAAATTTCAGAAAAATACTTTTCCATCTCATCTTTCACTTCTTTTCTTAAAGGAGTTGTAGCAGCATAATCTAAGTAAACTTCCCTCATTTTATTAATTTTAACACATTTCAAAATGGCAAAAGATTAGAAAAAAATCTTTTGATACCATCAAAAATTTCTTCAAAAAAACTTTTTTCTTCTGGTGATTTTAGAAAATAAAAAATATTACCCCAGCTATTTAAAAAAATAAAATCTTCTTCTTTTAATTCACTTTTTAAGTCTTTTCCTTCTTTAACATTTATCTTTAAAATTTTTCTCAAAACCTCATTTAAATGAGGAAAAATAAGAGCACCACCTATAACATAAACTCCACCCAAAAGAGGAAATTGTGATTTTAATTTACTAAAATAGTCAAAAAAATTATTTTTCTTAAAAAGATTTGATAATTTTTTTTCTAAAATTTTTTGAAAACTTTGAAAAGAAATTTTAGTTTTTCCAAGTTTTATAAAAGTTTTTTTATTAGGATTTTGACGAAATTCATTAAAAAAGTTTTCTAAATCTTCAAAAGTTAAAGAAGATTCACTTAAAAAATCATTAAGAAGATTTTCTAAACCAAAAGAAAAAACGTTAAAAGAAGTAAGAGAACCTTGATAAAAATATGCTGAACTTAAAGTATTAAAACCAAAATCTAAAATTAAAGAACCGCTTTCTTTGCTTTTTGAATCTAAAATTACTAATGAAGCACCAAGAGGATTAGGAAGAAAAAAATTAACTTTTATTTTGTTTTCTTCAAAAACTTTTTTAAGTTTAATAAAAAAACCGCTGAAAATCTGAATCACTGACATATCTATTTCTAAGTATCTCGCCTCTAGTCCTAATGGATTTCTTATAGGGGTTTGAGAACCATCAAGATAAAACTTAGAAATTTCTTCATAAATGATTTCTTGAGAAGAAGAGATAAGAGAAGTTCTTCCAAGATGTTTACATTTTTTAATGTCACTTTCTTCAATTGTTTTGCTTTCAACTAAAGATTTTGGTCTAACTTTTTGAAAGTTAAATGTCGAAGAAGAAAAAGAAACAACAACGTTTATATCTTTATGAGGCAAACTTTGCAAAAAGTTATTTATAAAAAAAATAACTTCGTTTAAAAACTCTTCTTCATTAATTATTTCTCCATTTTTAAAAGATGAGATTTCTTTACTTAAAGTAGTTAAGAGTTTAGGTTCCCCTGTAGCTTCTACTTCTCCTAAACAAAGTTTTAGGATTTTGCTTCCTAAATCAATGCCCAAAACTTTTTCAGTCATTAATCTTCTCTACCTGTATACTTAATGTAATTAATATACCTTTTTCCCAATTCATAAGCTTTTTCAAAAGGCATGCCTTCTTTTAGCTTCTGCTTTATAAAGCTCATAAGCTTTAAGCGATACATTCTGGCTTCATATTTCCTTCTTTCATTCATTTTTCTTTTACGATACATTTTATCTTTGATTTCTAAAGCTAAACCGCTTTTTGCATATCTATTTAAAAATCTTTTCAAAAATTGAGTTAATGACTCACCTTCTTTTCTTTTAGCTTTAACTCTCATTTTTAACTTTCATAATTTTTTCATAAATAACCGACAATTCTTCTTTAGGAGGATTATAAACAACTGAATGGATAGAACCTCCTTTATCATCTTTAAAACGAGGAATGAAATGAAGATGTAAATGTTCTACAGCTTGACCAGCTAATTTTCCATGATTTATTCCGATAGTAAAATCTTTAGTTTCTAAGGCTTTAGAAAGAAGTGTGATTAATCTTTTTGATAAAAAAACAAACTCTTCACCTAGCTCTTGAGGAAGTTCTTCGAGATTGGCAACATGCTTTTTAGGAATAAGCAAAGTATGCCCAGGAGCATGTGGTTTAATGTCAAGAAAAGAAATAAAATTTTCAGTTTCTTCAATAACATAACTTTCTATTTCTTTTTTTGCTATTTTACAAAAAACGCAATCAGACATTTTTTATTTGGTTTAATCTTTTCTTAAGTTCTTCGCTTAATTTAGAAATAAAGATAGTTTCTTGTGTTCCTTCTTCAAAATCTTTTAAAATAACAGCATTTTTACTCATTTCTTCAAAACCAACAATTATTACATATTTTACACCAATTTTGTTAGCATATTCAAGTTGCTGGCTTAAAGCTTGTTTAAAAAAATTAAAACTTACGTTAAATCCTTCTTTTCTTAAATTTTCTAAAATTTCAAAAGCTTTCATTTTGAGTTCTTCACCTACATAAGCAACAAAAATATCAGGTTTTTCAGAATAAAAGAGATTAATTCCTTTTTCTTCCAAAACGATTTTTAATCTTTCCAAACCTAAAGCAAAACCAACGCTTGGAAGAGAATTTTGTCCCCAAGCTTTTCCCAAATCATACCTTCCTCCACCACCCAAAGCTAAATTATCATCTTCAAGATAGTATTCAAAAACGGTCCTTTCATAGTAATCAAAACCTCTAACTAAAGTTTTATCTAGTTCATAAAAAGTATTTGTTTTTTCTAAATAAGAGAGGGTTTCTTGAAAATGAAGATTACAGAATTTACAAAGAGAATCTAAAATAAAAGGAGCGTTCTTTTTATATGGTTGGCAAATAACGTTTTTACAATCAAGAAGACGAAGAGGGTTAACTTTAAGCCTTCTTTGGCAGTCATAACAAATTTTATTTTTATATCTTGAATAATAAGAAATCAATTTAGTTTTATATTTTGGCCTACATTTTTCACAACCTAAACTATTTATTTTGACTTTCAAATTTGTAAAGTTTAATATTTCTTTAAGAAATTTATATCCTACATAGATAGCGTAAAAATCAGCAAAGGGGCTTTCAGTATTTATAATCTCTACGCCCCATTGAGTAAATTCTCTCAGTCTTCCTCTTTGAGGATTTTCTTTACGGTACATTTTCCCTAAATAGAAAAAAAGAAGTGGCTGAGGTTCTGTATGAAGCCCTTCTTCAAAATAGAGTCTCACTATAGGAGCTGTATTTTCAGGCCTTAAAACAATTTTTTCTTTCTTTTCACTTCCTTTAAGATAAAACATCTCTTTTTCAACAACATCAGAAGTTTGTCCTAAACTAGTAGTAAAAACTTTTTCGTTTTCAAGAAGAGGAGTTTCTACATATTTAAATCCGTGACTTACAGAAAACTTAAAAAGCAAGTCATAAAGTTTAAGGAAAAAATCTGCTTCGTTTCCATATTTATCTTTTGTTCCTTTGATTTTACTAAATGGTAGCTTCATTTTTTATCTTTAAAATACTTTTTAAATTATCTAAGGTTCTCTTAAAAGAAAAATGAAAGAAAACTCGACCAACTATCCTTTCTCTTTTAACTGGCCCCCAGCTCCTTGAATCAGAACTTATTTCTCTATTATCACCCAAAACAAAATATTCGTCTTTTCCCAAAGTAATTTCTTTAAATCCGGATGTATAGTGACCTTGAAGATAATCTTCTTTTAGTTCAAAACCATTGGGGTGATCTTTGTTGTAGATAATAATTTTTGAATTTTCAATAACTACTTTTTCTCCGGGTAGCCCGATAATTCTTTTAATATAATAGACTTTGTCATTAAAAGGAGGCTTGAAAACAACAACATCTCCTCTTTTTGGTTCAATAAAAAGATAGCTAATTTTGTCAACAATAAGATAATCAAAGGAGAAATAATTTGGCTCCATACTTTTACCTTGAACAAAAAAAGGTTCAAAAACAAAAAGTCTTATAGGAATAATAAAGAGAAAAAAAATAAAAAGTTCTAAAAATGTCAAAAAATCCTTTTTGGACATTTCGAAAAATAAGATTTACTTCTTAAAATAATTATAACATGAAAAAGAAAGAAAAAATAAGGCTAGTTTTTGGATTAGGTAATGAAGGGGAGGAATTCTACTCTTCGAGACATAATATAGGGAAAGAAATAATTGATTTTTATATAAAAGAAAGAAAAGAGGAAAAGAGTTTTTATTTTGCAAAATACAATCATTTAATTTTAGCTTCAAATAAAGGTTATATGAATGAAAGTGGCAGAAGCGTTAAAGAAGCATTAAAATTTTTTAAATTAAAACCAGAAAATCTCTTGGTAATACATGATGAAGCTGATCTTCTTTTTCCTTTTTTTAAAGTTTCTTTTGCTTCAGGAAGTGGCGGGCATAAGGGTATAGAGTCAATTTTTAAAGAAATAAAAAGTAAAAATTTCTGGAGATTTAGAATTGGCATTCAAAAAAAGAAAAGAGTTTTAGCAGGTAATTTGGTTCTTAAAAAATGGGACGAGGAAGAGAAAAAAGTTTTGGATAAAATTAAAAAAGAATTTAAAATCATTTTAGAAAAGCTTGAAGAAAAATTACCTAATGAACTTAATTTAAGCAAAGATTATTTTCTAAAGTTGAATGAAGGAAAAAATTGAAAATAAATTAAATCAAAAACCAGAAATAAAAGAAATTTTTGAAAGAATTTTTGAAATCAAAGAATATGAAATAAAATTAGAAGATCCAAGAGCTAAGGAAATTTTTCCTGATTTTTTAAATCAAAAAATTACTATTGTCAGAAATAAAATCTTAAATTCAGAAACTATTTTTAATGCTTCCCGAGCTAAAAGACATTTACCTAAAAAAAGTTTTTCTTTAAAAGATGATTATGATCCTTTCTGTCGAAGCGATTTAACTATAAATGATGAACTTGGCTCTTTAGAAAATGAATCAGCTAAGATTGTAAGCAACATTTCCAAAATGGCTCCTTTTCATAGCGTTCTTTACTTTAAAAAACATGAATTAGAAGATCTTAACGAAAAAGATTTTCTTTATGCTTTCGATTTAGCTTATTTATGGTTTCAAAAAATTGAAGAAAGATTTAAAACAAAAACAAGTATCTTAATTTGGAATTATAATTACAGATCAGGTGCTTCTATTTATCATACTCATTTTCAACTTCTTTCTTTTTATCATACACCTATGAAATTTGAATTTTTAAAGAATAGATTGGAAGAATATCAAAAAAACTTTAAAGGAGATTATTTTAAAGATCTCTTTAAGGCTTTAAATTTTCTTGGCTTAGCTAAAGAAGAAAGGGGACTTAAAATTTTTTTAAGTTTAACACCTATAAAAGAAAGAGAGATTGATTTTTTAGGTGAGTTTAAGGGAGAAAATGTTTTATCTTTTTGGAATTATTTAAAAAAATTAAGGAGTTTTGGTTTTGAAAATTTTAATTTTCTTTATCTCGTAAATTCGGAAAAAATTAAAAATATTGCTTTCTTAGTAGATAGGGGAGAAAGTCATAGAATAGTGAGCGACTTTGGTAGTTTAGAAGTTTTTATGAACTCTGTTGTTTCCTATGACCCTTTTGAATTAGCTGAAAAAATTTTTAGTAACTCGAAGTAGGAAAAATTTCTTGCATAATCTCTGGAGAAATTTCTGAGGTAGTAAAAGTTTCTATTTCTTCTGTAGGAGTATAAATTTGGGGATATTCTTGATAGAATCTGAAATTAAGAATAGTAAAAAAGAGAAGAAGACTTATAAGAATAACAAAGAAAAGAATTTTATTTATTTTATCGCTGATCATTCTGCTATTATTATATCACCAACTTCAATATCTTTTGAAGTTTCCACTATCAAACCACAAAGCTCATTTTCTTTAACTTCCTCAGAAGGCAATTTATTTTTTTCTAAACTTATTATCTTACCTCTCCCTATAAATTCTTCATTTCTTAAAATAATAATTTTATCTCCCAATTTAATCCTTCCTAAAATTACTTTACCACCAACTGTTTTTTTGGTTTTAGTTTTGCTAAAAGTAGCTAAAACTTCAAGTTTTCCTTTAGGTAGATTTTTTTCTTCTTCTTTACCTTTAATAAGATTTTCCAATTTTTCTTCAATTCTATAAATAACATTATCTTCAATGACTACAAGATTAAGGTTTCTAATTTCATCTAAGATATTTTTAGGATTTTTTAAATTAAAAGAAACAAAGATGGCTTCAAAATCTTTGGCTAAATCTAAATCTTGGCTTGTAATAGGTCCTAAATCCTGTTTTATAATTTTGATATTAATTTGAAGTCTCTCAGCTAAATTTTGTAAAACTTTGTCTAAAGCTTCTAAAGAACCTATGTGATCAGCTCTGACAATTAAGTTAATATCTCCTTTAGACTCTGAAGAAACAAAAATAAACTTTTTGAAATATTCTTTTTCTTTTTCTTGAAGAATTTCCTGAACTTTTTCTTTTTCCTCTTCTGAAATAACTCTGAATTCTTCTCCTGCTGAAGGTAAAGCTTCAAAATTGCCAACTAGAACAGGTTTTGAAGGTTTAGCTTCTTTTATTTTATTTCCCAAATCATCTTCTAAAATTCTTACTTTACCATAAGAAGAAGCCGTAACTAAAAAATCTCCAAACTTTAACTTTCCTTTATTAATAATAAGACTAGCCAAAATGCCTCTTTTAGGATCTTTAAAAACTTCTAAAATATAACCTTCAGCCCTGCCCTCGTCTTCTGTTTTCATATCATATAAGTCTCTTAAAATAATTATTGTCTCTAAAAGTTCATCAATACCTTCACCTGTTTTAGCTGAAGTATAAATTATAGGAGTTTCTCCTCCCCATTTTTCTGGAATGACCCCTATTTCTGTAAGTTCTCCTAAAACTCTTTCAGGATCAGCTTCTTTTTTATCTATTTTATTTAAAGCCACAATAAATGGAATATTAAATGCTTTTAAAAATTCTAAACTTTCTTTGGTTTGCGGTTTAACACCTTCGTCAGCAGCAACAACTAAAATGGCTAAATCTGCTATTTTAGATCCTCTTTCTCTAAGTTTAGTAAAAGCTTCATGCCCTGGAGTATCGATGAAAGTAATTTTTTCTCCTTTAAATTCTATTTCATAAGCTCCTATTTTTTGAGTAATACCACCAGCTTCTAAACTGACTACGTTTGTCTTTCTAATATAATCTAAAAGAGAAGTCTTTCCATGATCAACATGTCCTAAAATAGTAACAATTGGTGGTTTTTTAATTAAAGCCATATTTAAAAATTTTTTAAATAAAATATTTTTAATCTTTTAATCTTTAAAGAATATTTAAAGAATTTTAGGAACTTTTAGATAATTTCCTTCTTTATCAGGGAAGTTATTAATAATATCTACTCTGTTTTTGCTTTCTTCAGGCTTATCTTCTCTTAAAGGTAAAGATGGCAGAAGATTGGTTAACGGTTCAAAATCAGTTAAATCAAGCTCATTTATTTTACTCACATAATCTAAAACTTTTTGAAGCTGTGAAGAAAAAGTTTCTAACTCATCTTCGCTTAAAGTAAGCCTAGCTAAAAAAGCATAATGTTTTAATTTTTCTTTATCTAACATAATTTAATTTTACCACAAAATGAATAAAACTCTTTTAAAAATGAAAAAGTTGGATGTAAAGTCTCGTAAAATAATTGCCAAATAAAATAACACTTAAAAGACCTAAAAAGAAAAAAGGTATGAAAGGTATCGGTTTTTTAAGATTTTTTTCTTTTAAAAATATGATAAGGCCATAAATTGAACCAAACAAAGAAGAAAAAACTAAAAAAAGAAGAGCATCACCAGGTTTTAGAAAAAGACCAATTGTGAAAACTGTTTTAACATCTCCAAAACCTAAACCTTCTCCTTTAGTAAGAAGATAAATAAAAAGAAAAATTGAAGAAAGGAGAAAAGAAGAAAAGAATGTTTCCAAATAAGATGGGAGAATGAAAAAATAATTTAAAAGATAGCTAAAGTCTGGAAAAGGAATTTTGAAATAAAAATGATAAGAAATAAAAATTATTCCTAAAATAAGGAGAAAAATTAAAAATCTATCATCGACAAGATAAGTATCAAAATCATATAAAGCTAAGATAAAAAGAACTGAAAGAAGAAAAAAGTAAAAGAGAAAAAGAATAAAAAAGTAAGGGTTGTTAAAGGGTTTAAAAAATAAAGCTAAAGAAAAAGTAAAAAGTGAAGTAGCTATCTCTGTTAAAGGATATCTTAAAGAAATTTTAGCTTGACAGTATCGACATTTACCTTTTAGCAAAATAAAGCTTAAAAGAGGAATTAAATCTTTTACTTTTAAAACATGACCGCAAGATGGACATTTAGAACGGTTTAAAAAAAAACTTTCTCCTTCTTTAAGTCTATAAGCAACATTATTTAAAAAAGAACCCCAAAAAAGGCCAAAGATTAAAAAGATAACATACATAGATGCTAAAAGTTTTGGATATATTTAGTAAGGTTTAAAAGAGGTATTAAAAGAGAAGCTTCTAAAAGTCCTAAACCGCCACCTAAAATTAAAATAAGAAAGGGCTGCAAAGCTTCACCTAAATTAGCAAATTGAGTTTCCACTGTTTCTGAATAAAACTCTAAAAGAGTATAAGTAATTTCAGCCATTTGACCAGTTTTTTCAGCAGTTCTCATAGCTTGAATAATAATAGCTGGAAAAAGCTCCGGAAATTCTTCCATAGCACCGCTTAAAGGCTTACCTTTTTTGACTTCTTCAATCATATATTCTAAAGCATATTCATAAGCAGGATGGGCAATGCTATCTCTTATAATTGCTAAAGCTTCAACTAAAGGTACACCTCCTTTAGTTAAGTAAAAAAGAGACTCTAAAAACTGAGCAGTATAGATATTTTTAAAAAGAGGACTTAAAAATGGTACGTAATTTATAAACTCAAAAAAGATTTTTCTTCCTTCTTTAGTTCGAAAATATTTAAAAAGATAATAGAAGAAAGCAAAAACGATAATAAGAAAGAAAAAGCCAAAGTTTAAAATGAAATCAGAAATAAATTGAAAAATCTTTGTAATTGTTGGCAAAGGAATATTATTTTCTACAAACATTCTTGTAATTTGAGGAATTACAAAATAAAAAAGAACAAGCATCACCACAATAAACATAGCAAAAACAATGGCAGGATAAATTAAAGCTTGCAAAGCTTTATTTCTAAATTTAATTTGGTTTTCTAAGTGTTTAGAAAGATAATTTAAAGTTTCATCTAAAGTACCAACAGTTTCACCTATTTTAATCATCCCTACAAAATAAGCATCAAAAACTTCTGGAAATCTTTCTAAAGATTTTGAAAAAGGAACACCAGAAATAAGATCATTATAGATTTGAATTAAAATGTCTCTAAAGAAAAAATTTTGTGAAGTTTCTGATAAAGACTTAACTGCTTCATCAAGAGGAGTTCGTGCTTTAATAAGATAACTTAACTGACGAGAAAAAAGATAAATGTCGTTAAGACCTGGTTTTCGAGAAAAAATTTCTAAAAGCCTGCTTCTTGGTTCTCCTAAATAAGTAACAAAAAGCCCTTGTTCTTGTAAAATTCTTAAAGCTTCTTCTTTAGAATCTGCAGAAACAATACCTCTTTTAAATTCCCCTTCTTGTGTAAAAGCTTTATATTCAAATCTCATTGTTCAAGTAAGTATTTTAATCTTTCTGGTTTAAGGCTAAACTCAAGAGCTTTTTCTAAAGAAATATGACCAAGTTGCACTAAATTAGCTAAAGAGCGATCTAAAGAAATCATACCCTCACTTAAAGAAGTGTCAATAACGTTATCAATTTGATAAACTTTATTCTCTCTAATAAGATTTCTTACAGCATTATTAGCAATTAAAACTTCACAAGCAGGAACTCTTCCGCCAGTAACTTTAGGTACAAGTCTTTGTGACAAAATACCTATTAAAGTAGAGGCAAGTTGAAGTCTAGCTTGAGATTTTTGAGACTCAGGAAGAACATCAATAATACGATCAATAGTTTGTGAAGCTGAATTAGTATGCAGCGTAGCTAAAACAAGGTGTCCGGTTTCAGCAGCTGTTAGAGCAATAGAAATAGAAAGAGCATCGCGAAGCTCACCTATCATAATGACATCAGGGTCTTCTCTTAAAGCTGCTTTTAAAGCTCTGTGCCAAGTAGGAGAATGGGTAGGAATTTCTCTTTGAGAAATAACTGATTTATCTGGAGTAAAAACATATTCGATAGGCTCTTCAATAGTAATAATATGGTCTTGCCTTGTATGATTAATTTCATCTATCATAGCAGCTAAAGTTGTTGATTTACCCATGCCAGCTGGTCCTGTTATTAAAATAAGCCCTTGTCTTCTTTCTAAAAATTCATGTAAGATTGGAGGTAGGTTTAACTCTTCAATACTTTTAATTTCATTAGGAATAACTCTAAAAGCACCAGCCCAACCATTAAACTGAAGATAGACGTTTGCTCTAAATCTAATTGATTCAGTTAAATAAAAAGAAAAGTCAAGATCCTTTTGCCTTAAAATTCTTTCTTTGAGTTCTGCATCTAAAAGAGAAAAAAGCATTTTTTCTGAATCTTGAGAAGTAATAGCATCAAAATGTGTTAAAGAAAAAAGCTCACCATCTTTTCTAATCACAGGAAAGCTTCCTGGCAAAATATGAATATCTGAAGCTTTTTCGCTTACGGCAAATTCTAAAATTTCTTGAAGTCTTTTATCCATTAAGTAACTTTGAAAATTTCATCAATAAAAACTCGACCTTCACTTGCTTTTATTATACCATCTAGTCTCATAGAGATAAAATCTTGTTTTCTTACCAAATCAAACATTTCAGCCTCGGTAAGCCCTTTAGAAATTGCTGAAGCTATTTCTTTTGTCATTTCAAACATTTCGAAAATTCCTATTCTTCCTACATAACCTCTAAAATTACATTTCTCACAGCCTTTACCTTTAAAAGCTTTTACTTTTATGTTTTTAAATTTTTCTGGAGCTGTTTCTAAAACTTTTTCTATTTCGCTTTTAAGTTCTGGTGGCACTTCAATTTCTTCCTTGCAATTTTGACAAATTTGTCTTACCAGTCTTTGAGCAATAACTAAATTAATAATTGAAGGAATAAAATAAGGTTTAACGCCCATATCAATCAAACGAGGTATAGCTCCTAAGCTTGTATTAGTATGTAAAGTAGAAAGAACAAGGTGTCCTGTTAAAGCTGCATGAGTAACAAGTTCAGCGGTTTCTTCATCTCTAATCTCACCTACTAAAATTACATCAGGATCCTGACGTAAAATTTCTCTAAGCCCATTAGCAAAAGAATAGCCTATTTCCGGTCTTACTTGAGATTGATTAACTCCAGTAATTTTATATTCAACCGGGTCTTCTAAGCTAACAATATTTATCTCTTCTCTATTTATCTCCTGAAGCAAAGCATTAAGAGTGGTTGTCTTTCCTGATCCGGTAGGACCAGTAACTAAAATAAGGCCATAAGATCTTCTAATATTTCTTTTAATAATCTCATAATGATAATCAGCTAAACCTAAATCTTGAATTTTTTTAAGACCAACTAAAGGATCTAAAATTCTTATAGCTGCTTTTTCGCCGTTAATCGTAGGAAAAATACCCACACGAAAATCAATTTCTCTTCCTTGAACTGTAGCTCTAAATCTGGCATCTTGAGGAATTCTCTGTTCATCAAGTCTTAAGTTTGTTAAAATTTTAACTCTGTTAATAAGTGGTTGCTGCATATCTTTTGGCAAAACAGCTACAGTTTTTAAATCTCCAAAGAGCCTAAATCTTACTCTTAATCTATCAGGAAGCGGTTCAATATGAATATCAGAAGCTCTTAAAGCTACAGCTTTTCTTATAATTATTTCGAGCATTTTAATTACCGGGCCTTCTTCTGCTGAAGTAATCGCTTCGGCTAAAGCAAACATTTCCTTTTCTTCTACCTTCCTTCCTTTTTGACTTCTAAAATCAAGAACTAATTTTTTAAGTTCTTCTTCAAAGTTATGGTAGTCTTCAAGATGAATGTAAAAATCTTGAATAGAAATAAGAAAAAGTTTTACTTCTTGAAGCTTCAAAGTTTGTTTTAAAACTTCAATAACTTTTTCATTAAGTTGTGGGATTTCAGGATCGACAACACCTAAGTAAAGAATATTTTGCTTATAGTCAAAACAAAGAACCTTATAGTTTAAAGCTGTTTTTTCAGGAATTTTATTTATTATTTCTAAAGGAATAGTTTCATCTATTTCGAATTTTTTAACGGGAAGATTATAAATTTTAGCTTTAAAATCTAAAAATTCAGAGACAGGAATTAGATTTTTATTATAAAAATATTCTTCAAAGCTCATACCAACCATTTTTGCTTCCATAAGCCACTCTTCAATCTTAGGATATTTTTCTTTGAAATGTTCAATAATTAATTTTTCTTGCATCAGTAAGGATTAGAAAAAAGCGATGGTCTACCAAGTTCTCCTTCTTGAATTTCTGGTAAAACCACTTTTTCTGTATTTAAATTATTAACGTAACTTGAAGATTTTTTAAAATCATAATTTTTGATAAATTCGAGCTGACTTTGAATAAGTTTTAAAAGATCCGAAGGTTCATATTCAGCTTTGAAAATACCTGCTTTCCAAAAAAGAAAGATAACAACACCCAAAAAGGCTACAAAGGAAAAAATAGCAATGGTTATTAATGCTGAAAGTTTCATTTTTTCGTTGGCGTTAAGATAAGATAATAAGTTTCTACAATAAAATTTGATTTAATGTTTCCTTTTTCATCAATGGTAAAATCAGCTTTTTTTATTTTCATAATTCTTGAAGATTTGTCAACATAACTAATAAATTCTTGGATTTTATTCATATCTAAATTATCAAAAGAAATGTTGAAAGTAACAAAAGAAACAGGAAGGACAAAAGGAGAAACAAAATATTTTTCTTCTTCGGAAATGTTAAAGTTTGTTCCAGGAAATTCTCCTATGCCTAAAGTTCTATAAGTATTTACAAAATAAGCAATAATTTCTGTAATTTGTGGTTCTCTTGGAAGCCATACTTCTAAAGTTTCCTTTCTTTCAATAAGTTTAGCAATATTTTTATCTTTGGAAAGCTCATTAATTATTCTTTCAAGTTCTTTCAAATCTTTCTCTCTATTATTTAATTTATTAATTTCTTGGGCTAAGGAAATAGTTCTCTGATATTCAGGAATAAGGTTTTTTACAAAAACATAAGCAATAAGGCTAATCAAAATAATTGGTAAAAGATTGATAAAAATCCTCATTATTTAAAAAATTCTGGTGTTAAGGTTAAGGTTAGATTAAAAGTTAAATTACCTGACTTTTGATCATATTGCGGGTAAGATTCTTTTTTAATTTTAAACTTAGCTGTTTTTTGAAGATAATTTCTAAATTTCAAATATTCATCCCAACTTCTAAGAGAAAGATTTAAATTTAATTCTTTATTTTCTTCATCATAACTAAAATTTTTAATATTTAAAAATTTTGGCATAGAAGCATTAAATTTTTCTAAAACTGTATTTAAAGAGATTTTGTTTTGAGCTAGAAAAGAAGCATTAGCATATTGAGAGAAAACAAAATAAGCTTCATTATTTTTTATTTTATTTGAGATTTCATTTTCCTTTCTGTCCAGCTCTGCTTTTTTTTGATTAAGAAAATTTTCCTGACTTTGATTGTAATAGGAAAGTCCATAGACAAAAAGAAGTTCGATACCTAAAATTATAAGAAAAGGAAGTAAAAGTCCGATAGGAATTATTTCAGAAATTTTAAACCTTTCCATTAAAAAAATTTTAAGACATTATTTTTCTAAAAACAACTCCTAAAGCTTGTGTAAATAAGGTTGATTTTTCTTTAAGCATTTTAAATTTATCTCCAGAAACAAATTCAGTAATATCTAAAATTTCAAAAGGATATTTATTAAATCTTTGAGAAAACTTTTCTTTAAAACCATTCAAAGCAGAAAGACCGCCTGTAAGATAAAGCTTCTCTGGTTTAAGTAAAAGTTTATCCTCTGTTTTTTGCACTTCAATTTCAATTGTTTTGACTAAATTATCCATAAAGCTATCGGAAATATTTTTAAGTTCTCTCTCTTCGGGGTTAAAACTAAAACCTTTTTTTTGTACAAACTCAACAGTTTTTTCTTCAGTAAACTTAGTTATATTCATCACCATATCCAAATAATCGTAACCTCTAACACTTAATTTAGTCGCATAAATAGTTTTATCTTCTTTAATAACAAATAAATTGGAGTAAGAATGTCCCAAGTCAACAGCAAAAAATGTACCTCTATTTAAAACAAAAAATGGTTCTAAGTTAAAAAATTCGGCTCCATAACCTTTAACATTTAATTTAGAAAGCTTAGCGATGTTTTCTATTTTTTGAAAATAAGTTTTAGGAACAGCTGTTAAAAAAACAAGCCAATTTTTTTGTCCTTCTTTTTCAAAATCAAAATATCTATACTCTATTTCTACTTCTTCTAAACTTAAAGGAATTTGTTTTTGGGTTTCAAATTTAATAACCTGAGGTAAACTTCTTTCAGGTATATTGGGCACAAAAAAACTTGAAGAAAGAAGATATGGAGTTGGCAGACTAAAAATAGCTTCTTTTGATTTTATATTAAAAGAAGTAAGAAATTCTTTTAAAACAGAAGCTAAAGATTCTTCTAAAATCTTAGAAACAGAATAAATTTGCTTAAAATTAATAATAGGGATAATACCAAAATTAACTACTTCTAAATTTTTCCCTTTATCTAAAACCTCAACAATTTTAATGCTAAAAGAACCCAAATCTATACCTAAATACCTTTTTTCTCCTAAAATAATGTTTAAAACCATCCTTAATAAATTATACAATCTATTTTTAGATATTTATAGTCCTAAATTTTGTCTTTTCTGCTTAAAGTGGAAAGAGGATTATTTTTGTGATAATTGTTTAGAAAAAATTAGTTTTAAGATGAGTTTTAATTGTTTTATTTGCGGTAAAAGAATTAGTTTTGGAGAAAGATGTCAAAACCATTCAAGTCTTATAAAAGGACTTATAAGTTTTGGAATTTATGAAGAAAGCAAATTAAAAGAAAAAATAATCTTTGCAAAAAATGAGGGTTATAGAGAAGTTTTCTTTGATTTAGGTAAAAAAATAGGAGAAAAGATTAAAGATTTGGATTTTAAAGGTTACTTTCTAACCTATGTACCTCTTCATAGAAAAAAATATTTTCAAAGGGGATTTAATCAAGCAGAGGTTTTAGCTTTAGGAATTAAAAATGTTTTAGGTCTTGAAATTTTTCCTTATATAGAAAAAATTAGAGAAACTAAAGATCAATCAGAGCTTAGTTTAGAAGAAAGAAAAAATAATTTAAAAGATGCTTTTAGGGTAACTAAAAAACCTCCGGAAAAATTAATTTTAGTTGATGATATTAAAACATCAGGGACCACTTTAAAAGAAGTCTCCAAAGAACTTAAAAAAGAGGGCACTAAAGAAATTATTGCTCTTACCATACTAAGATGAGAAGAAAAATTTTTCTTTGGCATCAAGAGTTAAAAGAATTCTTGAAAATTGAAGATGAAGAAGTTATAAATCGCTTAAAAAATGTGCTTCGCCTAAAAAATGGAGATAAAATTTTCTTTCTTAACAATTTTTCTCAAGAAGGAGAGTATGAGCTTTTAGATAATAAAAAATTTATTTTTAAAAGAATAAGTTTAAAAGAAAGAGATTTAGTTCCTAAAAGAAAAGTTAATCTTTATCTTTCACTTATTAGAAAAGAAAATTTTGAGCTTATCTTAGAAAAAGGAACAGAACTTGGTGTTTATCTTTTCCAACCAGTTCTTTCTCAAAGAAGCAGTCTTAAAATAAAAGAAATTCCTCAAAGATGGTTTAAAATTATAGGCTCTGCCTTAGAGGTAACTAGTTGGAAACATACGCCAGAAATAAAAGAAGTTAAAACCTTAGGAGAAATTTTAAAAGAGGTTAAAGAAAATTTTTATTTAGCTCATAAAGGGGGAGAAAAAATAAATTTAAGCGAACTTCCAGACGAAATAAATTTACTTATTGGTCCTGAAGGAGGTTTTAGCGAAGAAGAAGAGAAAATGATAAGAGAAAAAGCTAAATTAATTTCTTTAGGTAATTTTGACTTAAGAACCGAAACTGCTTGTTTGGTTTTTCTTTCTTTACTGAATTTTTCATAAAATTAAAGAAAATGATTTACGTTTTAAATTTCAAAACATATTTTAAAAAAATAAAAGATTATCTTTCTTTAATTAAAAAATTAAAAAAAATAAAAAGCAAAAATAAAATTTGGCTTGCTTTAAATCCTTATTTTTATTTAACTTTAAGAAGAAAAATTAAAGGCTTTAAGGTGGGACTTCAAAATTTGGGTTTTATTTCTGAAAAACCACAAACAGGAGAAACTGTTTATGAATTTGAACTTATAAATAAAGCACATTTTGTTTTACTAGGTCACTCGGAAAGATACAGAGTTGGAGAAAATTTAGAAGTGATAGAAAGAAAAGTAAATACGCTTCAAGATAAAAAAATAAATTTAGTAGTATTTTTTAGTGAAAATTCTTATGAACCTAAAGAAAATTTTGAAGAAGTAAGAGAAGAAACAGAAAAAAATTTAAATTTTCTTCTTCAAAGGGTTAAAAAGGAAAATTATAAAAAAATATATCTTTGTTATGAACCTTGGTGGGCGATAAGTACTGAAGGAGGTAAATTACCTTCAAAAGAATTTTTAAATGATTTTCTAAAATGGTACACAAAAAATTATTTCTTCCCTATTTTTTATGGAGGCTCTTATAACTCTAAAATAAAAAAATTTTACTCTGAGCTTAATTTTGACGGTTTTGTTTTAGGCAAAGCGAGCATCAGTTTTAAAGAACTTAAGAATTTACTCAGCTGAATAAGGTTTTAAAAGTTCATAAAATTCTTCTTCGCTTATTATCTTTATATTTTTATATTTTTTTGCCTTCTCAAGTTTTGAACCAGGATTTTGTCCAACAACCAAATAGGTAACTCTTGAAGAAATGCTATCTGTTGTTTCTGCTCCTAAAGCTTCAACTTTTCTTTTAGCTTCTTCTCTGCTAAAGAGAGAAAGCTCTCCAGTAAAAGCAAAAACTTGACCCTTAAATGGTTGAGGCCCGGTTTTTTCTTCTTCCTCAATAATTTCTATTCCTACTTCAGTTAATTTTCTTAAAAATTCTTGATGATTAGGATCTTTGAACCAAGAGTCAACTGCTTTAGCGACTTTTTCACCAAAACCTGGTATAACTTGATAATGAAAATATCTTAAATTTTGTGAAACTAAAAGAAGATCATCTGGTTTTTTAATTTCTCTTCTTTTTCTAAAAAATTCTGCTAAAAGTTTAGCATTTTCTTCTCCTATGTGGGGTATACTTAAAGAATAAATAAGTCTTGGTAAAGTTATTTTTTTCCTTGATTCGATGCTCTTTAAAAGATTTTTTTCAGAAAGAACGTCAAAACCAGGAAGTTTTCTTAAATCTCCAACTTTAAGTTTAAAAAGATCAGCAGGATCATTAACTAAACCAACATCTAAAAGTTTTTCTACTATTTTTTCTCCTAAGCCTAAAATATCAAAACCGGCCTTACTAGCAAAATGAATAATTCTTTCTTTTTGAGTAGCGTAACACTTTTTATTAGGACATTTCCAATAAGCACCTTCTTTAATTAACTGAAAACCGCATCTTGGACAAGTTTTAGGAAAAACAATTTCTTTTTCTTTACCGGTGCGAAGCTCTTTAATAACTTTTTCAATTTGAGGAATAACGTCACCAGCTCTGGCAACAACAACAGTATCTCCAATTTTAACGTCAAGTCTTTTAATTTCGTCTTCATTATGAAGTGAAGCTCGGGAAACAGTCACGCCACCAACTTCAACTGGTTTTAAAATAGCCACAGGTGTAACAATCCCTGTTCTTCCAACTTGAAAAATAACATCTTCTAAAATGGTTGTTCCTTCTTTAGGTGAAAACTTAAAAGCAATAGCACCTCGAGGCGCTTTTCCAACAACACCCAATTCTTGAAAAATCTTATTACTATTTATTTGAACAACAATACCATCAATTTCAAAACTTAATTTATCTCGATTTTTTTCCCAATAATTTCTAAATTCTAAAACTTCTTCCAGAGAAAAACAGAGTTTAGTATTGGGATTTGTTTTAAAACCTAAGCATTTTAAAATTTTATGCTCCTCTTCATGTGTTTCTTGACCTAAATCTGTAACTAAATCATAGGCAAAAGAATCAAGTTTTCTTTTAGCAGTTATTTTAGGATCAAGCTGACGTAAAGAACCAGAAGCAGCATTTCTTGGATTAGCAAAAAGAGGTTCTCCTTCTTTTTCTCTTTCTTTATTTAACTCTTCAAAATCTTTTTTATGCATAAAAACCTCACCTCTTACTTCTATTTCTTCTGGATAACCTTTTTCAAAATATTTAATAACTTTTTCTAAACCTTCTTTTTTCAAATTTTCCTTTATTTCTTCCAAAGGAAGCAAAGAAAGAGGTATAGCTTCAATAGTTTTTATATTTTGAGTCACATCTTCACCTAAATAGCCGTCTCCCCTGGTAGCTCCAAGTTCTAAAATTCCCTTTCGATAAACAAGTTTAATAGCTAAACCATCAATTTTAAGCTCACAGAAATAATCTAATTTAACGTTTGGTGGAAGAAGTTTTAAATTTCTTTCATTCCAATTTTTTAAATCTTCAAAAGAAAAAGCATCATTAAAAGAAAGCATAGGAACTTTATGTCTTATTTTCTTAAACTCTTTTAATGGTTCACCGCCTATTCTTTGCGTAGGAGAATCTGGTGTAATAAACTCAGGAAATTTTTGCTCCAATTCAAAAAGTTCTTTTTTTAAAGCATCCAAAACTTCCGGAGGATAAAGATCTTGATTCAACACATGGTAAGCATAACGAGCCTTATTAATTATTTCTTTTAATTTTTCAATTCTTTCTTTTGCCTCCTCTCTCGTCATTTCTTTTTTCAATTTAAATTATAACGTAATATAGAAGTATTAAGTTTTATGGTAGGAAGTCAAAATCTAAAACTCTTTTCAGTCCTTTATAATTTCCTTCAGAAATAAGTTTAGAATAGAAGCTATAGATGTCTATATTTGCTCCAGGGGGGTAGACTTTTGAATAATAAATTTCAGTGCTTGTAGGCTTGTTATTAGGTACAATTTCAATTTTGATACAACTATAATAAGTCCATCTATTTGGATCAATACCAATTTTTTTTCCAAAATCATGGCATTTAGATAAATCACCCAAAACATTTTCAATGTAATTATAATTTTGAATTTTAGAATTCCTTGTCACATACAAATTGCCTATTTCTAAATTAGATTCTGCTTCTGAAAAAGCCTGAAAAGAATAAATAATTTTTCTTACTCTAACTAGCTGATAATTTACAGGAATTAAAAGAACTAAAACAGTGGACAAAGAGACAAACATTACAAAAAGAGTTAAAATAAGAATTTGTGATTTTTTCTTCATCTTTGACATAAATTACTTGTATAAGTACTATTTAAAGGAGCGACAGCTTGCTCAAAAATTAAACTTGTAGTCACGCCTCTTTTAGATCTTATTTCTAAGTCATAAAAAATTATAATTACTTTAGGAGCATACTGAAAATAAGCATAAGTTTCATTTACATTAGGTGTGTCAGTAGCAAAAATAACTCCGTTTACTTTTACAAGATCAGGATCGAAGACCGATTCTGGATTCAAATTTTCTTCTTGATAATTTAAAATTCTCCTTGAAGAATCAAAACTTATTGTGGTAGTTGTACAATCCTTTTTTTGAAACCTTAAACCTTGCCCATTATTTAAGACGTTGAAGCTCCAACCATATTTTAAAATTCTCCAAAGTTTTTCTGTACCTAATCTTACGTTTTCTAAAGACTGGTAATAATCATTTACTATTATCGAGGTATTTATAACATTTAAATAAATTTGAGAAACAATTAAAATAGCAAAGGAAAGTAAAAGCAAAACTATGGTAACTTCTAAAAGAGTATAAGAATTTTTATTTTTTAAAAAGCTGGATGCCATTTTGTTATATAAATATTTTTTATTTCTGAAGAAATTCCTCTAAGTCTGTCATAAGCGCTGATAGAAAAAATGTAATAATCGTTAAAAGAAGTTGAATTTATTGTATAGGTAGCATAGTTTAACCTTAACCCATTAATTAATTTGAATTCACAATTTGAACCAGAGTTAACATTTATTTTCCCAGTTGAAATATTAAAGTCAATGCAAAAATTATTTGTGAAATTTGGCCAAATTGCTGGCTCAACAGTCTCTACGCCAAAAGGTCTTTCTAAAGCTTTATTTCTATAAGCAATAAGAAGCTGGTATTTAGATTGAAGGAGGCTATTTAAAATAAAAAATTCTTTAACAAAAACAAGAGATTTCAAATAATCTGAAGTGATTTTTAAAAAAACAATCAAGGCAACAGAAATTATTAAAAACACTATCATTATTTCTCCAAAACTTGTTCCTTTACTTTTCATCTTTCAATACTTACCTGTCCTAATTTGTTAATTTTAATTTTATATCTTTCAGAACCCTTTTGAAAACAAATGTAAAGATAAGAAGCATTTATTTTATCCCAACTATTTCCATTTCCTTGATACATAAAGAAAAGATCTGAATAGGAGTAAATATATAAAAAAACAATTGGTGGCGTGTAAGAGGGTATGCATTCTGAAGAGGTAGAAAAAATAATTTGAGAATTATATAATAAATCTTCATTTAGAGAAAATTCTTTAGGCGAGAAAGTTGAAATTGAACCGTCTTTTAGTACATACTTTTTTTGGGCCAAATTTTGATTAATAAAACTGTTCATAATAGGAGACGCACTAGGGAGTTCTTCACAAAGCTTTGTTGAAGTTGAAAAAGCTAAAACTTCATATCTTGTTGATGAAGGAAAATAAATACCATAACCGCAAAAATAATTACCAGGAGGATTTTCAATTATTTTTTGACCCATATCTGAAATGATATTCAAAGCATTAGTAAAATTTTTAGCTTTATCTCTTAAATAAAAAAATGTTTTATTGAAACTAAAAAAGCCTAAAAAACTTCCAGCAACAATACCTAAAATTAAAAGAACAATAGATACTTCAAGTAAAGTAAATCCTTTCATTTATTTTATTCTCTACCTTTAGCCCTGCAATCACTCCCAATGTAAGCTTCACATTTAGCTGTTTCAACAATGTTGCATGAAGCCTTAAGATTTGTAAAATCTGGCTCGCTGCTGCATTCCCAGCAAAATCCTTGACCGCAAACATAACGATAAACAGTTATATTTTGATTCGTACAAATAAATCCATCTCCTCTATAAGCTTCACCAGCTTCTCTTCTTGAATGTCTTTGTTCATCAAAGTTATGGCAAAGATCAAAAGTATATGAACCGGCTCTAAGAGGAGTATAATAATAATTACCGCCTTCAGGTCGATTTCCGCTAAGTAATATATTTCCATTTACTTTAAGCTCGTACATACCTTTATCATTTCCCCAAGTACCATTAGGTGTTAGTGAATAGTTTATATTAAATCCATAACCAACAATGTAATCTCTTTTTTGTGTTTTAATATCGGAAGGATGATTGATATTTGGTTTATCTAAATTTAAAGACATACTAATTGTTGTAGGTTTAACGTAAAATTCAATTCTTCCCCAAGGAACATTTAAAGGATCTAAGCCTCTAACAAAACGTGGGTTTGAAGAACTATTTTCATTAAATATTGTATAAGAACCTTTATCAACTCCTGCGAACCTACAGATCCAACCACCTCCTGACCAGGTGCATTCTTCACAATCAACATAATTTCTATCCATTGAATCAGATCTTGTAATTGTATCTGGTGCGTTATAAATTGAACCAGAAATTTTTTCTGATTTTAGATAAAAGTAACCATGTCTTAATGGAGAAATAGAACTGTCCCAAGGAGGTGTTAAGCTTCTTGCCCACTGATCCATAGAAGAAAGCGTTATAGAACTATTTGAAATATTAGTTTCAGGATTTACAGAAAAGCTATTATTAAGATTTAAAGAGGTATCAAAAAATTTTCTAAGCTCTTCAATTGAAACTCTTATAGTAACGCCCGGAGATTTTACATTACAATTAGGAGGATTAGTTATTGTTTCTGTATAAGTTTCGTTTGACCAAGCATTACACCAACAATTTGGCGCTGAACCAGAACAAGAACCACATGAACCACTTGTTAAAACATCAGCATAGGTGCACGTCCATCTGCAACCTGCACTAGGCACATCTTTATTTATATATACACACCAACCTTTTTGATAATTTACACAATTTTTATATTTACAAGTTGCGTTCGCATTTACTCCGGCATTTTGAAGACTTACATCTAAGTAAAGGGTATCACCTTTTTTTACTTCTGGTCCTGAAGAAGGAGAATTAAGTTTTGAAACTTGTCCTGCAGAAGAAAATTGAGAGGTACTATTAGGATAAGAAATTCTATTTGCTACATAAGGAGAACAAATTCCTCCATATCTTGGTGGTGCTGGTGGGTTTCCTGGAGGAGGTGTACCTCCTCCTAAAGTAACTGAGCAGGTTGTAGAAGCAACAACCTGGTTATTTACCTCTAAAGTAGCATTTGCTGTTATATTTCCAGATCCACGTGTTGTATAAGAACAAGTATTAGTATTAGTGCAAGTTCTTACCACA
>JAVVGJ010000003.1:0-37491 GCA_032249155.1 Minisyncoccota bacterium | reverse complement strand
TAAGTAAAGCAACGAAGGTAACTAAAAAAATAGCTGAACCCACTATAGTGGGTAAAGCTAAAATGTCCCCTCGAGGATTAACCCCTATTTTAATTCTTTTCATTTTCTTTCCATTTTTTGTTTTTGCTCAAACAAAAGACGTTTATTTCTTTTCTAAAAAATTAAATAATGGAGCAATTGTTTCTGCTGTTTTTGTCGATAAAAAAACAAAAGCGGTTTATTCCTATCCATCTCTTTCTAGATATGAATGGAAACTTCCTTTTTCAGAAACACCTGAAATTTTTTCAAATAAACCCTTTATAAAAATTGATCTTAATAAAAGATATTCAAGCGGAGATTTTAAGATAAGTCTTTCAATCAAAAATTTAATAAATGGAAATTTGCTTTCTTCTTTTGATGGTAACATCTATTTAGAAAAACCAGATGTTTCTATTATCTATCTTAAAAATAATTATTTTGAAATTCCTTTTGTAGGCAATCCTTTAGAAAAAGAAGAAATAACCTTTAAAGCTTTTGGTTTTTCTTCAAATGATCTTACTTCTATTTGGAGACTTAACGGCAATTTTATTTCTAACGATAAAACTTTAAATCCTTATCTTTTAAGTGGAGGTTTTTTAAATTTAGAAGTAAGGAATAAACAAAACAGAAGCGAAAGTGCCTTTGCCGACGCCTTTTTAAGATAAAATGCCTTGGCTTAATCAAATTACTACTTGTTCAGATTTAGCAAGTTGTTTTCAAGCTATCTATAATTTAGGAATTGTAGTTTTGTTTTCTTTAGCTTTTTTAAATATGGTTTATGGAGCAGTGGAATATCTTTTTTCTGCAGGAAGTATTACAAGTAAAGAATCGGGAAAAAATAGGATTATGAACTCTATAGGAGCAATAATTGTTGTTTTAGTTTTACCTCAAATTCTTCATATTATTAATCCAAGAATTTTTGAGGTGAAATTAAAAATACCTTATGTAGAAAAGGCAGGTGTTCTTAAATTTAAAGTTTACGAAGGTCTTCCAGATGAAGCTTATGAGTATCGCGTTGATCCTATTACAGATACCACTTTCCCGCGTCTTAATTTAAATTATTTGGGAGAAAAATGGATGCCCTATATATGCACAGCCAGACAAAATTATGAAATTTATGCAAAAAACAAATATAATAATGAAATAGTAAGATATCGAGGAAAATTAATGAGAAGTGAAATCGTTGATGCTTTAACAAATTGTGTAGATAAGCAGATTGGTTCAAATAGTTATATTATTACTTGGGGTTATGATGAAGGTTATACATACCCAGATTTATGTCATAAAGATGGAACCCGTTGGGCTAATTGTATAGATGTTATGCCAAATGGTATAACTTATCAAAGGCTTGCAGATGCTTTTTTAAATTGCGGTTTTCATATATTAAATGAAAGCGAAGAAGATATATATTGTACAGATGAGCACGGAGGAAAAATAGCAAAAAGTTGTCCTAAGCAAGGAAGCACTTGTCATTACACGAGGCCCCATCTTCACATAATTTTAGATATTAATCCATAAAATGAATAGAAAAAATCTTTTTATATTAGGATTAGCTATTCTCATTATTATAACCTTGGTTTCTTTCTTAGGTTATTTTGTCACTAGAAAAAAAGAACTTCCTAAAGAACCAAAGATTGTAGAAGCACCTGAAGAAAAACCAGCTCCTCTTGAAATTCCTAAAGAAGAGCCTTCTTTAATTCCAGAAAAAAAAGAAACTTCTTCCAAAGAGCTTTCTCTTCCTACTTCAACTTTAGAAGAAAAAATTAAACCTCTTTTTGATTCTGAACTACTTTTTATTGATCTTATTTATCCCTATATTTACATTTATGATCCTCAAAATGGCATAGTTAAATACTTAAATCTAGATGATAAATCTTACAAAGAGCTTTATAAATCATTTTCAGTTTACTTTCCTTCTATATCTCCTACAAGAAAAAGACTTATTTTAAAAGATTATAATGAATGGAAAATTATCGATTTTTCTTTTGATGAAGTTAAAACCTTAAAGGAAGATATTGCTTTTTTCAAATGGAAAAACGATGATTTAATTTATTTTTATTTTGATGAAGAAAAGGGTGGGCGAATTTTAAGATTAAGTGATTTCAAAAAAGATCCTTTAGTTTTAGCTAATTTAAATCTTCCACAAGCAAAAATGGAAATTTTTGGAGATGATGTTTTTGTTTGGGCAGATCCTCTTATTTCACCTTCAACACCAATTTTTTCTTTAAATCTTAAAAATCCTAGCAAAATTAAACTTCTTTTTGATAAAAAATCTTGGCCTTCTTTACTTTCAAGCGATGATCAAAAATTTTTACTTTTTTCTTATGAAGAAAATGGTGTTTTAATTTCTAAGCTTTTAGATAAAAATCTAAAGGAAATTAAAAAATTTAGTTGGTGGGCTCCGTCAGAAAAATGTACTTTCAAAAAACTTCTTGTTTGTGGTGTTTCTTTAAATAATATTAACTATGAAGATTGGCTTAAGCTTAAAAAGGCATCTAAAGATAAAATTGTAATCTATGATCCACAAAATAAAGAAGAAAAAGAAATTATTTTAAATGGAAATTTTGATGTTCTTAGTCCACAAATTTCTCCTTTAGGACTTATTTTTTGGAACAGAAACGACGCTAAACTTTATGTTGTAAATCTCGAATAGCTTTCTTTCAATTATCATTAAAATAAGATTGCTTAACCAATAAAGAGTAAAAATTGCAGGAAACTGAATTATTATCAAAAAGATGAGAAGCAAAAAGAAAATTTGCATTTTTAAATTTTCTTTTTCTCCTTTAGTTTGCATTAAAAAATAAATTGCTTGAATTAAAATAGTTAAAATAATTAAAAAAATATTTTTAGAAGTTAGGTCAATAATTCCTAAGAAAAAGATTTTTTTATCTTCTTGAATAATTTTTTTTAAAACAAAGAAAATCGAAATTAAAATAGGTAAGGGCAAAAATTGCAAAAATAAAGTTAAAATAGGATTATATTTAAATTCTTCATAAACTTTGTTTAACTCTTCAATTTGTTTTAAAGGATCGCTTTTATATTTTTCCATTATTTCTTTTATTTTTGGTCTTATTTTTTTTAGCTTTATTTCTTCTCTAAAATTTAAAAAACTTAAAGGAAGCATTGCTAATCTTAAAATAAAAACAAAGCTCAAAAGAGCTAAACCGTAGTCTTTTGTTAAATCTAAGAGAAATTTAAAAAAACCGTAAAAATTGTTTTCTATAAAACTCATCTTTATATTTTATTTAACAAACTTAAAACTTCTGATTCTAATAAATCGAATTTTTCGTTAATTAATTCTTCTTTTAAAGGGAAAATAACAATATCAAACTTTTTATCCACAATTTTTCCCCAATTCTTTCTTATGATCTCATAAATTCTTCTTTTTAATTTATTCCTTTTAACTGCTTTTTTAAAAATCTTAGCATTAAATTTAATTGAAAATCTTGGAAAATCTAAATTGTTTTCTCTAAAAATTATCAAAAAATTTTTATTTTTTAAGGTTTTATTTTTTTGCATAAAAAAAACTTTTAAATCTTCTCCTTTTAATCTGTAAATTTTCTTAAGCATTAAATTAAGCTAGTCTCTTTCTTCCTTTTCTTCTTCGTCTTAAAAGAATTCTTCTTCCTGCTTTCGTTCTCTTTCTTATTAAAAATCCTGATGTTCTTTTTTTCTTTCTTTTTGTCATTTTTTATCTCTTGAACTCTTTTACACTTTATATTATAATACAAGATAAGAAATGACCTTAGAAACTTTTGAATCTCTTTGGAAAGAAATTCTAGAAGAAATCAAAAATTCTGTAGGAGAAAAAAGTTTTAACATTTGGTTTAACGAATTCCTGCCAAAAACTTATATACATAGTTCTTTAAAAATTTCTGTTCCTAGTAAATTTATCAAAAATTGGATCGAAAAAAACTATTTACCTCTTGTTTTTAAAATTATTAAAAATAAATTTCCTGAGGTTAAAAATATTGAAATAATAGTTGAAAATTCTCAGGAAAAAATAGCTATTTCTTCAAGAAAAACAGTTATTAAAAGGCTTCAAACCTTAGCTTTAAAAACCCCAAAGCTTTCTATTTTTGAAACTAATCCTCAAACAAACTTAAATCCTCGTTATAGGTTTGATAATTTTGTTGTTGGTAAGACAAATGAACTTGCTTTTGCTGCTTGTCAAGCGGTAAGCAAAAATCCGGGTGGCTTACATAATCCTCTTTTTATTTATGGTCCTGTAGGTGTTGGAAAAACTCATCTTCTTCAGGCTACAGGCAATGAAATTTGTAAAAACTTTAAAAATCTTAAAGTTAAGTACCTCACGACAGAAGAGTTTACCAATCTTTTTATAAATTCTATTAAAAATCATTCTACAGAAGAATTTAGATTAAGATTTCGAGATGTTGATGTTCTTATCTTAGATGATATTCATTTTCTCTCTGGCAAAATCAGCACTCAAGAAGAACTTTTTCATACTTTTAATTATCTTTATAATCTTTCTAAACAAATTATTTTCTCATCAGATAGACCACCTTCTCTTATTCAAGATATAGAAGCAAGACTAAGATCAAGATTTGAAGGTGGTTTAGTTATCGATATTAATCCTCCTGATTTTGAAACAAGAGTGGCTATTTTGAAAATGAAAGCTCAAGAAAAAGGTTTAGAACTTAGTGAAGAAATTTATGAATTTATTGCTGAAAAATTTGTGAATAACATTAGAGAACTTGAAGGAATTTTAACTGCTATCTATTTCGAGAGTCAATTTATAGAAAAAATAAGTTTAGAAACTGTTAAAGAGATTGTTAAAAGATTTTCAAAAGATTATTATAAAAAGGTTACCCCTAAAAAAGTTATCAGAGTTATCACTTCTCATTATGAAATAAAAGAAGAAGAACTTTTCAAAAAATTAAGGAATAAACATCTTACACAAATCAGAAAGCTTTTAGTTTATTTTTTGAGAGAATATAGTCAACTTTCTTATACATCAATTGCGGAAATTTTAAAAAAAGATCATACGACTGCTATTTATCTTTATGAAAAAACTGTGGAAGAGTTGAATAAAAACGAAGAGCTTAAAAAAGAAATAGAAATTATTAAAGCAAAACTTTTAGAAAGTTAACAATTTTTACACTTTTTTTAAATAAAAACAAAATGTTTTTAATTAAAATTTTAGATAAAATTTAAAAAGAATTAACATTTTTAAGATTACTAATATGATTATTACTATTTCAAAAGAAAAATTAAAAGAAATAATACAAGTAGTAAGAAGTGTTTGTCCAAAAAAGACAGATATCAATATTCTCAACTATTTTTATCTTGAAGCTAAAGATGGTGAATGTTTTATTGCTGCCACAGACTTAGAAATCAACTATCAAACAAAATTTCCTGTAAGAATTGAAAAGGAAGGAAAAATTCTTATTCCAGCTAAACAATTCGAAAACATTGTAGATAACCTTTATGAAGAAGATATTACTTTAGAAACAAAAGATGATACTCTTTACATTAGAGGAAAAAAATTCTTTCTTAATTTACCAGGACTTATTCAAGAAGATTACCCAACTTTTTCACCAGTTACTAAAGATAACTTTTTTGAAATAGATAACGAAATTTTTTTAGATGTTGTTGAAAAACTAAAACCAATTTTGAAAACTTCTGATATAAGACCTGAATATTCAGGAATTTATTTTGACTTGTCTGAAAACGGACTTAGTTTAGTTTCCACAGATTCTTTTAGATTAGGAGTAAAAAAAATAAAACCTGTTTTTTACGAAACAAATATAAGCGAAATTAAAGTTCTTTTACCTCAAAGAATTATTAAAGAATATACAAACATTAAGAAGAAAACAGGAAAATTAAGAATTTATTTCGAGGAGAACCAAGTTTCTTTTGAAATAGGGAACCATCTTTTAACCACTAAGATTCTATCATTAGATTATCCAAATTATAAAGATTTTGTCGAACCAACAAGCTTTCTTTTTACTTTAGAAGTAAATACAGAAGAAATATTAAAAGCTTTAAAACTTAATAAGGTTTATACAACTGATTTAAAAGAACTTGATGTAATTTTTGATTTTAAAGAAAATAAAATTTATCTTATTTCAAAAAATGAACTTTTAGGCGAAGCAAAAAATGAAGTCGATTTCGAAATTAAAGAAAATAGTTACGGAGGAGATGAATTTAAAATTAAGTTTAACTTAGATTTCTTTTTCGATGGTTTTAGCGTTTATGATTCTGAAAAAGTATTTTTAAGCTTTTTTTCTGCAGGAGAAGAATCTTTTCCTCTTTATCTTAGCTCTCCTTTAGATGAGGACTTTATTTATGTTTCTATGCATCTTTAATGTTTAAAAGACTTGATTTTCATCTAAATGAAATTTATGAATTAGCCTATCTTTTAAAAAAACATTTTCCGGAAGCAAAAATAAAAATTAAATTAAAAAATAAAGTTATCGAAATTCATTTTTTAAACCCTGTTGATTTATATAAATTAGAAGAAATAAAACTTGATTTTCAAAGAAAATTTTCTAATTTTAAAATTCTTTATTTTCACCAAAAGATCTAAGCCAATTTTGAACACCCTCTTCCCAAAGCAAAAATTGCGGATCTTTTTCTGGATTTAAAGGAATAGGTCCTAAAGGATCAAAACGATCTACATAAAAAAGAATATCATGAATTCCGTAAGGTGTTATCCATTCACCGTTTAGCATAGGTTTATTTACTTCTCTTTTTTCTGGCGGATCAAATTTGTTTTCTGGAAGAACGCCTTCATCTATGAGTTTTTGCATAAAATCATGAAAAATAGGTAAAGCAGCGACAATACTTGCGGCTTGAGATTTAAGTCTTTGTCCATTAGTATTTCCTGTCCAAACTCCAACAACTAAATCTTTAGTATAGCCAAAAGTCCAGGCATCTTGATAAAACTGTGTTGTTCCTGTCTTTAAAGCCACCTCATAGAAACCAAAATCAGTTAGATAAAAACTTCTTTGAAAAAGCCCCCTTCTCGCCTCTTTGTCTTTTAAAATATCTGTTACCAAACGAGCTGTTTCCGAAGAAATTATTCTTTTTTCTTGAGGGAAATATTCGTAAATAATTTTACCTTCTTGAACAATTTTTAAAATTAAAGTTTGTGAAACCAAAATGCCATCATTGGCTAAAGCACCGTAAAATCTTATAAGGTCAGCCATTCTTACTTCTGCTGTTCCCAAACCAAAGGAAAGTCCATATTTTTTCCAATCATCAAGATATTCCATACCAGCTTCTTTAGCTAAAGTAATAACTCTTTCAGGAATAGCTAGATAAAAAACCTTTACAGAGGGAACATTCCTTGATTCTGCTAAAGCTTGTCTTAAATTTACCGGTCCTTTAAACTTACCATCAAAATTTTTAGGTTTATAATTTCCAAAATTTGTAGGAACATCAAAAACTATTGTTTTATCAGGATAACCTAATTCAAAAAGAGCAGAATAAACAAGTGGTTTAATAGCTGAACCAGGTTGTCTTTTTCTAAAAGGAACATTTACTTGACCGTCAATAGTTTCATCAAAAAAATCTTTAGAACCTACTAAAGCTAAAACCTCTCCTGTTTTAGGGTTAATAGCCATTAAAGCTCCGTTAGTACTTCCATATTTCTCCTTATTTTCTTTTACTCTTTTTTCGATAGTTTCTTCAGCAATTTTTTGAAGCTTTAAATCTAAAGTTGTTACCACCTTAAGATTAAGCTCCTCTAAATTCTTATTAGGAAATTTTTCTTTAAGAACGTTAATTACTTCCATAACAAAATGCGGCGCAATAATTCCAGCATACTTTCCTTTAACTAAAGGTATTTCTTCTTTTAAAGCTTTTTCATATTCTATTGAAGAAAGAAAACCGCTTTCATAAAGTTTTTTCAAAATAAAATCCCTTCTTTCTTTTAATCTTTTTAAATTTTCCGGAGAAGTTGGAGCATAAAGAGCTGGTGCTCGAGCAATACTAGCCAAAATAGCAGCTTCAGACCAGGAAACCCTTTGGATTTTTTTATCAAAATAATACTCACTAGCGGCCCCAACACCAATATTTCCTTCTCCTAAATAAATAGAATTTAAATAAAAAGTTAAAATTTCTTCTTTAGAATATTTTTTTTCAATTTTCCAAGCAAGAATAATCTCTCTAATTTTCCTTCCTAAAGTTTTTTCCTTAGTTAAAAAAAGATTTCTTGCAAGCTGTTGAGTAATCGTTGAGCCTCCGTAAGAAAATTCTCCTTTTTTTAAATTTAAATATATTGATCTTATAATCCCTCTTAAGCTTACACCTTTATGTTTAAAAAATTCAACATCTTCAGCTACTAAAAAAGATTTAATAACTTTGTCAGGAATTTCATTATAATCAACCCATTTTCTTCTAAATCCTATTTTGTAAAGAAGAACTGTTTCTGTTCTATCATAAATTTCTACGCCGCCACTGACTATTTTTTGTCCTAAAATGCTAGGTTCAGGAAGATCTTTTGAAAAATAGAAATAAAGAATTAAAAGCAAACTTGAAAAAACAAAAAAGAAAAAAAATAGAAGTTTGAAAAAAGATTTCATTTAATTTAAATTTTAAACCATCTTATAATATTCTTGATGATAGAGTGGGAAGAAATAAAAAGAAAAAAAAGAGAGCAAGAAGAATATTTGGCCCAAGTTTTAGCTTCGAGATTGGGTGTTCCTTATTTTAACCTTTCTCTTTTAAAACCAAAACCAGCAGCTTTAGAGACTATTTCTAAAGAAGAAGCTGAAAAATTTAAACTCATTCCTATAGAAGATGATGGCAGAAAAATTATTATCGGTATTGTTGATCCTCTGCTTCCAGGTCTTAAAGATTTTATGGAGAATTTAAAACAAAAAAGAAAGGAAGTTGTTTGGGGTATAATTTCTAATTCTAGTTTTTTAGAAGCTTTAGACGAATATAGCTTGATTAGACTTAAAAAACTTAAAATTTCTAAAAGTTTAGATTTAAGCCAAGAAGTGATTGAAAAAGTAAATAAAGAAATAACAAGAAAAGAGCTTTTACAAAATTTTTGTCAAGAGCTTTTAAAAGAAAATCCCTTTTTTATATTGGATACTATTATTGCCGGAGGGTTAAAATTTGATGCCTCTGATATTCATTTTGAACCTTATGAAGATAAAGTAATAGTTCGTTATCGTTTAGACGGTCTTCTTTATGATGTTATTTCTTTAGATAAAGAAAACTATGAGATTATTAAAAACAGAATAAAAATCATTTCTGGAATGATTTTAAATATCACTGATAAACCACAAGACGGCAGTTTTTCTGTAAATTTTGAAAAAAATAAAATAGATTTTCGTGTTTCTTCTTTACCAACAGGTTATGGTGAAGCCTTTGTTATTAGAATATTAAATTTTTCTAAAATCACAAAATCTTTAGAGGATTTAGGGCTTAGAGAAGATGATTATGAAATCTTAAATAAAATCATTTTCCTTCCTAATGGAATGATCCTTAATACTGGTCCTACAGGTTCAGGAAAAACAACAACTCTTTATTCTATTTTAATGAAACTCAAAAGACCCGAAGTAAAGATCATAACTATTGAAAATCCTATCGAATACAGAATTGAAGGGATAACTCAAGTAGAAATAGACGAAAAGAAAAATTTAACTTTTGCTTCAGCACTTAAAGCTTTTTTAAGACATGACCCCGATGTGATTTTAGTTGGTGAGATAAGAGATAAAGAAACAGCTAACACAGCCATTCAGGCTTCTTTGACAGGACACCTTGTTCTTTCAACCTTACACACTAACTCGTCTTTAGGAGCAATTCCTAGGCTTATAAGCTTAGAAGTTGATCCTAAACTTATTCCTTCAGCGTTAAGACTTGTGATCGCTCAAAGACTTGTAAGAAAAATTTGTGAAAATTGTAAAGAAGAATATGAGCCTGACGAAAAAACTAGAGAAAAAATAAAAAAAGAACTCCAAAACTTACCCAGTAGAGTAAATAAGGATTTTGATTTAGATAATTTCAAACTCGCTAAAGGTTTAGGTTGCAGTTTGTGTTTTAATACAGGTTATAAAGGAAGAATTGGCATTTTTGAACTATTTGTTTTAGAAGAAGAACTTCAACCCCTGATTTTAAAAAATCCTACAGAAGAAGAAATATATTTAGAAATCAAGGATAATTTTGTAAGTATGAAACAAGATGGCCTTATTAAAGCTTTAAAGAAAGTTACTACTTTAGAAGAAGTAGAAAGAGTAACAGGAATTTTATAAAAGTGGAGGTGGGGGGAGTCGAACCCCCATCGGAGGAAAAGAAATCATTGGCTCTCCTGGCGCAGTTTGTTTTTTAAATTTGACTTCTCGAAGGGAAACAAACAAACCTTCGAGAAGCAAAGGCTCTTTAATTTCGGTTTTAGGCTAGAGCCATCACCTAAAACCTAGCGGAGAAATTTTAACCCCTAAGAAGCTCCTCCGCTAAGCTTCTTAGAAGCCGCTCTTCTTTACGAAAGAGCGTAAGCTGGGACTCTGTTGGCACTTATTTAGCTGTTAAGGTTGCCAACCTGCCAGCTCCAATGATTTCTTTATTCCTCCTCGACCTCCATTCTCACCCCCTTAAAAATTTTTGAGGATTCTTTCTTTAACCCTTCTAAACTCTTTTTCTTTTAACTTTTCTCTTTTTTCGTATTTTTTAAGACCCCTGACCACAGCAATTTCTACTTTTATAAGTCTATTTTTATTATAAATCTTCAGCGGCAAAACAGTCAACCCCTTAGTTTTTATTTTAGAAATAAGATAATCAATTTCTTTCTTTTTTAAAAGAAGTCTTCTAGGTCTTAAAGGATCATATCCTTTAAAAACATTTTTTTCTTGATAAGGAGGTATATAAAAGTTAACTAAGAAAAGTTCTCTTCCTTTATAAGTGACATAACTTCCTTTTAAACTTCCTTTACCTACTAAAATAGACTTAACCTCAAAACCATAAAGTTCTATTCCTGCTTCAAATGTTTCTAAAATCTCGTAATTTCGGAAAATATCTTTGTTTTGAATAAGAACCATTGTTTTTTATAATTTTAATTGATGAAAAGAAATAATAAAAAAAATAAGATAAAACTTGAAGAAAAAATTTTTCAACTAATTAATTCAGAAAATTTTAAACCTTTTTTAGGCTGGTTTTTAGTTTTTTTATCTTTTATTCTCACTCTTTCTATTTTAAGTCCTAAGGGATTAATTACTTATAAACTATACGTCTTTTTACAAAAGCTTTTAGGATGGACTTTTTATTTTTCACCACCATTTTTAATCTTTCTTTCTTTTTTTCTTTTTAAAAAATTTTCTTGGTTTCAAATTCTTAAAAGAGCCTTTGGTTTAATTTTTATCTTCATTTTTATAGGTTTTTATATTGAATATTTTTTTGGAGAAAGTGGTTATTTAGGAAAGCTTCTTTATTTTAATGCTTACATTTTTGGACCCTTAGGAAGCTTTCTTTTTTATTTTCTTCTTTCAATTTTCGGTTTGTGGCTTATTTTAGAAGAAAAATTTTTCTTATTTTTTAAATCTTTATTTTTTAGTGCTAAGAAAGAAGTAGAAAAAACTTTACAAAAAGAAAAAATAGAAGAACCGCTTAAAGGAATAAAACAAGAATTAAAAGTTGAAACTAAAGCAAAACCGAAAAAAATAGAAAAACCAACTCCATCTTTACCTCTTAGAAAAATAATTCAAAAAAGCAAATGGGAGCTTCCTTCATTAGAGCTTCTTAAACAAGGAAAGGAAGAAGTTGTGGCCCCGGATGTTAATAAAACTTCTGAAATTATTATAAAAACATTAGAAAGTTTCGAAATAAAAGCAGAAATAGTCGGAGTAGAAATAGGACCAGCAGTAACAAGATTTTCTTTAAAACCAGGAGAAGGAGTAAAGCTTTCTAAAATTTTGAGTCTTCAAAATGATATTGCTTTAGCTTTAGGTGTTCCTAATTTAATTTTGGAAACTCCTATTCCAGGAAAGGCAGTTATAGGAATAGAAGTTCCTAATATAAAATCAGCAGTGGTTAGATTGGGTAACGTTTTGAATACTCCAGAATTTTTAAACTCTGACAACCTTCTCCTTTTTCCTGTAGGAAGAAAAATAAACGGCGAACCTTATTTTGCCGATCTAGCTGAAATGCCCCATCTTTTAATTGCTGGAACTACAGGTTCAGGAAAGTCTATTTTTATTCATAATATGCTTATTTCTTTTTTAATGAAGAATACGCCAGAAACTTTAAATCTTATTCTTATTGATCCTAAAAGAGTAGAACTTGTAAATTATCAATCTCTTCCTCATCTTCTTCTTGATCCTATTACTGATGTAAAGAAGACTTTAGCAGTTTTTAATTGGGTGGTAAACGAAATGGAGGAAAGATATAAAATTTTAGAAGCTACCAACTCTCGCGATATAGATAGCTATAACAAAAAACAGATTCAAAGAAAAGAAAAAATAATGCCAAGAATAGTTTTAGTTATTGACGAGATGGCAGATCTTATGGTAACTTACGGTTCTTCTGTAGAAACAATAATTATACGTTTAGCTCAAATGGCAAGAGCTACAGGCATACACCTTGTTTTAGCAACGCAAAGACCATCTGTTGATATTGTTACTGGTTTAATTAAAGCAAATATACCCAACAGGATATGTTTTAAGGTAGCTAGCCAAGTTGACTCGAGAACTGTTTTAGATACTGGAGGAGCAGAAAAACTTATTGGTTCTGGTGATGCTCTTTTTATTTCTACTCATCTTCATAGACCTTTAAGAGTTAAAGCTCCTTTTATAAGCGAAGAAGAAATAAATAAAATTGTAAAATTTTGGGTAAATCAATCGGAAAAAATTACTGAAGAAGAAATTAAAAAAATTTCTATAGAGGAAATAGAAAAAAGTTATCTTCCTGACCTTGAAGATGCTGAAGATGAAGAGCTTCTTAAAGAAGCTATAAAGATTGTTGTCAGTACCGGCAAAGCTTCGACATCTCTTCTTCAAAGAAAACTTAAAATAGGATATGCTCGAGCTGCAAGGCTTTTAGATTTGATGGAAGAAAAAGGAATCGTAGGACCACAAGAAGGATCTAAACCAAGAAGAGTTTTAATTTCGCCAGAAGAATTAGAAGAAATACTTAAAGAAGAAAATTAAGATCTTAAACCTTCAATAAGGTTTTTTAAGAGATTAGGTACAAAAAAAGAGCTTGCTAAAAGAATAATACCTAAGACTACATAAAGCAGCGTTTTGTGAAGCTCTTTAATATCACCTTTAGCAAAAATATATTTCACACCTAAAAAAAGTAAAACTAAACCAGATAAAAGCATTAAAGCTGAAAAAAGAAACATAATAATATTTCTTAAAATTCTAAAAACCTCATCTTGAATTTTTTGAAAACCATCTTCTTCGGCAAAGACAAAACCTAAAATGATTAAAAAAATTAAGCACAAAGAAAGAAATCTCATGAGTTTTATTTTAAAATATAAAAAGAGAAAAATGCCCCTATAGCTCAAAGGAAGAGCGTCTCCGTCCTAAGGAGAAGATGGAGGTTCGAGTCCTCCTAGGGGCAAATTTTAATGAAAGCTAATTTATATTTTTTTCTTTTGATTTTTTTAGCTTTTATAGTTTTTTTACTTAATTTCCAAAAAGAATCTCCAAATAATGAATTTTTAGTTATTTCTCATCCTCAAAAAATTCAAAATTACTACAAGGTAAAAGCCGTTAACTTAAAAAATAAAGGAAATTACTTTTTATATTTGAGGGAAAAGGTAAACTTAGGAGAAAAACTAATTTTTGATAATTTTGAAATTAAAGAAAATAGGATTTATTTTCCAAAAATTTTTCAAAAAGAAAAAGCTAATATTATTTTTAGAATTTCTTCTAAAGTAAGAAATTTTTATGATGAGAAAATAAAGAAAAACCTTCCTTGGCCAGAAGAAAATATTTTAAGAGGACTTATTTTTGGCGAGAATATTGAAGATAGGGATCTTTATAAAAATTTTCAAAAAGTAGGCATTTCTCATATTTTAGTTGCTTCAGGAAGTAATCTTGTTTTAATTTTTTCAATTTTTTTATCTTTTTTGAGAAATTTGAGGTTAAATTATAAAATTTCGCTTCTTATTTCAATTTTTATTTTACTTTTTTATTTATTTTTAGTTGGCTTTGAAGGAAGCATTTTAAGAGCCTTTATTTTCATTTTATTTTTAATTTTTATTAAGAGTTTTTCTGGAAGAATACCGCTAAAAAGAAATATTATTCTAACAGCGCTTATTATTATTCTTTTGATTTTTCCTAAAGAAATTTTTGAAATCGGAACAATACTTTCTTTTCTTTCTTTTTTAGGCATAATTTATATTTCTCCTTTTATTAAAGAAAAACTAAGTTTTTTAAAAAACGATTATTTAAAAGAAACTATTTCTCAGTCTTTTGCCTCTTTCATTTTAGTTTTTCCATTTCTTGGTTTTGCTTTTAACTCTTTAAATCCTTTTGGACTTTTCTTTAATCTTCCGGTGCTTTTTCTTCTGCCAACTATTTTTATTTTGGGAATTTTCATTTCTCCTCTTCCTTATTTTTCTTTTATTCTTTATCCACCCCTCCTTTTTATAAGAAAAATAGCAGAGTTAGGAAATTTTCTTCCAGAAATAAATCTTCTTTTGCCAAGCTATTTTTATTTAACTTTTTATTTCATAACTCTTTTTCTTATCTATAAAATTAATAAAAATGAAAACATTGAATTTAATTTTAATTTTCGCTAATATTTTTATCTATTATTCTATTTTTGTTTATCTAAATTCAGAAAATTTTCTTTTAGCTCCAGATATTGGCCAAGGAAAAAGTTTTATTTTAAAAGAAGGAAAAAATGTTGTTATGTACGATACAGGCAAAAATGATTTTAAAATATTAAAAGCCTTAAATAATAACTTGCCATTTTTTAAAAGAAATATAGATATAGTAATTATTTCCCATCCAGATGTTGATCATTATTTATCACTAAACTCTATAAGCGAGAAATATGAAATAAGACTTCTTCTTTTAAATAAAACCTCTTTAAATGATTATAGTTTTAAAGAACTTTTAAAAAATTTAGAAAAAAAGAAGATAAAAATCTTTTTTATAGATAAAGGCGACAAAATAATTTTAAACAAAACAACCATTTTAGTTTTACATCCAGACAAATCTTATAAAAGAGATAATGATAATTCTTTAGTAATTTATGGTAAAAGAAAAGATTTTAGCTTTCTTCTTACAGGAGATATAGAAAAAGAAGGCATTGAAAAAAATTTAATGAAATACACAAATCTTTTAAAAAACCTTTCTCTTCTTGATTTTCCCCATCACGGCTCTAAATATTCTTTAGTTAAAGAATTTTTTGAATCCATAAATCCCAAAATTATTGTCATTCAATCTGGATTTAATAGATATGGACATCCACATAAAGAGGTTTTAAATTTCTTTAAAAATAAAAACTTATGGCTTACTCAAAAAAACGGAGATTTAAAAATCGTTTTTGAAAAAGAGTGGTATAATATTATAGGGAAGGATCGCTAATCGCTGGGATTTTTTCCAGAGGAAAGTCCGGGCACCCATTTAGGGAAACTCCGAAAAGGAGTTAGGGCGAAAGCCCTAGAAGAAAGCACAGAGACTATACTATCCAGGTTTTAAAACCTGGAGAAAGGTGAAAAGATGGAGGGTGTCAAAAGAGTCTTCTTTTGGCTACCTCCATACCTTATGAAGCAATTCATAAGGTTGCTTTCTTCTTCCTGGGTGCAAGGCCGTGCCCGGTTTAAAACCGGGAGTGCCGCATGAGCCCTTTGGCAACAAAGGGTTTAGACAGATGATTAGCTAAAACAGAACCCGGCTTATGATCCTTCCCAATTTTTATTTTTTATTCAAAAATGGCAGGACATTCACATTGGGCACAAATAAAAAGAAAGAAAGCGCTGCTTGATGCAAAGAAAAGCCAGCTTATTGGCAAGATTATAAATGCTATTACTGTAGCTGCTCGAGAAGGAAATAATCCTGAAACAAATCCAAAACTTAGAAATGCTATTGAAAGAGCTAAAGAATTTAAAGTTCCTTTGGAAAATATTGAGCGAGCTATTAAAAAAGCTGAAGATAAAAGTTTAAATTTAGAAGAAGTTTGGTATGAAGCATATTTTGAAAATGTTTCTCTTTTAATAAAAGCAATTACAGACAATAAAAATCGTACTTTAGGTAATATAAAAGCGATTCTTAATAAAAAAGGAGGTAAATTAGCTAATCCTGGATCAGTAAGATGGAGCTTTGAGGAAAAAGGCGTTGTTGAAATCTATAAAAAAAATGAAAATGATGTTTTAGAGTTTTTAGATATTATTGAAGATATTAGAGAAAAAGATAGTGAAACCCTTATGTTAATAACTAGTGTAAAAAATCTTAACGAATTAAAAAATAGAATTTTAAATAAAGGTATAGAAATTTTTGATTCTTATATTGAATTTTTCCCAATAAATCTTGTGGAAATTAAAGATGAAGAAACAAAAGAGAAACTTAAAAATTTAATAAATGAACTTTTAGATTTAGATGACGTTGACGAAGTTTTTACAAGCGCAGAAAATCTTGACTTTTAGAAAAAAAGATATGAAAATTTTTAAATAAAATGGTCGTAAATTAGAGAAGAAAAAAAGATGTTAAAGTTGTTAAACCCAGACTTGGAAGAGATTTTAAAAGTTTTGATGCAAGATGAGGAAGAAGGAGTGGAGGAAGAAGGTATTATTGAAGGAGAAGAAGGAGGAGAAGAAGAAGGATTTGAAGAATTAGGAGGATTAGGAGACAGAGATGAAGAAGAAGATGAAGAAGTATCTCCTGAGGAAGAGGAAGAATTAGAATTAGATGATGAATGGGAAGAAATTGATCTAGAAGAAGATGAAGAAGAGGAAGAAGATGAAGAGTGGTAATTAAAAGATAAATTTAAAAATGCACTCAAATCCCCTCCTTTTTGGAGGGGATTTTTTTAAAATAATAAATATGAAATTCGAAATTGAAAATTTAAAGGAATCTAAAAAACTTATTGATTTTATTTTTAAAAAAATACCCAAAGAAAGAATTTTTTTATTTATAGGAGATCTTGGAAGCGGTAAAACAACATATATCAAACTTTTAGCTAAAAGACTTAAAATAAAAGAAGTTCTTCAAAGCCCAACTTTTATTCTTTGGCAAAAATACGAGTTTTTCTTAAAAGGTAAAAAATATTATTTAAATCATCTGGATCTTTATAGAATAAAAAAAGCAAAAGAAATTCTTAAGCTTGATTTAAAAAAAGAAATAAAAGATAAGAAAAATATCTTTTTAATTGAATGGGGAGAAAAGATAGAAAATTATTTAAAAAGAAAAAAATTTAATTTTGTTAAAGTCACGATTAAAATAATTTCCTTTAAAAAAAGATTAGTAGAAATAAAATGAGAGTAGTTCTTATAGATGCTAATTCTCTTATTCATAGAGTTTATCATGCTCTTCCAAGGCTTACTGATTTTCAAGGAAGACCAACAAATGCTCTTTATGGTCTTTCAAATATTCTTTTAAAGTTTTTAAAAGATTATAAACCAGATTATATTTTTGCTCTTTATGACAGACCAGAACCAACCTTAAGACATCAGGTTTTTAAAGAGTATAAAGCCCAAAGGCAAAAAGCACCAGATGATCTTAAGATTCAAATTGGTCTTTCTAAAAAGATTTTTTTAGGCTTTAATATTCCTATTATTGAAAAAACAGGTTATGAAGCCGATGATCTTATTGCTTCTTTAAAAGAAAGATTTAAATCTTTTGCTAAAGAAATAGTGATTTTAACAGGAGACTTAGATACACTTCAGCTTGTTGATGAAAAAACGAAAATCCTTACTATGAAAAAGGGAATTTCAGAAATGAAAATTTATGACATTGAAGAGGTAAAAAATAAATTTGGTATTTTACCAGAAAAAGTTCCTGACTTTAAAGCCTTGGTTGGAGATAAATCAGATAATATCCCGGGAATTCCGGGAATAGGAGAAAAAACAGCTAGTCTTCTTATAAATAAATATGGTAACTTGGAAAAAATTATTGAAAAAGCAGAAAAGGGAAAATTAGATCCTTCATTTAGGAGCAAAATTTTAGAAAATAAAGAAAGATTGCTTTTTTTTAAAGAACTTGTTACTTTAAGAAAAGATATTTCTTTTGATTTTGAACCGGAAAAGATGAAATATGAAGGTTATAATGAAGAAAACCTTATAAAAGTTTTTGAAGAATTTTCTTTTAAATCTTTAATAGAAAGATTTAAAAAAGAAAAGCCAGGTCTTTTTTCTTTAAAAAAAAGAGAAGAAGTTAAAAAAGAAGAAGGTAAAATAGAAAGTTTAAATTCACCATTTTTTCTTTATTTAAATAAAGATATTTTAGAAGTTTATGACGGTTCTAATGTAAAAACCTTTCCTCTTTCTGAATTAAAAAATCTTCTTAGTTTGCCACACGAAAAAATTGTTTATGATTTCAAAGAGCTTGTTAAAATTACTTTAAAAGAAGACTTCTACTTTGATAAAAAAATTTCTTTAGAAAAAATTTTTGATTTAAAAATAGTTTTTTGGCTTTTAAACCCTGAAAGAAGCAATTTTACTTTTGAAGATAACTTAAGATACTATCTTAAAGAAAATTTTGAAAACATTTATTCATCTTCTCTTAAAGTTTACGAAATTTTAAAAAAAGAATTAGAAGAAAAAGAACTTAAAAATCTTTATTATGATTTAGAAATTAAAATCTCGCCTCTTTTAGCAAGAATGGAATTTAGAGGTATAAAGGTTGATTTAGAAAAGCTTGAGGAATTTAAAAAATTTTTGAAGAAAGAGATAGAAAAAATAGCAGAAGAAATTTATACTTTAGCAGGAAGAAGATTTAATTTAAATTCACCTCATGAGCTTAGTTTTATTCTTTTTGAAGTGTTAAAGCTACCTACGAAAAATATTACTAAAACAAAATCAGGAATTTATTCAACACAGGAAGCAGATCTTTTAAAAATAATAGATTCCCACCCTATTATAGAAAAAATTTTAAGTTACAGAGAATATACTAAACTTTTAAGAACTTATACTGAAGGCTTTTTAAAATATATTGATTTTAAAAATAAAAAAATTTATACTCTTTTTAATCAAACTAAAGCAGCAACAGGAAGAATCGTTTCTGAAAAACCTAATCTTCAAAACTTACCTTTAAAAGGAGATTTAGCAAAGGAGTTTAGAAAAATTTTTGTAAGCGAGGAAGGTTTTGTTTTAATAAGTGCCGACTATTCACAAATAGAATTAAGAATTTTAGCGCACCTTTCTCAAGACGAAAATCTTATTTTAGCTTTTAAAGAAGGTTGGGATATTCATAGTGAAGTAGCTAAGTATGTTTTTGGTAAAGAAGATCAGGAAACAAGAAGAAAGGCAAAAATTATTAATTTCGGTATTGTTTACGGTATTTCTCCTCGGGGCTTAGCAGAAAGATTAGGCGTGAGTTTAAATGAAGCTAAAAATTTGATGGAAAGATTTTTTAACTTTTATCCTAAAGTAAAAGAATATCAAAAAAGAAGTATAAATTTTGCCAAAGAAAAAGGTTATACAGAAACACTTTTAGGAAGAAAAAGATTTCTTCCAGAAATATATTCTCTTTCTTATAAAGAAAAAAACGAAGCAGAAAGAATAGCTATAAATATGCCTATTCAAGGCTTAGGAGCTGATATTTTAAAAAAAGCTCTTTTAGAAATAGAGAAAAAAATATTGGAAAACGGATGGCAAAATAATGCTTTTTTTGTTCTTACAATTCATGATGAAATTATTCTTGAAGTTAAAGAAGAAGTTAAAGAAGAAATTAAGGTTATAATTAAAGAAGTGATGGAAAATGTTATGCCGCTTTCTGTGCCACTTAAAGTAAACATTAGCGAAGGTAAAAATTTAGCCGACCTTATCAAATGAAACCAAAAGACATTTTAGAAAAAATAAGAAAAGATATTTATTTTTATTTTTTAATTTTTATAATCTTTTTTCTGTTTGTTTCCTTTTTTATCAAAGATTTTAATTTGCTTAAGATTTTTTTATTTTTAGCCATTCTTTTTAATCTTAATTTCCTTTTCTTAGATCTTTATCTTAAAAAAAAGCAGACTAAAGAAAAACCTTCTTTTTTTCCTTTTTTAGAAAAAATTTTAGGCAACCTTCAAGAAGGAATAGTTATTTATGATGAAAATTTGAAAATCTTTTATGCTAACGAAAAATTTGCTGAAATAGTTAATTTGAAAAGGGAAGATCTCAAAAATTTGGAAGTAGGTCAATGGATGATAAAAAATAAAACATACGAAATTTTAGGCAATCTCTTTTTCCCTTTTATTAACGGAGAAGAAATTCAAATTGTTTCTGAAAAACCATTGGAAATAATTGAAGTTAAATTTTCTTTTCCTGAAGAAAGATATTTTACTATTAGCTATTTTGATGAAGAAATAGATGGAAAAATATATAAATTTAGATTGATTATTGAAAAAACAAAAGATGTTATCGAAAGTAAAAAAAGAATTGAATTTATTCAAATTGTTTCTCATAACCTTTTGACTCCTCTTTCAGAAATAAGATGGCTTTTAGAAAGTTTAGATGAAGAAAAGCTTGATGAAGAAAATAAAAAAATAATAGAAAACATTTTAGATATTGTCACTACGACTATAGTTTTTTCTCAAAACATTCTTAATTTTATAAGAGCAGAAAAAGAATCTTTAAGTTTGAATTTAACTGAAGTTTATATTGATGAAATTTTTAAAAAGATATTAAAAATCCTAAAAAGAAAAATTGAAGAGAAGAAAATAAATGTCAATGTAGAAATTTATGAAAAAGCAAGAAAAATTTATGGAGACGAAAATCTTATTTTCCTTTGTCTTTTTACCATAACTGAAAATGCTGTTATTTATAATAAAGAATTTGGAGAAATAAATATTTTAGCAGAAAAAATTGAAGGAAGGCCATATATCAAAATTGAAGTAAAAGATACAGGTATTGGTATGACAGAAAAAGATTTAAAAAATTTATTTAGAAAATATTATCGAGGGGAAAAAGCTAAAGAAAAAGAAGTTGGAGGTTTTGGTATAGGACTTTATCTCGCTAAAAAGATTATCGAACTTCATGGAGGAGAAATAAAAGTAGAATCAGAAGAAAATAAAGGTACAAAAGTAACCGTTACGCTTCCTTTAGAAAAAGAACTTATTCCTGGTATAATTTAGTTAATGATAAAACCAAGAGTTAGATTTGCTCCTTCACCAACTGGTTATTTACATATAGGAGGCGCCAGAACAGCTCTTTTCAATTTTCTTTTTGCCAAATCTCAAAAAGGAACTTTTATTTTAAGAATAGAAGACACAGACAAATCTCGCTCTTTACCTGAATATGAAGAAGATATTATTGAAAGTTTAAATTGGTTAGGACTATATCCAGATGAAGAAATAGTAAAGCAAAGTCAAAGATTAGATCTTTATGAAAAAGTTATAAAAACACTAATTGATAAAGGTTACGCTTACTATTGTTTTTGCACAAAAGAAGAGTTAGAAATCAGAAGACAAGAACAACTTACAAGAGGAGAACCTCCAAGATATTCTGGAAAATGTAAAAATTTGACTAAAGAAGAAGTAAACAAGAAACTTTCTCGAGGAGAGAGTTATGTTATTAGACTTAAAGTACCAGAAAAAATAATTACGTTTAAGGATTTTCTCAGGGGTGAAATAAAATTTGATTTCAGACTTTTAGGAGATTTTGTTATTGCTAAAAATGAAAGAGGTCCTCTTTATCTTTTAGCGGCACCCGTAGATGATCACTATCAAGGAATTACTCATGTTATTAGAGGCGAAGATCATATACCTAATACGCCTAAACAGCTTCTTATATTTAAATATATGGAATGGGAACCACCTATTTTTGTTCATTTGCCCTTAATTTTAGGTCCAGATGGCACAAAACTTTCTAAAAGACATGGTGCTAAAAGTATAAAAGAATATAGAAACGAAGGGTACCTTCCCGAAGCTTTAATAAATTTTATAGCTCTTTTAGGATGGCATCCGGAAGGAGACAGAGAAATAATTTCTTTAGAAGAAATGATTAAAGAATTTAAATTAGAAAAAATTAACACCTCTCCAGCAAGATTTAATATAAACAAATTGATTTTCTTTAATCGCTACTATCTTAGACAAAAAGATTCAAAAGATCTTTTAGAAATTATAAATTTTTCTCCTTACGGTGAATTTAAAGGAGACAATTTTTATGCTTTAAATGGGAATATTTATTCTAAAGAAAAAGTATTAAAAATAATAGAAATGGGCAAAGAAAGAGCAAACACTATCACGGAAATACTTCTAAGTGTAGAATTTTTCTTTAAAGATTTTGATTATGATAAAAACTTACTTTTATGGAAAAACGCTTCTTTTGAAGAAATTAAAAAAAATTTAGAAGAAATAAGAGATGAGTTTATAAAACTTAAAGAAGAAGATTTCAAAAGTGATAAAATAAAAGAAGTTCTTGATAAGCTTTCTCAAAATGAAAAAGGAAAATATTTCTGGCCACTTAGAGCAGCGCTAACAGGTAAAGAAGCTTCACCTCCGCCTTTTGAAATTGCTGAAGTTTTTGGAAAAGAAAAAACCATTTCACTTATTGATAAAGCTTTGGAAAAATTAAATGAATAAAATCTTTTCTTTTCTTTTTAAAATTTTAGTTTTCTTTTTAATTTTGGCATTAGTACCTAAAGATTTTCTTATTGATTTAAAAAATAAAATAGATTCTTTGAAAATAGTTCAAATTCTTAAAATTGGTTTTAATAATTTTTTAGCTTTTATAGACAAAAACTTCCCGCAATTTAAAATTGAAAAAATAGAGGAATATTTAATTAATTTTTTTCAAGTAATTTTTTAAAAATGAAGAAAAAAATTAATATTGTGTGTATTGGAGGAGGCACTGGTCTTTCACAGCTTTTATCAGCGTTAAAAGACGATGTTTATAAAAGAATTAAAAATTTATCTGCCTTAGTAACCACTTTTGATTCAGGAGGAAGTGCAGGTATTTTAAGAAAGATTTATGAAATTCCGGCTATAGGAGATATTAGAAACTGTCTTTTAGCACTTTCAGATATCGAAAACTATGTAAAAAAAGCTTTTCAGTATAGATTTAAAGGCAAAGGCTTAAAAAACCATCCTTTAGGCAATTTATTTTTAGTAGCCCTAATGGAAACTCAAGGCAATTTTGAAAAAGCAGTGAAAATAGCTTCAAAAATTTTAAAAATAAAAGGAGAAGTTATTCCTATAACTACAGAAAATATTCATCTTGGAGCCATCTTTGAAAATGGTAAAAAAATAATTGGAGAAGATAAAATTCCTGAATATACTTTGCAAAACAAAGTTAAAATAAAAAATCTTTTTTTATATCCTAAAAAACCGAAACCAACACCTTTAGCTCTTAAAAGAATAAGAGAAGCTAATTTTATTTTGATAGGTCCTGGAAGCTTATATACGAGTATTTTGCCTAATTTTTTAATAGAAAAAGTAAGTGAAGAAATAAACAAAAGTAAAGCTATTAAAATATTTATTTTAAATCTTTTAACGCAACCAGGAGAAACAGATTTTTTCAAAGCCAGCGATCATTTAAAAGAATTTTTAAGGATTTCAGGACTAAAAAAAATAGATATAGTTTTAGCAAGTAAAACTAAACCTAAAAAAGAATTTTTAAAGAAAATTAAAGAAGAAAATAAAGAGATTGTTGAAATTGATAAAAAGAATTTAGAAAAATTAGGTGTTAAAGTTATTGAAAAAGATTTAGCTTTGGTTAAGGATACTTATTTTAAACATTCTCCCAAAAAACTTAGAAAAGCACTTAGATTTATATTTAAGAAATTTATGTTATAATTAAACTAATGGCTAGTAAAAATAGAAGTTTGGTAAAAGTTAGATGTTCAGAATGTAATTCGATTAATTATTATTACTGGAAAAAGAAAGGAGCTGAATATAAGCTAAATTTTAGAAAATATTGTAAAAATTGCAGAAAACATACAGCACACAAAGAGGCAAAAAAATGAGGGGGAGTAGCTCCAATTGGTAGAGCGGCGGTCTCCAAAACCGCAGGTTGCAGGTTCGAATCCTGCCTCCCCCGCTAAAGACCTAGTTCATCGCTAATTTCTTGCATTGCTTTTAAAGCTATTTCTGCAAGTTCTTCTAATTTTAATCCTAACATTTCTTCTGCTTTTAAAATTATTTCTCGATTAACTCCTTTAGCAAAAGAAGGCTCTTTAAATTTACTTAAAATTCTTTCTACAGTCACTTCACTTAATTTTTTATTTGGCATAACCAAAGCTACAGCAACAATAAGCCCAGTAATTTCTTCACAAGTATATAAAGCTTTTTCTAAATTTGTTTCCGGAATCAAGCCTTGAAGATGATTATGTTTTTTAATAGCAGAGATGACTTCTTTTGGAAAACCTTCTTTTTCTAAAATTTCTACAGCAATAAGTGGATGTTTTTCTGGGGTTTCTTTTGTTATTTCCCAATCTAAGTCATGTAAAAGTCCTGCTAAAGCCCAAATTTCTTCATTTTCACCAAATCTTCTTGCTAAATGCCTCATTAAATTTTCTGTTGCTAAAAGATGTTTTTTTAAGTTTGGATTTTTGATGTATTCGTCAATTAATTCTAAAGCTCTTTTTCTTAAATCCATTTTTTTATCAAAATTAAATTCGACAAAATTTTTTATAATGAACTTAATGCTTGTTTATTTCTTATTATTTATTTTTTTTATACTTTTAATTTTGCTCTCTCTTTATATTTTAATATCATTTCTTTTTATTTACTACGATATAAAAAATAAAGTTTTCTTCGCTCCCTCGGAGAAAAGAATAATTGAAGAATTTTTTAAAATTTATCCTTTTGAAAAAGAGAAGATATTTTTTGATTTAGGTTCAGGTGATGGCAGAGTTGTTTTTTTGGCTGAAGAAAAAGGAATGAAAGCTTACGGAGTAGAAAACAATTTGATTCTTTATTTATTTTCAAAAATTCTTAAAAAGATTAAGAAAAGTAAAGCAAATTTTATAAGAAGCGATTTAAGAAAAATAGACCTTAAAGAATGTGACTACATTTATTTATATCTTTTGCCAAAATTCTTAGAAGAAATAGAAGAAGAAATTTTCGAAAAAATTAGTCCTAAAACTAAAATAATTAGCTATAAATTTAAATTTCCCAATAAAAAAGTAAAAGAAGTATATTTAGATAAGTTTTTTATTTATGAGAAGAATTTTTGATAAAATTAAATTAATGGCCCGGGTGGCGGAATTGGTAGACGCGCTGTCTTGAGGGGGCAGTGGCGATGAGCCGTGCGGGTTCGAATCCCGCCCCGGGCACAAAATGAAAATAGTTTATTATTTAAAAAATCTAAAAAATTTACCTCAAGACGTTATTAATTTTATAAAAAGAAAAAGCCAAAAACTTTCTTTTATAGAAAAGAAAGAAGGAGAAGGAATTTTAGAAGTAGAAATTAAAAAAGATAAAGAGGTTAGAGAAAAGAAAGGTCTTTATAAGGTCAAAATTATTTTTGATACTCCTAAAAGAACAGCTAATATTGCTTTTGGCTTAGGAAAAAACTTTTATCAAGCTATAAACGATGCCTTCAAAAAACTCATAAAAAGTATTAAAAAGTAATATCTTTGTCTATTTTTTGCCAAAAATCAATGACAAATTTTTGATAATCCAATTTATTTAAAGCAATCTCATCAAGTTTTTCTTCCATTAAAGCTGTAAATTTCAAATCAATAAATTCCGGATAGTTTTCTTTCAAAAATTGATAAACTTTATAACCAAGTTCTGTAGGCTTTAAAAAATTTTTTTCTTTAAGAGCATATTTTCTCTTTTTCAAAATTTCTATAGTTTGAACGTAAGTTGAAGGTCTCCCAATTCCCAAATCTTTCATTTTTTTAATTAAGCTTGCTTCAGTAAATCTTGAAGGTGGTTTGGTCTCAATTTTCTTAATTTCAAAATCTAAAACAGAAAAATTTTCTCCTTCTTTGACTTTAATTTTAGGTAAAAATTTTTCTTTAAGAGGGTAAATTTTACTGAAACCATCAAAAATTAAGCTTTTGTTTAGAGAAAGAAAATAAAAATTATTAGATGAAAAGATATATTTTGTTTCTAAATATTCTAAAGGTTTAAAATGACTTGAAAGAGTTATCATCAAAATAAGTTGCCATAACTTTAAAAAATCTCCAGTTAATTTTGGCTTTTCTAAAAATGTTGGTCTGATGGCTTCATGAGCCTCAAAACTAATTTTTTCCTTTTTATATCTTGGAAAAGAAAAATAATTTTCTCCGTAGTTTTGAATAATGAAATCTCTAATTTTTAAAGAAAAATTTCTATCAATATAGTGACTATCTGTTCGATGATAAGTAATAAAACCGGACTCAAATAATTTTTGGGCTATAAACATTGTCTTTTTTGGAGGAAATTTTAAAAACTTATAAGCTAATCTTTGTAAATTTTCAGTATCTAAAAGAAGCGGTGGATAAATTTTCTTTTCTTCTTCAATAAATTTTTCTAGCTTTAGTTCTTTAATTTGAAAAATTTCTTTTTTAATTTTATCTAACTCCTCTCTATGTAAGTTTAATGGTTTTAAATTTTTATCAGTTAAAACTGCTTTTAAAGGAAAATTTTCTAAAATGAGATAGATTTGAAAATATTCTTCTTTTTTAAAATTTTTGATTTCTTCTTCTCTTTCAATAATAATCCTTAAAGCAGCCGACTGTACTCTTCCAGCAGAAAGATTTTTTTCTATTTTCCATAAAAGCGGAGAAACTGTATAACCAAAAATTCTATCTAAATACCTTCTTCCTTTTTGGGCATTAACTAAATTTTCATTAATTGAAGATAAATTTTTTAAAGCCTTTAAAACGCTAAAAGGAGTAATTTCATGAATATAAACTCTTTTTATTTTTTTATGCTCCTTTTTTGGTAAAATCATTTCCACTTCTTTAGCAATCATTTCACCTTCTCTGTCAGGATCAGTGGCCAAGATTATTATTTCAGCCTTACTTCCAATTTCTTTGATCTTTTTAATAATTTTATTTTTGCCTTTTAAAGGAACATATTTAGCTTCTATTTGATTATTTTTTAAATAAATACCGAAAGAATTTGAAGGTAAATCTAAAAGATGCCCATAAGTAGCTAAAACAAAATAATCTTTCAAAAATTTTTTTATAGTTTTTGCTTTTGTAGGTGATTCAACAATTATAATTTTCATTTGAATAATATTTTCCTTCTTTAGCAAAAATTAAGTTTTTAATTTCTAAAGAAGTGATAATTTTTAAAATTTGAGAAACATCTAAACCTGATTCTTTTGTTAATTCTTCAATGCTTCTTGGTTTTTCTTTAATCATTTTATAAATTTTTTCTTCATCATCTTCTAATTCAACTATCATTTTGTTTTTTCTTATTCCAAAAATTTCAAGAACTTCTTCAGGTGAAATTAAAAGAAAAGCACCCTCTTGGATAAGTTTTAAGTTTCCTAAATAATTTTTTTCATAAATGCTTCCAGGCAAAGCGTAAACATCTTTACCGTATTCCAAAGCAAATTTAGCAGTAATTAAAGCGCCAGATTTTTCAGGAGCTTCAATAATGATTACTATTTTACTTAAAGCTGCTATAATTCTATTCCTTAAAGGAAAATGATAATTTAAAGGAGGAGTTTTTGGGGGATATTCGCTCACGATGCTTCCGCCAATTTCAATAATTTTTTCTACATATTTTTTTCTTGGGTCTTTTAAAATAAAATCAAAACCAGAGCCAATAACAGCAATATTTTCTTTTTTAGCTTCTAAACTTCCTAAATGAGCAGCTAAGTCTATACCATAAGCTAAACCGCTAACAATACAAAGGCCATTTTTTGCTAAAACGTAAGAAAAATTTTTAGCAGTTTTTTCTCCAATTTTTGTTGGTTTTCTTGTCCCAACAATAGCTACTTTTTCTTTGAATTTATTTAAATTAATTTCTCCCAAAACAAAAATACCTAAAACAAAAGTTTGGTTAAATTTAAGTTCTTCTGGAAAACTTTTTTCGTTTATTAAAAGAATCTCACCACCTAAGTTTTTAAGTTTTAAATATTCCTTTTCCCAATCAAGTTTAAATTTAAACTCGTTTTCTAAAAGTTGAAAAACTTTCGAAAAAGATTTATATTTTTTATAGAGAGATAAAACTTTTTTATTAGGAGGTTTAAAATTATAAGATAAAGCTAAGTAAGATATTTTTTCTTCCATGATTCAAGATTTATGGTTTTTTGATTTTCTTTCCCTTTTAATAGTGAGACTTTCTTTATCTTACTATTATTTTAAAGAGGCTTTAAAGCAAAACAAAGAAGACAAATATTTTCTTTCTCTTTTTTTAATTACTTCATCAATTTTTTTATCTTTAGGTTTTTACACTTCTTTTGTAAGTTTCTTTCTTTTATTTTACGAATTTTTTAATTTAACAAAAAAATTTTTAGAAAAAAATGATTTAACATTAGAAATTTTTAAAATTTCTTTAATATTAGTTTTAATTTTTATAGGTCCGGGAAAAATTTCTTTGGATAGGTTTTTAAATGTTAGATTTTAAGAAAATCTTTTTCTTTTTCTTTTTTCTTTCAAATTTAGTTTTCGCTAGTGATCTTTATATTTCTGAAATAATGTACAGTCCTGAAGGCAGTGATGAAGGAAGAGAATGGGTAGAAGTAGTTAATCTTTCTTCGGCATCCATAAAAATTTTTGGAGGTAAGAAAGGTTGGAGATTTAATGATGGAAGTAACCATCTTTTTGAGGAAACTGAAGTGATTTTAAATCCTAACGAAGTTTTAATTATCGCTCAAAATAAGCAAAAATTTTTGAGTGAATACCCTTCTTTTAGAGGAAAGATAATAGAAGTTAAAAATATGAGTTTAAGAAACGAAAAGGGTATTATAAGCATTTTTGATGAAAATAAAAATTTAAGGGCTTATAGAGAATATTCAAATACCTGCGGCGGAAATGGAAACAGCTATTCAATTATTTTTATAAATAACATTTGTTATGAAAATAGTCAAAAAGGTGGAAATCCCGGAGTTTATCCAGATGAAAGAAAATTGGAAATAAAAGAAAAAATTGAAGAGGATGTTAAAGAAAAAAATGCTTCTCAAAATAATGAAGAAAAAATTTCTTTAAAATCTTCATCGAGTGAAATTTCTACATCTAGTTTATTAAGTTTAATAAGTACGTCTACGATGTCTGAAGAAGATTTTTCTTGTCTTGTGATCAACGAATTTTTGCCTAATCCTGAAGGCAGGGATGAAAATAGAGAATTTATAGAACTTTATAATGAATGTGACAAAAAGTTAAATTTAGATGGCTTAACTTTAAAAGTAGGAAGATTTAAATTAAAACTTAGCGGAGAAATTAAGGAAAAAGAATTTAAAGTTTTAAGAAATAGTGACTATAGATTTTATATAAGAAATTCAGGAGAAGAAATTAGTCTTTTGAAAGATAAAGAAACTCTTTATAAAATTTCTTATTCAGGAAAAGCGCCAGAAGGTCTTTCTTTTTCAAGAAACGAAGAAGAATGGTTTTGGGCCTTGCCAACACCTGGAAGAGAAAACGAAAAAGAAAGCTATCAAGAAAATAATTTAAAAGTTGAAGAATCCAAAGAAGAAGTAAAAGCTAATAAGATCTCAAAAGAAGAAATTGAAACTAATGATTTTGATAAGTCAATTTTAAATAAAGGAAAAGCAGAAATTTATTCTTCTAACTCTAAAATAATTGAAATCTTTTTGCCACTTATTTTTATAACTTTAATTACTTTAGTTTTTACGATTCTTTTTAAAATTTAAATTTTAAAATATCAAACTTAAAATTCTTATAAGCTTCTATTAGTTTCTGTATATCTCCTTCTTCAAATTTTTTATTAACATTTTTTACTACTTCTAAAAGTTTTTCGCTTTCTATTTTAGTTCCCCAAAGAGAAGGTTCAAAAACGCCAAAGAAGTAACTTTCTCCTAAAATTATCTTTTCGCTTATAAGATAAGGAAGTTCATGATGGAGGTTTAAAGATTCTATAGCTAAAAGAGTATAAGAAGAAGTAAGAAGTTCTTTTTGATTTTGAGAAAGAAGATTTTCTGTTTCTAAAAATATCTTTAAAGTCGAAGCAAGCTCTTTTTCTTCTATTTTATAATTTTCAAAAATTTCGTGAAAAAGGTTATGCAGAGAGATATAAATTAAAGCCCATTTTTCTAAATCTTCTTTCTTTGCTTTTATTTCAAAATAAGGTAAAAGCTTAGGGAAATTTCTTAAAGCAGTAATAAAAACTTTTACCTCTTCTTGAGGCAAAAAATCAAAATTAGGAACGCTCTTGGCCTTAAGAACTTCGCTTATTTTTTCTCTTAAACCTGTTAATTCTGACATTTCTTCTTATAAAAGAAAAGACCCCCTTTCTGGGGGCCCTTTCTTTTTTATTTAATTTTTCTTTATTTTTTAAACACAAAAAAGAAAAGGCCCCCACTTTTTTGTGGTGACCTTTTGACAAATAAACAAATTAATATAGTTAAAAGAGGTAAGTTTCATAGCTTTTATATTTAACATTTTAAACCATGATTTTTTAAAAGTCAAGTGTTTATATTAACAATTTCGATTTTAAAATTTCAAATTTTCTTATTAAAATTTTTTTAAAGGTCGAATTAAGAAAAAAAATTATTCAAAAATTAAATGGCCAGCACTAATTTACTTGATGTTTTTAATTCCTTTTTACTTTCTTTATATCCAGTTTTTTTACAAAGTATAATCAATCTTACTTTGGCTCTTTTGGTTATTGTTGTTGGTTGGCTTATCAGTCAATTCTTTAAACTTTTAGTAGAACTTGTTGTTGAAAATTCAAAATTGGAAGAAGTACTCCGAAAAACAAAATTGGCAAGTTATTTTGAAGGTTTTTCTTTTGAAGAAAAAGCTTCAAAGGTTTTAGGAGAAGCAGTTTTTTGGTTTGTTTTTTTACTTTTCCTTATGACAGCTACAGATATTTTAGGTCTTAAATTAGTTACTAGTTTTCTTAAAGATCTTCTTTATTTCATACCCAAAGCTGTTACTTCGGCCTTTGTTGTTTTAGCTGGTTTTGTTTTTGGTGATTTAATGAAAAAAATTCTTTATGGAGTTTTTAGAGGCTTCGAAAAAAGAACAGCTGATTTTGCTTCTTCAATTATCAAGTGGTCAATTGTAGGTTTTTCATTTTTTACTGCTTTGAATGTTTTAGGTATAGCTACCGAACTTATTAATACTCTTCTTTTTGGTTTTATGCTTTTCTTTGGTTTAGCAGGCGGTTTAGCTTTTGGCTTGGGTGGACAAGATTTAGCCAAGGAAGTACTTGAAAATTTAAGAGGAAAATTTAAATAAAACTTTAATTTTTTGTATTGACTTCAAAGCTTTGGTTATAGTATAATAAATTTGAAAAGAAACTGGTGATTTAACATTTTTTATTTTTAATTTGTTTTTGGTGTTTTTGATTGTACCTTAAAAATTTCAAATAGAGAATGATTAGTGCTGAGGTGATAGTTAGAAGTTAGCTGAGGCGGTTTACAGGCTAAGGGTGGATGCCTTGGGAGGAGGTGGCGATGAAGGACGCGCCTAGGCTGCGATAAGCCAGGGGGAGGTGCCTAGGAACCCGTGATCCCTGGATTTCCGAATGGGGTAACCCATCCTGGGAGAACCCAGGATATCCAGAGGGTTAGCATCCTCTGGAGGCGTACCCGGGGAAGTGAAACATCTCAGTACCCGGAGGAAAAGATACCAATTGGTATTCCCTGAGTAGCGGCGAGCGAAAAGGGAAGAGCCCAAACCTAGATGCAACTATTTTGCATCTAGGGGTTAGAGGAATAAGGCGTTCCTCTTTTTAAATCTTGTAAGGTCCTGGTGCATGGGACCTAAGATTTAAAAAGAGGAGGTGAGGTTACAAAAGAGGTTTCTAGCCGAATGTCCCTGGAAAGGGCAGCCATAGAGGGTGAAAGCCCCGTAGGCGAAAGAAACCTCTCCTCACTGCCTTATTTCCTGAGTACCTCGAGGAATGATAACCTTGAGGGAAATTGCCTGAACCAACAGGCAAGGCTAAATACACCTCCTCACCGATAGTGCATTAGTACCGCGAGGGAAAGGTGAAAAGCAGGCCGGAAGGCCGGTGAAATAGAACCTGAAACCCTTAGCTTACAAAGAGTCGGAGCCCGAAAGGGTGACGGCGTGCCTATTGAAGAATGAGCCGGCGAGTTCGAGGCATTCGCTTGGTTAAGGCCGGTCAAGGCCGGAGCCATAGGGAAACCGAGTGGTCTTAAAAGGGCCACTTAAGGTGGATGCCTCGAGACCCGAAGCCAGACGATCTACCCGTGGCCAGGGTGAATCCCATCGAAAGATGGGAGGAGGCCCGAACCCGTGGGTGTCGCAAAACCCTGGGATGAGCTGCGGGTAGGAGTGAAAAGCTTATCGCGTCTGGGAATAGCTGGTTCTCCCCGAAATAGCTTTAGGGCTAGCGGCAGTAAATAGCCTTCAGGAGGTAGAGCACTGATAAGTTGGTAAAGGGCGAAAGCTCAGCCAACTTGTCAAACTCCGAATTCCTGAAGGTGTTCCTGCTAGTCAGTCTGTGGGGGATAAGCTCCATGGACAAGAGGGGAACAACCCAGACTCCCAGCTAAGGCCCCCAAATCCTGGCTAAGTAGGAAAGGCAGTGTCTTCCCTATGACAACTAGGAGGTTGGCTTAGAAGCAGCCATCCTTTAAAGAGTGCGTAACAGCTCACTAGTCGAGGGAAGATGCGCCGAAACATTTACGGGTTTAAGCCAGGTGCCGAAGCTGGAGACCCGTCTTTTTTTGGACGGGTGGTAGGGGAGCATTCTCTGCGCGATGAAGGTTCATCCGCGAGGAGGACTGGAGCGCAGAGAAGAGAGAATGCCGGCATGAGTAACCGCAAATCAGCTGAGATGGCTGATCGCCGTAAGGGCAAGGTTTCCTCGGCAATGGAAATCAGCCGAGGGTTAGGCGGGACCTAAGGTGAACCCGAAAGGGGTAGCCGATGGATAGCCGGTTAATATTCCGGCCCCACCTTTTGGCATCCGATGGGGTGACGAGGGATATAAGGAGAAGAGAGGTAGTGGTTACTCTTTCTCTCTGGACTAGACTGGAGATGGAGCAAATCTCCATCTCTCCTTTAAATAGGAACAGTCGACCAGAGAGAGAAGTCTCTTTTTAGAGACAACTTCTCCGAAGAGCCCTCCAAGAAAAGCCTCTAAGGGTTAAGCCAAAAGGTGCCCGTACCGGAATACCGACGCAGGTGCCCGAGGCGAGTAGCCTAAGGCGAACGGGTGATCCCTCCTCAAGGAACTCGGCAAAAAAGCGGGCGTAACTTCGGGAGAAGCCCTGCCTGCTTTAAGGCAGGCCGCAGCGAACGTCTCCCTGGCGACTGTTTACCAAAAACACAGCTCCCTGCTTAACTGGTTAACAGGAAGTATAGGGGGTGACGCCTGACCGATGCCGGAAGGTTAAAGCATCAAGGTTAATACTCGAGTAAGACTTTTCTTGCTCGAGTATTAGCTTATGATGCTAAGCCCCGGTCAATGTCGGCCCTAACCCTGAGGGTCCGAAGGTAGCGCAATTCCTTTCCGGGTAAGTTCCGGAGCGCATGAAAGGCGTAACGACTGGGGAACTGTCTCGAGGAGGGGCCCGGTGAAAATGCAATCCCCGTGAAGATGCGGGGTGCGGGCAACGGGACGAAAAGACCCCGGGAGCTTTACTGGGCTCACTCATTGGTTTTGGTTAAGTGATGCAGAGCGTAGTGGGGAGGCTGTGAAGCTCTGCTTCCGGGCAGAGTGGAGCCGTCAATGGAACACCCACCTTCACTTAGCTGGAACCTAACCTCGATCGCTAGCGAGGGACAGTGAGTGGGGGCCAGTTTCACTGGGGCGGTGGCCTCCTAAAAAGTAACGGAGGCGTCCAAAGGTCGGCTTGTCCTGGATGGAAACCAGGATGGAAGTGTAAAGGCATAAGCCGGCCTGACTGCAAGGCTGACAAGCCGCGCAGAGGCGAAAGCCGGGCTTAGTGACCCGACGGCCCTTTTTGGAAAGGCCGGAGACAACGGATAAAAGTTACCCCGGGGATAACAGGCTGGTGTGGCCCGAGAGTCCACATCGACGGCCACGCTCGGCACCTCGATGTCGGCTCACCCTAGCGCGGGGCTGAAGAAGGTCCCAAGCGTCGGGCTGTTCGCCCGTTAAAAGGGTACGTGAGCTGGGTTCAGACCGTCGTGAGACAGGTCGGTCTATATCTGTTGCCCGCGTTTGGAGGCTTGAGGGGAGCTGGTCCTAGTACGAGAGGACCGGACTGGGGCAGCCTCTGGTGTACCAGTTGTCCCTCCAGGGGCATAGCTGGGTAGCTATGCTGCCACCGGATAAGCGCTGAAAGCATCTAAGCGCGAAGCCGACCCCAAGATTAGGCCTCCTTAGAGCCCCCAGGAAGATCACCTGGTTGATAGGCCCCTACTGGAAGCTCGGTAACGGGTTAAGGTTAGGGGTACTAATGGGCCAAATGACTCAGCTAACTTCTAACTAATCACCTGAGCAGTGATCATTCGAAGTTTTTAAAATAAAATTTGCCCGGGTGGCTGTATATCCGGGTTGGAACCACCCCTTCACATTCCGAACAGTTGGGTGAAACGGCCCGGAGCCGATGGTAGTACCTAAGGGTGCGAGAGTAGGTGCTGCCCGGGCTTTTTATTTTAAAATTAAACTAATGTCAGAAAGGCTTTTAAAACAAATTAAAATTTTTTTAATTTTTGTTTCTCCTCTTTTAATCTTTTTATTTTTTTCTCTTTACAAATTTCTTTCTCCAAAACCTTCTTGTTTTGATAATATAAAAAATCAAGGAGAGTTAGATATTGATTGTGGTGGTCCTTGTCCTCCTTGCGAAGTCAAAAAATTAGAGCCTTTAAGAATTTCTTCTAAAAGATTTATTTCTTACAAAGACGGCAGTTATGATTTTGTTTTTAAAATTTTTAATCCTAATGAAAAATATGGTTTAGAAAAACTTTCATATTATTTTGAACTTTATGATAAAGAAGGTAAAAAAATTTTCGAAACACCAAAAGAAACTTCTTTTATTTATCCTAACGAAACAAGGTGGCTTATCATTCAAAACGTAAGAGCTCCAGAATTTGATGATTTTAAACCAAAAGTAGAAATAAATGACTATGATTGGAAAGAATTTGAAGAAAAATTTTCTTCTCGTGATCTTATTTATTATGAACCAAAAATAGAAAAACTAGAAATAGGAGGCTATCGGATTTCTTTTAATGTTTATAACAGTTCAATTTATGATTTTGATAAAATAGAAGCTATAATTTTTTTATACAATAAAGAAAACTCACTAATAGGACTGTCCCGAACTTATTTTCAAATAAAATCAAAAGAAACACAAAAAGTTGAATCAATAATTGATTTTCTTTCTGAAGAGCCTGAGGCGGTAGAAATATTTTTTCAAGTGCAAAAATGAAAAAAAGAATTCTTACAGGTATAAAACCAACAGGAAAAGTCCATCTTGGAAATTATTTAGGAATGATAAGACAAGTGATTGATCTTCAAGAAAAAAACGAAGTATTTTTAATGATAGCTAATTTACATGCACAAACTGTTCCTTATGATCCCAAAGAACTCCAAGAATTAACATATGATTTAGTGACTTCTCTTTTAGCCTTAGGAATTGATCCTAAAAAAACGAGTCTTTTTCTTCAATCTGATAATCCATGGCATCCATACCTTTCATGGATTTTAGGTTGTTTTACCTATGTAGGAGAACTTCAAAGAATGCACGAATTTAAAGAACAAAGCGAGAAATATAAGAAAGAAGGAGTAGGTTCTGGTATTTTAATGTACCCTGTTTTAATGGCAGCTGATATTTTACTTTATAATGCAGATTTAGTTCCTGTAGGAGAAGATCAAAGACAACATCTTGAACTTACAAGAGAAATTGCTCGCAGGTTTAACTCCAGATTTGGAAAAATTTTCAAAATTCCTGAAGCACTTATTCCACAAGAAACTTATAAAATAATGAGTCTTTCTAATCCTTTAAAAAAAATGTCTAAATCTATGCCAGAAGGTTGTTTAGAAATTTTTGCTCCTGAAAAAGAAATTGAAGAAAAAATAATGAAAGCAGTTACAGATTCTGGAAGAGAAATAAGATATGATCCTGAAAATAAACCTGGAATAAGCAATTTGATGATAATTTATAAATATCTTACAAATAAACCGCTTCCAGAAATAGAAGAAGAATTTCGTGATATTTCCTATGCAGATTTTAAAAGAGAAGTTTATAAAAAATTTTTGGAACACTTTGATCTGGCAAGAAAAAAGAAATCAAAATTAAAGAAAAAAGAAGTTTTAGAAATTTTAGAAAAAGGAAAAGAAAAAAGCATTAAAGCTTCGGAAGAGATTATTAAAAAAGTTATAAAAGTTACTGGCTTAAAAATTTGACTTCAAATAAATTTTGCCTTATAATTTTTATTAATTAAGCCTGAGAAAAGAGGGGCCAAAAGGCTTAAATCCTTTTAAGGAACCCTCTCGAGGCAAAATGAAAAAAACAAAAAAAGAAAAATCAAAAATTATTGAGAGTTTAAAAACAAAATTTGAAGAAAATCCTGGTTATGTGATTTTTAGTTTACTTAATTTGGATGGAGAAACTCTTCAAACTTTACGCCTCCAAGTTAAAGAAAAAAGAGGCTTGATTGAAGTTGCTAAAAAAACTTTGATTTATAAAAGTAATCCTGAATTTCCTTTCAGTGAAGAAGAACTCAAAGAACCATTTGGTTTTCTTTGGCTTTTAGATGAAAATTTATCTGCTTTAAAAACTCTTAAAGATTATAAGAAAGAAGAAAAGATAAAAGTTTTAGGTGGATATTTTAGAGGTAAAAAACTTTCTTCTCGAGATATTTGGGAACTTGTTGATCTTCCATCAAGAGAAGAACTTATTTACAAACTTATTTTCTCTCTTTCTTTGCCGCTTCAAAGATTAACTTACGATTTAAAAATGCCATTTTCTAAATTATTATTAATTTTGTCGGCAATTAAAAAATAATAATTAAAAACAATGTCAGAAAAAATTGAACAAATCATTAAAATGATCGAAGAATTAACAGTTGTCGAACTTAATGAACTTGTTAAAGCTTTAGAAGAAAAATTTAATATTAGCCCTATGCAATTTGCTTTTTCTGCTCCTCAAGCTCCCTCACAAACCCAAGAAACACAAACTTCTTCTCTTGTCGATGTTATTTTGGTTGATTCAGGAGCTAACAAAATTAATGTTATTAAAGTCTTAAGAGAAATCAATCCTAACTTGTCTTTGAAAGATGCTAAAGATATGGTTGATAATCCACCGCAAAGAGTTGCTTCTCAAATAGAAAAAGCAAAGGCAGAAGAATTAAAGAAAAAATTCGAACAAGCAGGAGCTAAAGTAGAAATCAAATAAAA
>JAVVGJ010000002.1:0-92844 GCA_032249155.1 Minisyncoccota bacterium | reverse complement strand
AAGAATTAAAGAAAAAATTCGAACAAGCAGGAGCTAAAGTAGAAATCAAATAAAATTTTAGTTTCTTTTAACGAGTTTTTTTGATAAGAAAAAAATGACAGCCGTTACAGAAAAGATCTCTTGGTGAAACATAAGCAATATCTCTTCCAGCTGGATCATTAATAATAAAACCTTTGGAAGGATCATAGCCTACAATTAGCATATAATGACCTACATAACCTAGATGATTTCTAACGTGATAAATAATTGGTCCTAAACGAAAAAGATTGCTATTTACACTACCATCTGGAAAAACAATATCTGTGTATTCTAACTGTTGGGATTCTAAACCATATTTTCCTAAAATATCATTTTTCCCCCAAGCATTTAAATAAGTTCCTTCATCTCCAATATAACCTTTAAAATCATTTATTAAATTTTTAAGTAAATTAGCAAAATCCTCTTTCTCTTTATCATCTATCTTTCCATCAGAACAAAAATTCGTCCCTTCATGCCATAACTTAGCCATAGCTAAAGAAACCATTCCGCAACCACTTGGGCCAACAAAACCATCACCAAAAGGAATACTATAAAAATAACTATCAATTTGTTTCATTACAGGAACAAAAGTTTCTCCAGGTCTGCAATAAGAATCTTTAATTCCTTTACCTAAAATTACTCTACCTCCATAATTTTGAGACAAACTAGGATCAAAAGGTAAAAGACCAGCATTTCCTCCAAAAACTGTAAACACAGGAGGACTTGCCTTTTCTACATAAGGTATTTTTAATTTCACCTCAAAAATTCTTGGATTAATAATATGAAGAATTTGAGGTAAAACTAAAACAACAATTATTGCTCCTATAGAGTTCATAATCCTATTTTTTCCCGATTCTTTACTTGTAATACTTCCTGCAGAAAAAAGATATTCCACTGCTCCATAAACCATATTTAAAAAAGCTAAAGAAAACAAAACTACAATTCCTAAATTATAGATAGCTTGAAAACAACTTGCTAAATCTGAACAAGTAGTAATTTGATTAAGCCAAGGCATTATGATAAAATTTTAACTATAAAAATTAAAATTTTAGCCCCTGTAGCTCAACAGGAAGAGCGCGTGGCTTCGGACCACGAGGTTGGGGGTTCGAATCCTCCCAGGGGCAAAATTAGAGTTTCCCCCTTTTAATCTTTTCATAAAGCCAAAGAATATAGTATCTTTTGCTAAAAATAAAATCAAAAGTTGGCACTAAATCAATTCTTTTTCCTCCAAAACCTTTTTTAAATAAAGTTAAACCATACCAAGGATGTTCTTTTTCTTCTTTTCTTGCTATCCCCCAAAAATTATAATATTTTAAATTTCTTCTTTTTGTTTCTTGAATAATCTCCCATTGCATTTTGTAATTTAAAGGTTCTTTAATTGGCAAAGAAGCTGCATGATGATAAAAAGAACTTTGATGAGAGAAAATAACCAAAGCTGAAGAAAAATATTTGTTTTCGATTTTCCCTAAAAAAAGAAGAGCCTTTTTTTCTTTAGAAAATAATTTAAATTCTTCTAAGATGAACTCTCTAGAGTAAGGTTTAAATCTTTTTCTAAGATAAAGATCTTCATAAAGCGACCAAAAAATATCAAACTTATCTAAATCTTCTGTTTTTTCTATTTCTAAATAAGGTTTTTTTAAAGATTCTATTACAAGTTTTTTATGTGTTTTATCCATCTCATTTAACATTTCTTCATCACTTTTTATTTCTTTTATCCAAAAATTTTCACTCACCGCATAAGTTGGTGCTAATTTGCCACCTAAACTTTTAAAAAAACTTATATAACCATCTTCATAAGTTAAAGCAGGATTAACCCTTAAAAAATGATACTTTTTATTAAACTCGTTTTTTTCTAAAAATTCTAAAATTTTCTTAAATCCTTCTTTAAAAAAATCTTTTTTTATCACCGGGCCATGATGAATAACAAGACCGTAAGAAAGTTTTCTTTTATATCCTATCATCTGACAAACACCTACAAGATCACTATCTCTAAAAATTCCTAATCTTATAACTTCTCTGCCTAAATTTTTTTCAATTTCACCATATTCAAAATCCTGAAGAAAACTTATATAACCTTCGTCATCTAAAAATTTGTTCCATAAGTTTTTATCCTCAAAAATTTCAACCTCTATTCTTTCCATTTTTTTAGTTTTTCAATAATGTCATAAGAAGTTTCTTCGCTTATAAGAGTAGGCAAATTAAAAATTATTTTATTAATTTCTTCTACTTTAGGACAAGATCCTTTTTCATAACCAAAAACTTCTTCTTTAGCGTCACAAGGTGCTAAGGGGCAAAAATACCAGTCACCTAAAAAAATATTTTCTTTTGAAAACTCTTTTATTATTTCGTCTCTTTTAGAAGAAAAATAAGGATATCTTAAAAATATAGGTTCACTAAATTCAGAAATTTTAAAAACAGTTCCTAAATTTTCCATATAGATTTTAGCAATCTTTTTCCTTTGATTATTAAATCTTTCCATTTTTTTTAATTGATTTAAAAGTAAAGGATAAAGCTCTTTAGGAAATTTTTTAAGATAATCTTTAGGCATAATTCCTAATTTTTCTTCTTTGCTTATCATTTCTGGTGTTATTTTTAAATTTCTTAATACTTTTAAAATTTTTCTTAAAATTTTTGAATGATAAAATCTTTTGAAAAAACCAAAAATAAGAGTACCCAGGAGAAGCTTTTTTAACTTAACCTTATTAAATTCTTCAATTTTTTCATACTCTTTTAAAGCTTCTTTAATAATAAATTCATTTCTAATTATTAAAGCTCCGCCGATAATACTTGAAATTACTTTGTTTCTATTAAAGCTTAAAAGAGTAATATCTCCAAAATTTCCTAAGTAAGTATTTTTATATTTAGATCCTAAAGCATGAGTTAAATTTTCAATAACAAAAATGTTTTTTTCTTTTGCTAAACTTAAAATTTCATCTATTTTTGCAGGAATACCAAAAGTATTTTGAATAATTAAAGCTAAGGAATCATAACTTATTTTCTTTTTGAGATCATCTAAAGAAAAATTAAAATTATCTTCAATATCAACAAAGATAGGTTTTAAACCTGAAAATTTTATAGAGTTGGGAACCACTAAACAAGAAAAAGCTTGAGTTATAACCTCTCTTCTGCTATCAATCTTTTTTAGAATTTTTAAAATAAAAGTTAAAGCTGCTCTTGCAGAATTAAAAAACAAAATTTCTCCTTGAGGAAAATATTTTCTAAGCTCTTCTTCAACTTTTCTTTTAGCTTTTAAATCTTCATAACCTTTTAAGATTTTTTTAATAAGCTCAAAATCATCCTCTTCAAAATTGGGTATAAAATCAATGGAGACTATTTTTTTCATTTTCTAAATTTAATTTTATATGAGAAGGAAAACGATTAAAAATAAAAATTCCACTTCTTTCCTTTAAATTATTTAAAAATTCATCTAAATCTTTTTGGTTTTTAATCAAAATTGCTTTTTCTTTTAAAATCTTTTTAAAAAATTTATACTCTTCTTTATCCGTAAATAAAGTAAAATCAAATTTTGAAAATTCTTTTGCTAAATTTTCATAAATTTTTATTGTTTCCCTTCCTAATTCTAAGATTCCATTGAAAATTACTATCTTTTTTTCAAAATCAGCTTTTTCTAAAAATCTAATTCCTTCTAAAACCCCTTTCAAGTTAGCATTATAGGAATCATCAAAAATAGTAATATTTTTATATTTTATTGGCTTAAGAAAAGTTTTAGGCATTTTTAAATTTTTAATTTTTTCATTTATTTCTTCAAGAGATAAAATTTTTTCTTCTAAAACAAAACTTATAGCACCAACTAAATTTTCTATTTGTGGAGGATAGATAAGATTTGTTTCTAAAATATGTTCTTCGCCTTTAGCATTTAGTTTAAAAATAGTTTTTTCTTCACTGGAAAAAAGAATTTCGTAGCTATAATCTCCTTGTTTTCCATAAGTGACAATTTCAATTTCTTTATTTTTTCTGATTTTTTCAATTTCTTTTTTTAAAATCTCAAAGTATTCATGGCTGGTATTTACAAAGACTTTTCCTTTTTTCATTTCTAAAACCGCCTCAATGCCCTCTCCATAAATAATATTTTTGATATTTTCACCAAAAAGAAAATAATGCTGCTTTGTAATTCCAGTAATAAAGACAAAATCAGGAATTATACCTTTACATACCCATCTTACATTACCTAAAAAATAGGAACCTAATTCTAAAATAAGGTATTCAAAGCCTTGGAGACTATTTTTTAGAAGATATTTGAAAATAGCATACTCATGATTTATACGAGGAGGCAAAGAAAAAATTTTTTTGTCTTTCAAAAGATGATTTAAAAATTCTTTTGTAGTTGATTTACCATAACTTCCGACAATAACAATCTTTTTAATGTTTAAATTTTTTAATTTATTTTTTACTCTTTCTCTCAAGTAGAAAAGATAGGGAGAAACCATTAAATCAAAAAGAGACAAGGCTAAAGAAAAAAGAAAAATTTGTGTATAAGAAATAAGAAGGAAAAGATAAAGAATAAAGAAATAATTGAAATCATGAAAAATGTAGGCTAGGTAAATAAAAAGAAAATTTAAAAAGAAAAAAATAGAAAAAAGTATCAATGCTTTTGGAGTTATCTTAATAGTTTTTAAAATATTTCTTCTTAAAAAAATTAATGGAAAAAGAAGTAAGAAGATAAATAAGTTAAATGGGTTAAGTTCAAATAAAGAAAAAAACTCAGCGAAACCTAAAAAAACGAGACCAAAAATGTAAAAAATTTGAAAGAATATTTTCGGAAAAATAAAATAGACAAAAAGAATCAAAATTACCAAAAGATCTTTTTTATTTAAAATATATTTTCTACCTCGAAGATGGAAATAATCTGCTAAAACCCTTGAAAGAAGCCAATCTTTTATTTGAAAAAGTCTAAAAATAGGAAGACCACTAAAAAGAAAAACAAAAAGTGTTAAGATAAAAATGTTGGCACCTTTAATAATTTCCATCATCTTCTAAGATTATTTTATTTAAAATTTTTGCAAATTCTTCAGGATTTTCTTTATGAAAACTATGCTCTCCGTCAAAAACTATAAGTTTGGCATTAGGCATTATTTTTTCAAGAAAAATTCCGTGTTTTAATGGAGTGATTTTGTCTTTTTTGCCCCAAAGAAGATAGGTTTTATTTTTAATCATTTTTGCTTCTTCTCTTAAATCTTTTCTAATATTAGCTAAAGTTTTTTTAAGAACTTCGTCTGCTAAAAAATAATCATAGCTTTTGACAACAAATTTATAAAAAACTTTTTTAAGAAAGAAAACTAGTTTAGAAGGTAAAATTTTTAAAAACGGCTTACTTATTTTACTTAAAAAATTTAAAAACCTTATTTTAAAAGTATTTGGTCTCAAAATAGCAGCATTATAAAGAAGAAGTTTCTCTACTTTTTCTGGATTTTTAAAAGTATAAAAGAGAGCCAAAGCGCCGCCAAAAGAATGGCCCAAGAGAATCATTTTTTCTATTTTTCTAAGATGAAGTTCGCTTTCTAAATGCTCATTTAAAAAAATAAGATAGTCTTCTAAGGTATATGGTCTTTCTATAGGAGTTTCGCCAAAGCCAGGAAGATCAAATAAAATCACATCTATTTTTTTATCTAAATAATTTAAAAGAGGTTCAAAAGATTTTTTACTGCTTCCCCAACCATGTAAAATAACTAAAGTCTTTTTCATTGTTATAATTTTCTTATGAAATTAGAAGATTTAGAAATTAATTTAGAAGAAGTTAAATTTATAAGTAAAAAGGTAATCGAAAAACTAAAGAAAAGGAACATCAAAACAATCAGAGATCTTATTTTTTATTTCCCTTTTTCTTATTTAGATTTTACAGAAATAAAGAAAATAAAAGATATCAAATTAGAAGAAAAAGTTTTAATTAAAGGAAAAGTAATTGAAACAAAAACCTTTCTCTCGCCTAAAAATAAAATTTTTATTTTACAAATACTTTTAAACGATGAAACATCTTCCGTTAAAGTTATTTGGTTTAATCAGCCATATCTAACTAAAAAAATTAAAAGAAACGTTAAACTTTTACTTTTTGGAAAACTTACTCATTCTAAGGGTTTTGGTTTGTATTTTCAACCTCAAAAATTTCAATTAATCCAAAATGAAGGAGAAGAAAATTTTATGAAAAGAATTGTGCCAGTTTATGAAGAAATTTCTGGTTTAAAAAGCTCTTATTTAGAAAAATTAATAAAAACAGTTTTAAATTTTTATGATATCGAAAATCTTGAAGATCCTCTGCCAGAAAAAATCTTAGAAGAAAAAAATCTTCCTTCTTTAGGTAAAGCTCTTTGGGAAATTCATCAACCGTCTTCCTTTGAAAATTTAGAACTAGCTAAAAAAAGATTAAGTTTTGGAGAGCTTCTTTATATTGAATTAGCCCTTCTTTTAGAAAAAAAAGGTTTAAAAGAAAACCCCTCTCCGATCATTTTGAAAGATGAAGAATTAATTAATGATTTTATGAAAAATTTTAGTTTTTCTTTAACGCCAGGACAAATTAAGGTTTTAGATGAAATTTTTAGTGATTTAAAATCTGGAAAACCTATGAATAGACTACTTCAAGGAGAAACTGGCTCAGGAAAAACTCTTATTGCTGAAATAGTTGCTTTACATTTTTTAAAAGAAGGATACCAAGTTGTATTTATGGCACCAACAGAAATATTAGCTCAGCAGCATTTTCAAAGAATTCTTTCCCATTTTGCTAAATATGATTTTGGCTTAGGTCTTTTAACTTCAGGTCAAACTTATTACGGCTTGAAAGGTTATAGGGTAAGTAAATCACTTTATGAAATTTTAAGAATGGTTTCTCAAATGAAAATAAATTTTCTTATTGGCACCCATTCACTTATTGAAAATGAGATACCTTTTAGAAAAATTGGTTTTGTGATTGTCGATGAACAGCAGCGTTTCGGCGTTAAGCAAAGACAAAAACTTTTAGAAAATTCTTCTCAAAACTTTATTCCACATTTTCTTTCTATGTCAGCAACACCTATTCCTCGAAGCCTAGCTTTAGCTCTTTATGGAGATTTAGATTTTTCTTATCTTGAAGACAAACCCCACGGCACAAAGCCTGTTAAAACTTTTGTTATTTTAGATAAAGAAAAAGAAAAACTGATGTATAAGCTTTGTTTTCGAGAAATTAAAGAAGGTCATCAAATTTATATTATTTGTCCTCGAGTTGAGGAAAAAGAAGAGACTGCTTCCGTAAAAAAGGAGTATGAAAAAGCTCTTAAAATTTTTTCTCCTCTTAAAGCAAATGTAGCTATGCTTCATGGTAAAATGTCTTCTTTTGAAAAAGAATCTGTTTTAAAGAGAATGCAAAAAAATGAAATTCAAGTTTTAGTAAGCTCTTCTGTTGTTGAAGTTGGTATTGATCTTCCTTTAGCTACTGTAATCATTATCAAATCACCAGAAAGTTTTGGTTTGTCACAACTTTATCAACTTCGAGGTAGAGTTGGCAGAAGCATTCATCAAGGATATGCTTTTTTAGTCCCAGAAAAACTTACTGAGAAAGCTAAATTAAGGATTAGTTATTTTTTGAAAGCTAAATCAGCTTTAGAGCTTTCTGAATATGACTTAAAACTAAGAGGAGCAGGAGAATTTTTAGGAGAAAAACAATCAGGAATCCCTGATATAGTTATGAAATCTTTATCTAATCTTGAATTTACTTTAGAAGTTAAAAAAACAGCAGAAAAAATCCTTTCTTTATCTCCAGACCTTTCTCTATTTCCAAAACTCAAAAAAGAGGTAAATTTAAGGAAAAAAGAGCTTTTTTCTTTAGCCTAATTTTTCACAATTTGATTTTGAATTTTTAAAAAATGAGGTAAAATTATATTTAGCAAAAATTAACAAAAAATCCACAAAAAACTTGACTTTTTAAAAATTGTAAGTTATAAAATTTTATATATAAGGTCGTTAATTAAAAATTAAAAATGTAAATTAAAAACTATCCTTCTGTCTTGGGTTAATTAATGAAGGCAGGAGGATAGATAAAGAAAATTAAAAAATGAAAAAATACTTATACCTTGCTTTAGGTCTATCATTACTTTTTGGAGGTTTTTACTTCGCATCACCTGTAAAAGCAGAGTCTTGTGATCCAGAAGCTTTAGTTCCTGTTTCTTACGGACAAAGAGGATCAGCCGTAAGAAACGCTCAGGCTTGTTTGATGGAAGCTGGATATGACATTCCAGCAGGAGCTACTGGTTATTATGGTGAACAAACAAGAAAAGCAGTTCAAGCTTTCTATCAAGACTGGTATGGAAATTGGGATGGAAGAAGACTTGGCCCTAGAGGAGTAGCAGAACTTAAATCAAGACTTGCTGCTGCTCCAGAAGAAGGTCCATCTCAACCATCTCAACCATCTCAACCTTCTCAACCTTCTTCGCAAGATCAAACAGCTGCACTTGTTGCTGCTGTTTTAGCTGCTCTCCAGCAAATGGGAGTTCTTCCATCAACATCAACTCAGCAACAAGCAGCTGGGGAAGAAGGCTTCTTAACAGTTGATAAAGACCCAACAGTAGCTGCAGTAACTTTAAGAGAAGGTGAAAGCGGAAGAGTTGTTGGTTTAAGATTTAGAGCAGATAATGGAGCAGTTTCAGTCAAATCAATCTTCTTAAGATGGACAAGCTCAGTTGCTCCTCATAGAGTTATTTCTGCTCTAAGAGTTGTTGATTCTCAAGGAAATGTCTTATATCAAACAAATGTTGGTCCTAGCACATTCCTTCAAGATTCTTCTCTTAACTATTACTTACCAGTTTCTGGTTTGAATGTTAATGTTCCTAAAAATGGTTATGCTTCAGTATTTGTAGAGGTTACAGTTGTTGGTACTCTTCCATCAGGAGTTAGCTCTCTAAGCTTTGCTGTTAATACAAATGATGTAAGAGGAAGAGATGGAGCTGGAATTGATAGATTCGGTCCATCAAGTCAGCTTACTTGGTCTGCTACCTTACAACCATCACTTGCTGGAAACGCCAGATTTGTTTTAGCTCTTAATCCAAATACTCCAAAACAAGGATATGTATTTGGTGATCCAACAGATGGAAGAGCTGTAAAAGTAAAAGTTCTTTCCTTTGATGTTACTGCTAAAAATGACAATCTAAGAGTAACTAAAGTTGAAGGTTCTGTAACTAATACATCTACAGTTCAAGCTGTTTATCTTGCTCAAGGAAACAATGTTATGGATGTAAGAACACCTTCAGCAACAGGCACCTTCGTTTTTGATGTAACCCCAGCTAACTTCACTGTTAATAGAGATCAAACAGTTACTTTTGATGTCTTGGTTGATCTCTATGCTACACCAACTCCAGGAGTAGCTACATTTACAGTTTCAGTAGCTACAACAACAGGAGTAAATAGCCTTGGTGATATTGTTTCTAGCACAAGTACAACTGTTACTTCCGAAATGATGAGAGCTGTAAGAGTTGGTCCTAGATTTGCTGCTGTTGAAAAATCAATCTCTGTTACTAGAGATCAAAATAATTCTACAACTACTGTTCAATCAGTTGTCTTTAGAGTAAATGTTACTGCTGTAGGTGGTCCTCTTTATGTACCAGCTGCTAATACAGCTACTATTACTCTTGAAACTGCATCTGGTACAACTTCAACAGCTTCGGTTGCTCCAACAGCTGTAAGAGTTGGAACCACGCTTGTTTCAGCATCTGGTGGTTACTATACTGTTCCAGAAGGTGCTACCTATGAATTTGAGTTCAGAACCTCTGGACAGACATTTACTGGTGCTCAATCTGTAAGAGCTAGACTTTCAAGTTTTGTGTTTGATAATGATACAAGCGCTCCGGTTATGAATGACTCTTCATTCCTTCATGATCTCCCAGAGTTCTGGACAAATTGGAGCAACTAATAAGCTTGTTTGAGGTTTCTTAGCACTCACCCCGGCCTAAATGGCCGGGGTTTTCTTTTTAATAGAAAATTTTTTATGATAAAATTTATAAATATAAAGCGGCGGTAGTTCAGTGGTAGAACGTCTCCCTTCCAAGGAGAAGGTCGCGGGTTCGAATCCCGTCCGCCGCTCAAATTAAAATAGATTTCTTTTAATGAAAATAGAAGATATAAAAAATATTGTCTTAATTTTTATTTTTTTTATTCCCTTTACTCTTTTGATTTTTGACCCCAACGTTTTATTCCCCTACATTACTACTAAAGCTATAATTTTTAGAATTTTAATAACAGTTTCTCTTCCTTTTGTTTTCTATCTTTTTCTTTTAGATAAAAATCCTATAGAAAAATTAAAATCAAATTATCTTTTTTTATCTTTAGTCTTGTTTTTTTTGATTTATTCTCTTTCAGGATTTTTAGGTCTTAATCCATTTCGTTCTTTTTGGGGAAATGCCGAAAGAATGGAAGGAATTTGGTCTCTTCTTTTTTATGTTTTTTATTTTTTCATTCTTTACGTTTTGTTTACTTACGATCCAAAACTTAAAAAAACAATTTTTTATTCTTTTCTTATAGTTTCTTCTCTTATAAGTATTATCGAAATTTACCAATATTTTACTTTAGGAGCACAAAGACCATCAGCAACCTTAGGAAATCCAACCTATATAGGCTTTTTCAATTTGCTTATGTCTTTTGTCCTTCTTTACTTTATTTTTGAAGAAAAAAACTCATTAAATAAATTTTTCTATTATCTTATTCTTTTTTTAAATCTATTTTCTTTACTAACCTCAGAAACAAGAGGAAGTCTTTTGGGTTTAATTTCTGGTGTTATAGCATTTTCTTTTTATTATCTTCTTTTTTCTAAAATAGAAAAAATTAAAAAGATAAAAATTTTTACCCTTTCTTTTTTTACCCTTCTTATCTTTGCTTTTTTAGTTTTTTATACACCTTTAGCTTCTAAATTACCTGGTTTTAATAGGCTTAATGAAACCTTAAAAAATCCAGTTTCTATTTTCCCTCGTATTTTTGCTTGGAAAATATTTTTTGACGGCTTTAAATCAAGACCAATTTTAGGTTATGGGCCAGAAACAGAACCAATAGTTTTTTTTAAATTTTTTGATGTGAAAATTTACGAATATGAAGCAGCTATTTTTGATAGACCTCATAATAAATTTGTCCAAATATTAGTTAATTCTGGTATCTTAGGAATTATCAGTTTTTTCTTAATTTTCTTATCCTTTTTTTATTTTCTTTTTAAAAATAAAGACCTAAATCTCCTTCAAAAAGCTTCTCTTACAGGTTTTGTTTTTGCTTATTTAGTTCAAAATTTTTCTCTTTTTGATATGCAAGCAAGTTATTTAGTTTTCTTTTTTGGTTTAAGTTTAGTTTATTCTAAATTGGAATATAAGTTTGATAAAGAAAAATTTATAAGACCGTACATAATTTTAGTTTCAGGTTTAAGCTTAATTTTCTTAACTTTTCATATTCAACATTATTACATTCTTTATAAGATGATTCAAACAAGTAAAAATCCTAATTCTTCTTATGCAAGTACAGAATTTTTAAAATTAGCTTCTCTTTCTATTAATCCCTTTTTAACAGAACAAGCGATCCATAATACTTACTCTTATTTTGCTCAGCATCTTGAAAAGGGCTCATTTAAATCCTTAGAAGACATTTATATTCTAAAAGAAGTAATGGAAAAAGCTTATCAAAAAGATCCTTATGATTATAGACTAATTTCAAAATATAGTTCTTTTCTCTATCTTATGATTATGATTCACTATAAAAATAATCTTACTTATAAATCTTATCTTGATGAATTTCAAAAAATTGCCGAAAAATCTATAATTTTTTATCCTAGAAATTTGGAGCTAAGAATAGTCTATGCAAAATATTTAGCAGATCTTTACAAAACTGATCCTAAAAACTTTAATTTTAAAGATAAAATAGTGAAAAATTTAGAAGAAGGAGAGATGATATTTCCCAATTACGCTAATTATTATTTTAATGAATATTTAATTTTAAAAGACATTTATCCAGATTTAGCTAAAGAAAAATTAAAACTTGCTATTAAAAAATATGACTTTTCAAAAGAAAAAAATTTAGAATCTATTTTAGAGGAAGCAACAAAGTTAAAAGACAAAGAAATTTTATCTGAAATTGTTAAAATTGTGGAAAACAAAAAACTTTCAACTCAAACTCAAGAAAAATTGGAAAAAATTAAATCAATTTTTCTAAATTATAGCACTTCTTCTAAATAGTACTCTTGACTTTGAAAAAATTTTTTTTAATAATGAAAGCAACTTAACTTTGCCGAAATTAAATTTTTTAATTAAATGACAAAAAGGAAAAACTCTTTTATAACCAGGTTTTTTACAAAAGAAGGCGTTCATCCATATGATGAAGTAAATTGGGTTAAAAGAAATGCTGAAATTCCTGGGTCTGGTTTTAAAATGGAAAACGTTGAATTTCCAGATTTTTATAGCCAAAACGCTGTTAATATCATTGCTTCTAAATATTTCAAAGTTAATAGAGGCAAGCAGGAAACTTCATTAAAAGAGCTTATAGATAGAGTTGTAAAAACTTTTAAAAAATGGGGCTTAGAACAAGGTTATTTTGATGAAAAAGAAGCAGAAATTTATGAAAAAGAACTAACTTATATTATTTTGCATCAATATGCAACATTTAATTCTCCTGTTTGGTTTAATATTGGTGTTGAAGGAAGAAGCCAACAAGCGTCGGCATGTTTTATCTTAGATGTTGAAGATAATATGGAATCAATTTTAGATTGGATAAAAATTGAAGGATTGATTTTTAAAGGTGGTTCAGGTTCTGGAGTGAACTTATCAAAATTAAGAGGGAAAGGAGAAAAACTTTCAACCGGAGGTGCTTCTTCCGGAGTCATTTCTTTTATGAGAGCAGCAGATGCTGTTGCTGGAAGTATTAAAAGTGGAGGCTCGACTCGTAGGGCGGCAAAGATGGTTATTTTAAATGCTGATCATCCTGAGATTATGGATTTTATAAGAGTTAAGGCAGAAGAAGAAAATAAAGTGAGAGCACTTATGGAAGCAGGTTATGATATGACAGATATGAATAATCCCTTGTGGCAGAATATTTTCTTTCAAAACGCTAATAATTCAGTAAGAATTCCTGATGCTTTAATGGAAGCAGCAATGAAAGATGGAGAATGGAAAACATATTATAGAACAACTGGTGAAGTTGCTAATGTTTATAAAGCTAAAGATATTTTGTGGGAAATTGCTAAAGCAGCATGGGAATGTGGCGATCCAGGGGTTCAATTTGACGATATCATTCAAAAATGGCATACTTGTAAAAATTCAGGCAAGATTGAAGCAACCAATCCATGCTCAGAATATATATTCCTAAATTGGACTTCTTGTAATTTAGCTTCAATTAATCTTCTTAAATTCTTAAAAGAAGATGGAAGTTTTGATGTTCCTGCATTTATTCATACTGCAAGAGTTATGTTTCTTTCTCAAGATCTTTTGATTTCTAAAGCAGATTATCCTCATCCAAAAATTGCTGAAGAAACTAAAAAATATAGAACAATTGGTTTAGGTTATACAAATTTAGGAGCTTTAATTATGGCCTTAGGTCTTCCTTATGATTCAGATGAAGCAAGAGATTTGGCAGCAAGTATAACTGCACTTATGACAGGTACTGCTTATAAACTTTCTGCTGAAATTTCAAGCAAACTTGGGCCTTTCCCAGAATATGAAAGAAATAAAGAACCAATGATGGAGGTAATGAAAATGCACAAAGATCATTTGAAATATGTTAAAGAAAATGAATTTAATAAAGAAATTTTAGAAAAAGCAAAAGAAGTTTGGGATGAAGTTATTGAACTTGGAGAAAAATATGGTTTTAGAAATGCACAGGCAACAGTAATTGCTCCAACGGGATGTTTAGTTGGTGAAAGTTTAATTTCTACAGAAAGAGGATTAGTTCCTATTCAAACATTAGGCAATCCTTTGGGCGTTAAATGGCAAAATCTTAATATTGAAGTAATGACAGATGAAGGACCACAATTAGCTTCTCAATTTTATGTTAATGGCTTAGCAGAAACAAGAAGGATAAGAACTAAAAATGGTTATGAAATAATAGGAACTCCAGAACACCGAATCAAAGTTTTCGATAAAGAAACAGGAACATTAAAATGGAAATATTTTGCCGACATAAAAGATGGAGACATTGTTGCGTTGGAAATGAATACAATTTTTGGCTCTCCCCAGCCAGTTAAACTTCCTCCTTTACCTGAACTTTATTGGACATCTGATTTTGAAACAAAAGTTCCAGAATTTATGAATGAGGAATTAGCTGAAATTGTCGGTTACTTTATGGGCGACGGCAGTTTACATTCTAAAGGTTTGAGATTTTGCGTTTATAAAGAAGATAAAGATGTTATTGAAAGATTAAAAACAATATTACAGAATCAATTTAATTTGAAAGCGGATATTACGCCTAAAAGAGGCTACATAGAAGTTTCAGTAAATTCAGTGCCTTTAACTTTGTGGTGGCAAGCATGCGGTTTTTCCAAAATTAAAAGAAAAGAAGGAAAAGGATGGAAACCCCATATACCACTTGCTATACTTTACTCTAATGATAGAAAAATATATTCAGCATTTTTAAGAGGACTTTTTGAAGCAGATGGAACAGTTTGGAAAGATTCTAAGACCCCTGCTTTTTGCACCCACGACAAAGATTTTCATGATCAAGTTAAATATCTTCTTTTAGCATTAGGATATCCAACAAAATCAAAAATAGGTGTTTCTGGTTGGGGAAGAAATAATTTATATGTTCTTTATATTAAAAATAGAGATTATGCCAAAAAATTTAGAGAAGAGATTGGTTTTATTGGAGAAAGAAAAAACAAATTGATCGAAAATATTATTGTGAAAAAGAGTCAAGTAAAAATGGATCAAATATATTTATCAGAATCCATTATTCAAGAACTTCTACCCGTTTTATCCAAAAGAGAAAAGGACAGCCTTAGATTAGAGTTTAGAAGAAAAGGTGCTATTACTCGCAGTTTTGCCTTAAGAATTTTAGAAAAAACAAAAAATAATCTTTTAGAATTTTATACTCAAAAAATATTTTTTGACAAGGTTGTTTTAAATGAATCAGCCGGAGAAAGACTAACTTATGATCTTTCTGTGCCTTCAAATGTTACTTATATTGCCAATGGATTTATTAGTCATAATACCATTTCTTTTATGATGGATGCGGATACAACTGGTATTGAACCTGATTTTGCTTTGGTGAAAATGAAACAACTTGTCGGTGGAGGATATATGAAAATTGTAAATAAAACTGTGCCTTTAGCTCTTAAAAGATTAGGATACACTGAAGAACAAATAAAAGATATTGTTAAACATTTAGAAGAAACTCAAAATATCGAAACAGCTCCGCATATTAAAGAAGAACATTTACCTGTTTTTGATTGTGCTATAAAACCCCCAGGAGGGAAAAGATATATTCATTGGATGGGCCATGTGAAAATGGTCGCTGCAGTTCAGCCTTTTATTTCTGGTGGAATTTCAAAAACATTTAATATGCCAAATGAAACTACTATTCAAGAAATTTATGATGCCTACTTTACTGCTTGGAAACTTGGAATAAAATGTTTTGCTGTTTATCGAGATGGTTCTAAAGCAACCCAAGCTCTTTATGTAAGTAAACAAGAAAAGAAACAAAAAGAAACATTTACAAGAAAAAGACTTCCTGACATCAGGCCTTCAGAAACACATAAATTTTCAATTGCTGGACACGAAGGTTATTTAACTTACAGCACTTTTGAAGATGGTTCTTTAGGAGAAATCTTTATTAGAATGTCAAAGCAGGGAAGCACCTTAGCTGGACTCTTAGATGCTTTTGCTATTTCAATCTCTATTGCTTTGCAATATGGCGTACCTCTTAAAGAGTTAGCTAGTAAATTTATTAATATGAGATTTGAACCTATGGGGCTTACCAATAATGAAAAAATTAAAACTGCAACTTCTATTGTTGATTACATTTTCAAATATTTAGCCTATAGATTCCTTTCTAAAGAAGATTTAGAAGAGTTAGGGCTAATGACTGAAGAAGAAAAAGATAAATTAATTCTTAAAGAGCACCCAACTCTTTTTGAAAAGAAAAATAATCCAACTTCTAATCACTTAAAAGATATTTCTGGGCCACCTTGCGTTCATTGCGGTGGCATTACAATCAAAACAGGAAGCTGCTATACTTGCATAAGTTGCGGCGAAACAACAAGTTGCGGATAGGGAAAGCGAAAGCCCCACTGAATTCGCTTATAAGAGTCATTTATAAAAATATTAACCTAATTAACCTAAATATTAAATATTATCTATGCTCACTTCTATACTTTTTTTCTTCCTCTCTCAGAAGATTTAACAAATTTTCAAGGGCTTCTGCTAACTCCTGAACATTTAACTGATAACCCCGTACCTCTCTTGATCCTCTTATATCCCGTACCATTTTTGATTGATTTATGTATGTTTCTATTATTATCCGGTCCCCTTCTGGTAACCTACTCCAAAGCGGAAGTTCTTTTATGATTTCAAACCATCTAAATTGAGTGTTCCCGAGTACATCCAGGGTTCCGCTTTGAATTGCGTATAAGTTATTATCCAAGAATATCCTTAAGCCTCTAATAGCTTCTTTAATTTCTGATTCAGCTAATTGGACTTGCTCAGCTTGATTCTGCTCGGTTTGTGGTTCGGGAGTTTGTTTTGGTTGTTGCTTTTTTCTTCTAAAAAGGCTATCTAGTAATGACATTTTTTATCTACCTTATATTAATTACGACGCTTCTATTTTTTATATCTACCACTTTAATTCCTAACTTCTTTAACTCTTCTCTAATTTTATCAGCTTCTTCGAATTTTTTCAAATTTCTTAATTTTTCTCTTTTTTTAACAAGATTTATTATTTTTTTGTCTATTTTTTGCCAAGGAAAAAGAAAAAGCATAAATTTGTCCAATTTCTTAAGAAAATTTAACAATTCTTTTCTGCTTTTTTCTTTAAGCTCATCTTTAATTAAAAGATTTTCAGCTTCATTTAAAAGTTCAAAAATATAACTTAAAGCCAAAGGAGAATTGAAATCATCATTCAATGCTTCTAAAACTTTTTTTTCATAACTTTTGATATTTAAACTTTTTTTGCCTTTTAAATTTTTAATTTGTTCTAATTTAGCAATTTTTTCATTTAAACTTTCAAAAGATGATTTTGCTTCTTTAATGTTTTCTTCATTAAAGTCTATTGGGCTTCGATAATGATGTTTAAAAACAAAAAATCTTAAAAACCTTGGTGAATTTTCTTTTAAATAATCTCTAAGCTCGATATAGTTGCCTAAAGATTTTGACATTTTTTGGCCATTAACGTATAAAAGACCAGAATGAAGATAAAAATTAACAAATTTTTTTTCATAAGCTGCTTCGGATTGAGCAATTTCGTTTTCATGATGAGGAAAAATAAGATCAATAGCACCTCCATGAATATCAAAAGGCATACCTAAATATTTTATTGACATAGCAGAACACTCAATATGCCAACCAGGTCTTCCTTTTCCCCAAGGAGAATTAAAAAGCCATTCATCATTTTCTTTTTTCCATAAAGCAAAATCAACAACTTCTTCTTTTTCATATTTATCTGTTTTTACCCTTGTTCCTGTAACTGCGCTTTCTAACTTTCTTCCTGAAAGTTTTCCATAACCTTTAAATTTACTTACAGAAAAATAAACGCCGTCACTTGTTTCGTAAGCATAACCTTTTTTAATCAAAATTTTTATTAAATTAATTATTTCTTTTAAGTGATCACTCACTCTTGGGTATTTAAAAGCTTTTTTAATTTTTAAAGATTCAATATCTTTATAAAATTCTTTTGTATATTTATCAGCGAGATTTTTAGGTTTAACATTAAGTTCTCTTGATTTTTTTAAAATATCATCGTGAATATCTGTAATATTCATAACAAATCTCACTTTGTATCCTAAAAATTCTAAATATCTTCTTATAAAGTCAAACCTAATATAAGTGACAGCATGACCCAAATGACTTGGCCCATAAACAGTAGGACCACAAACGTACATTCTTATAAGCTTATCTTTTAGAGGTTTAAAATCTTCTTTTTCTTTTGTTAAAGAGTTATAAAACTTTATTTTCATTATTTTTATTTTTTAATCTTCTTCTTCGACCATGGAAAGCTTGATGAATTTCTTTAAGTTCTCGGTTTGTGAGGTGAGTATAAACTTGAGTGGTTTGAATATTTTTATGACCTAAAAGCATTTGAATAGCTCTTAAATCAGCTCCAGAAATCAAAAGATCGGTAGCAAATTGATGTCTTAAAGTATGAGGAGTAACCTTTTTTAAAATACCTGCTTTTTTAGCGTAGTGTTTAATTAATTTTTGAACCCCCCGAGGTGTTATCCTTTCAAATTTTTTATTCTTACTAAGATTTACAAATAAAGCTGGATTTTGATCTTTTCTTTTTTCTAAATATTTTTTTAAATAAAGCTTTGCTAATGGAGAGAGAAAAACTATTCTTATTTTACCTCCTTTACCTCTAATTTTTATTTCTCCTTTTTCTATGTCAATATCCCTATTTAAAGAACAAAGCTCAGAAATTCTCATTCCTGTAGAAAAAAGTGTTTCTAAAATAGCTTTGTCTCTTAAAGATTTAAGACTTTCTCCTTGAGGAGCATTTAAAAGTTTTTCAAGTTCTTCATCTGATAAAATGTTTATTTCTCTTTCAGGAATTTTAGGAAGCTCGATTTTTTCCGGATCCAAAACCTCAAAACCTTTCTTTTTCAAAAATCTTAAAAAACTTCTCAAAGAAATCAAATAATAAGACTGCGTTTTTATAGAAATTTTCTTTTTATCTAAATAAGCACGAAATTTAAAAATAGCTTCTTCATCTAAATTTTGAAAACCGTTTTCTTTAAGCCATTTAAATAGCTTTTTTAATCTTAAAAGATAATTTTTAATAGTACCTTGACTTTTATTTTTCTCTATTCTTAAATAGTTTTCAAATCTTTCTAAAAGCTCTTCTATTTGTTTTATCTCCATTTTATGCTAAAATTATTATAAACGATGGCAGATTTAAAAGAAAAGATAAAAGAAATAATTAAAAAATACGGTAAGAACAACAGCGATACGGGTTCTCCTGAAGTTCAGATTGCTATTTTGACAGAAGAGATTTTAAATTTGGCAGAACATTTGAGAAAACATAAACAAGATAAAAATTCTAAAAGAGGACTTATTTTAAAAGTGGCTAAAAGAAGAAAGCTTTTAAAATACTTAAAAAGAATTTCTTTTGAAAGATATAAAAGATTAGTTAAAGAACTTAACTTATGAATCCTTTCGCTACCTCTGATCAGCGTGTTAACATTTTTATAGATACCCAAAATATTTATCATTCGGCTAAAAATCTCTACGGTAAAAAAGTTGATTTTGGTAAATTAATTTCTCTTTTAGTTGGTGAAAGAAAATTAGTTAAAGTTTTTGCTTATGTAGTTAAATCTGATTTTACACCAAAGGAAATAGACTTTTTTGAAGCTTTGATAAATCAAGGCATTCAACTAAGAATTAAGGAAATGCAGACCTATCCAGATGGTACGAGAAAAGCTAATTGGGATATAGGTATTGCTGTTGATGCCATAAAATTTTCTTCTTTGGTAGATGTTATTATTTTAGTTACTGGGGATGGAGATTTTTTACCATTAGTTGAATATCTTCAAAATCATGGTAAACAAGTAGAAATCGCTGGTTTTAACCAAACAACTTCTGTAAAACTTAAGGAAACAGCTGATTTTTATTACGATCTTAACGAGTTTTCCCGTATAATTTTAATATCATGAAAAATTTTATTTATCAAAGTGAAAAACACGGATACAAATTAGAATTTGAAATTAATGATTGGGCTCAAAGGTCTTTTATTTCTGTTTTAACAAAATTTAAAGATTCAAGAATTTTTACGACATTAAATTTTGGTTCAGAAATACCTAATTTAGATTTTCTGCCTCTTACTGTTGATTATGAAGAAAAATTTTATGCTGTTGGAAAAATTTATGGAAGCAGATTTGTTAGAAGAGAAGGAGCACCTTCTCTTAATGCTATTTTGAATGCCCGCTTAGTTGATAGAAGTATAAGACCTCTTTTTCCACCTATTTTTAGAAAAGAAGTTCATATTGTTAATCTTGTTCTTTCTTATGATTTTTCTATTGATCCAGGATTTTTATCTCTTCTAAGCAGTTCTTTTGCTCTTCATCTTTCTAGTATTCCTATAATTTCACCTCTTGGAGCGGTTCAGGTTTATTTTAAAGATGGCAATTTTTTTATTAATCAAAATGTTGATGATGCTGAAATGAAACTTGTTTTTTCAGGAACAGAAGAAAAGATTAATATGATTGAATTTGAAGGAAAAGAAATTGATGAAGATTTATTTTTAAAAGCTTTAGAAATAGGTTTTGAAGAGATAAAAAGTTTAGTAAAGTTTATGAAAAGTATAGAGCCGCTTCGAAAAGAAGAAGTTAAAATTGAAGAAGAACTTTTTCAGCAAGGGGATAAAAAACTCGATGAGTTTTTAGAAAAAAATGCAATTGATTTAGAAAAAAAACTTTTTAGTCTAGAAGAAGGAGACAGACCATGGCAAGAAGTTTTTGATTTAATTAATCAAGATGAAAGCCTTGGAGATTTAAAACCTTATGTTTTAAATAGTTTAAATAGAAGATATAAAAAAATCTTTCAAAAAAGAGTTTTAGAAACTAAAAAAAGACCAGACGGAAGGGGTTTAAAAGATATAAGACCTATTTTTGCAGAAATAGATGTCCTGCCTCGAACTCATGGTTCAGCAATTTTTATGAGAGGTTTAACTCATATTTTGTCTGTAGTAACTTTAGCAGAACCAGGAGAGGAACTTTGGTTAAGGGATATAGAATTTGAAGGCACAAAAAGATTTATTCATCATTATAATTTTCCTCCTTTTTCTACAGGAGAAATTGGATCAAGCAAAAAACCTTCAAGAAGAGAAATTGGCCATGGGGAATTAGCTGAAAAAGCTTTAAGAAGTTTGGTTCCTCCTCAAGAAACTTTTCCTTATACCATTAGAGTGGTTTCTGAAGTTTTATCATCAAATGGTTCAACTTCAATGGGATCTGTATGTGCAAGTTCTTTAGCGCTTATGTCAGCTGGCGTGCCTATAAAAACACATGCTGCTGGAATAAGTATTGGTATGGCTTATGAATCTGATGAAAACTATGAACTTTTAACTGATATTCAGGGCCCAGAAGATTTTTTTGGTGCTATGGATTTTAAAATTGCTGGAACAGAAAAAGGACTTACTGCTATTCAACTTGACGTTAAAATTGAAGGACTGAATTTGAAGCAAATTAAAGAGTCCTTAGAAAGAGCTAAAGAAGCAAGGATCTATCTTTTGAATTTTATGAAAGGCATCATTGAAAAACCAAAAGAAATTAGTCTTTATGCTCCAAAAATAGAAATTATAAAAATTGATCCTTTAAAAATTGGTCTTATTATAGGAACTGGAGGAAGAACAATTAATGAAATTATTGCTGCTACTAACGTTAAAATTGATATTCATCCTGATGGAACGATTTATATTATAGGTGATAAAAACTCAAATTTTGAATTAGCTAAAAATTGGATAAAAAGCATTGCTGATGCTTTTAATTTAGGAGAGATAGTTAAAGGAAAAGTAATTAAAATACTTCCTTTTGGTGCTGTTTTAGAACTAGCTCCTAATAGAACCGCTCTTTTACATATTTCCGAAATTGCTGATAGGAAAATAGAAAAAATTGAAGAAGAAGTTAAAATAGGAGATGAGCTTTTAGTCAAAATAAAAAATATTAGCGAAGATGGTAAGATTTACGTCTCTTTAAAAGATGTCAGAAAATAACGAAAAAGAATTTAAATATACTTTTATCTCTCCAGAAAGTTTACTTTCAGAAGAAGGTTCTTTGGAAGTAAGAGAAAAGAAAGAAAAAGAAGAAAAGGTTTTGCAAGAAGAAAGAGTTATTGAGCCGTCTTTTGAAGAAAAAAAGGAAGAAATAAAGGTTAAAGCTGGTAGAATGAAAATTGAAACGCCACAAGAAAAATTTGGTGTTTTGGAAATAAAAGAAGAAAAGAAAGAAATTCCTTTAGAAAGTTTTGCTTTTAGACAAGAAGTAGAACCTCCTAAAGAATTTTATTTGAAACCTAAGGTTAAACCTGAAGATTTAGAAACTCAAGAAGCGCCCTCAAAGCATTTTAACATTTTACCTTATCTTAAGTACTCTTTAATACTTTTATTTTCCATTTCTTTAATTTTTTCTTTTTTCTATTTCAAACCTTATAAAATCCTTTTAGAAAGATTTTCAAAACCAAAAGAAGTAGCTAAAGAAGAAGTGAAAGAAGAACCGATAATTTTACCAGAAGTAAAAGAAGAAACAGAAGAAAAAGTTGAAGGAATGAAAAAAAAAGAAATAATAGAAGAAATAAAAGAAGAACCTCTTCAACCTATAAAAGAACCTCAAGAAGAAACAAAAGTTAGTTTGGAAACTTCAGAATCAGTTTTTAGAGTTATCTTTTTCCCTAAAAAAGAAATTGTTTTATCATCTTTATCTGAAAATGAATTATCTTCAAAGTTGAAAGAAATTTTAAATAAATATGAAAATCCAGACATTTTTTATATTTTAGAAATTAAAAAAGAAAATCTTTATCTTCCAGCCAATTTTGTTTTAAATTACTTTTTCAAAAATGACCTTAAAGGATACGAAAATATTTTAGGACCAAATTATAATCTCCTTCTTTACCATTCCTTTTCAAGAAAAAATTTTTATATTATTTTAGAAACAAAAAACCCCGATGAAGCTAAAAAACTAAATCTTTCTTGGGAAAAAAACTTCAATTTAAAAAATTTAGTAAATTTTTATCCAGAATTTACCCCAACAAAAAGTTTAAGTAAAGGATTTATTTCTAAAAAAATAGGCAATATTGAATATAGAGAGCTCCCCTTGGAAAATAATTATTCTTTTCTTTGGTTAGTATATAATAAATATGTAATTTATGGAAATTCAGAAAAAGGTTTAGAAAAACTAATTTCTTTTTTCAGTTATCTTAAATGATAAATTTAGAGGAAATAAAAAACAAATTGCTTAAAGAAAAAGAAGAAGTTTTGCTTATGTTAGAAACTCTTAAAAAGGAAGAAGAAGGAGTTTTAAAAGAAGATGTTTATGAAACAAGTGATTTAGCCAACAAGTATGAAGCTAGAGAAGATTTACATCTTCAAATTGAAGCTTTAGAAAAAAGATTGGAGGTTTTAGAAAGAGCTTTAACTAAGATTAATGAAGGTACTTACGGAAAATGCGAAAGATGTGGAGGAGTTATAGAAGAAGGGAGAATTCTTCTTGATCCCGCTACTATTTATTGCAGAAAATGCGCTGAAAAATTTTAACTTAAAAATATTTTTATTTCTTCGCTTACATTCTCATTATCAATATTTTTATAGATTAATTTTTTGTCTAAAGTTTTTTCATCAATTTCTCCTCTTAAAAACAAATAAAGATCTCCGTTTGAAAATTTAACCTTTTCAACATCATTTATTTTCTTAACAAAAAGAGAATGGTTAATTAAAGCTATTTTTCTTAAAGATTCGATCAAGCTTTCATTTTTTCTCCATAAACCGCCTACAAAAGAAAAAGTATTATTATTTTCAAAAACCAAATACTCGCTGCCCCTTCTATTTATAAGATAAATAAAAATTCTTTTGGGATTTAATTTTAGAAAAGATTTTAAAATAACGTCAAATTTCTTAAGTCTCATTTTAATATAAAAATAGATAAAGGGCGACTTTCAATTAATATTTTAACATTAAACTCTTCTTGGATAAACTTCGATTTTTTCTGGATCTAGGTATAAAGATTTTTCTTTTAAAAGAATATAACCTCCTATAGCAATATTAAGACCATTATCTGTAGAAAGTAATCTTTCTGGGAAAATAACTCTTATATTTCTAAAGAATTTTTTTGCCATTTTTCTTAAAGTCATATTAGCAGAAACTCCGCCGGTAATAATAATTTCTTTAGGTCTATAAATTTGTTTTGCTTTATTTAACTTATAGATAAGGATTTCAAAAATAGTTTTTTGAAGAGAAGCAGAAAGATTGCAAATCTCTTCTTCGCTTAAACTGCCACTAGCTTCTTTTATTTCTTTGATAAGTTCATTAAAAGCTGTTTTAAGGCCTGAAAAACTGAAATTAAGACCTTTTTCTAAAAGAGGTTTTGGTAAAAGATAGATGTTTTTTGCTTTTTTTGCTTTTTCTTCAATGATAGGACCACCAGGATAACCTAAGTTTAAAGCTCTAGCACCTTTATCCAAAGTTTCACCAGCAGCATCGTCAAGAGTTTGTCCTAATTTTTTGAATTTAGTAAAACTTTCAAAAAGATAAAGATTAGTATGTCCTCCAGAAACGACTAAGACTAAAATAGGAAAATTTATTTTTCTTATTTTTTGCCAAACATTAAATTTATTTTTAATCAAAACAGAAGCAAAATGAGCATAAAGATGATCTACAGGAATTATTTTTTTGTTAAGTTTTTTAGCTAAATTAAAAACAAATTCTTTACCTTCAACCAAAGCAGGTAAAAGTCCAGGGCCTACGGAAAAAGCTAAATAGTCAACTTTTTTAAGATCAAATTTTTTTTCAATAATTTTTAAAAGATAAGGTAAATTTTTTTTATGTTCCCTTGCAGCTAAAATAGGTACAACGCCTCCATAAGGAGTATGAATTTTTATTTGACTTCTTAACTCATTAGCTAAAACCTTCACTCTTTCTTTTTCAGCTTCAATCAAAGCAATGCCACTTTCGTCGCAAGTTGATTCAACGCCGAGTATATACATATAGTATAATTTTATCAAGAAGCATCGTATAATAAAATATAGGAAGTCTTAATTTTTTATTTTCTTAAAAAAACTGATAGATCCTGAGCTTTTAAAAATAAATCCAAAAGAAGTGAGACTCATAGGAAGTGATGGCAGACAGATGGGTATTTTTTCTTTTGAAGAAGCTAAAAAGATTTCTGAAGAAAGAAATGAGGACTTAATTTTAGTAAGCCCGAACGCTTCGCCTCCTGTAGTAAGACTTGGTGATTATAAAGAATGGTATTATAAAAAGAAAAAGAAAGAGAAAGAAATTAAAAAAAAGCCTAAAGAGACTAAAGAAATAAGAATAGGGTTTAATGAAGCTCTTCACGATCTTCAAAGAAAAGCAAACCAAATAGACGAATTTTTAAGAGAAGGACACCAGGTTCAAATTAAAATGATTTTGAAATCAAGAGAAAGACTTTTTGTTGATTTAGCTGAGAAAAAATTAGAAGAATTTTTAGGTCTTCTTAAGGAAAAATATAAGGTCGCTTCGCCTCTTAAAAAATTTTCTAATTTACTTGTTATTATCATTTCAAGACAAAAATGAATCGCAAAACATTTTTAAAAAGATTTAAAATTACTAAGAAAGGGAAAATTATTAGAAAGATTGCCGGTATTGGACATAACTTTGTTAAAAAAAGCGTTTTAGAAATTTTAAGAAAGAAGAAAAAAGTAAAAGAAGATAAATTAGTCTTAAAATATGCTAAAACACATAAATGATTGAGCCATTTTTTTCTAATATAAAAATAGTTATTTCTGGAGCAGCAGTTACTAAACCATGTAGAGAAAATGTCCATGAATTAGCTTATGAAGTTGGTAAAGAAATTGCTCTTCATAAGTTAGTAATGCTTACCGGAGCAACCACTGGTACTCCTTTGTGGGCAGCAAAAGGAGCTTATGAAAATGGCGGTATTGTTATCGGTCTTTCTCCAGCAAGAAGTTATAAAGAACATGTTAAAGTTTATAAACTTCCCACAGATTATCATCATACTATTTTGTATACTGGTGAAGGCTATAGCGGAAGAAATCTTTTATTAACTAAAATGGGGGATGGTGTAATTTTTATTTGTGGAAGAATAGGTACTCTTAATGAATTTACAATTGCTTTTGAAGAAGAAAAACCAATGGGGGTTTTGGTTGGTTCTGGAGGAACAGAAGAATATTTTATGGAGATTGTTGAAAAAGCAAAAAGAGGTCCTGGTAAGATAGTTTGGGAAAAAGATCCAAAAATTTTAGTAGAAAAACTTTTAGAAATTGTTAAAATAGAAATTGAAGAAAAAATGTAAAATGTCACTTTTAGAAATAATTTACAAATTTTTTTTAGCATCAATTTTAGGAGGAATTATTGGAGCTGAAAGGAGTTTTTTTAGAAAACAAGCCGGTTTAAGAACTTTTTCTTTAGTGGCTTTAGGAGCTTGTCTTTTTAGTTATCTTGGTTACAAATTCTCTTTTATGGATCCAACTAGTACTTCGAGGGTTTTAGCTAACTTAGTTGTAGGAATAGGATTTTTAGGAGCAGGGCTTATTTTTCTTAAAGAGGAAAAAATTTTAGGACTAACTACTGCCGCAGCTTTATGGGTGACGGCAGCTATAGGTGGTGCTGTCGGTTTAGGTTTTTATTTTGAAGCTTTTTTAACAACAATTATTACTGTAATAATTTTAACTTTGTGGCACTATATTGAAGAATTTATCAAAAGAAATGAAAATAACTAAAGAGATAGAAGCGATTTTTATTTTTTTAAGCACGATTATTGGTTTAGGTGTTTTTGTTTTACCATATACTTTTTTGAAAGGAGGTCTTTGGTTTATCTTTTGGTTTCTTTTCTGGCTCTTTAGCTTTTTTATCCTTCATCTTATTTTTGCAGAAATAATTTTTCAAACTAAAGAAACTCATAATCTTCCAGGACTTGCTGGAATCTATCTTCATAAAGATCTAAAACATCTTGTTTGGGTTTTTGATTTTTTTGGAACCTTGGGAGTTTTTTTAATTTACCTTTTAGCTTTTGAAAGGTTTTGGTCGGTAGTTTTAGGAGAATATACATTTTTAGCTAAACTTATTTTTGCTCTTTTTAATATCTACTTTATTTCCAGAAATCTTAAAATTTTTGCAAAATTTGAAACTCTTTTGGGTTTGAGTATTATTATCTTTTTTGTTTTCATCTCTCTTTGGCTTACTTTTCAAGTTAATTTTTCAAATTTTTATTTAATTTTTCAAGGCAGTAAAGATTTTTTTCTTCCTTACGGAGTTTTGCTTTTTGCTTTTTCAGGGACATCGGCAGTTCCTTTAGCTTTAGATGTTCTTGGAAGAAACAAAGAAAAATTTGTAAAGGTTAATTTAATTTCTCTTGTATTAGTAAGCTTAATTTATCTTTTTTATGCTCTTTCGGTTTTAGGTTTTTTAGGTCTTAACGTTTCCGAGACATCTCTTGAATCTTTAAAACCATTTTTGCCTCTCCCTTTATTTTTAGCTATCCTTATTTTAGTTACTTTTAATATTATGCTCGTTGACTTAGCTTTTTATCTTAAAAGAGGCCTTATTTTTGATTATAATTTTTCTCAAACTAAAGCAAACCTTATCTTAATTTTTTCTATCCTTTTTCTTCTTTTTATCTCTTCCGATTCTTTAGTGAAAATAATTAGCATAATTAGTGAAATCTTTTTAGGTTTTAACTTTCTTGTTTTAACTCTTATTTATTTAAAACTCAAAGAAAAAAAATACTTTAAATTTAACAAAGCTTTGATAATTTTTATTTCCTTAGTTTTCGCTTTAGGTATTTTACATGGAACGTTCAAATAAAAAAGGATTTACAATTTTTGAAATTTTAATAGTGATTTTTTTAATAGGCGTTCTCTCGGCTATTTTATTTTTTGCTTTTAATTCTTTAGACTTTATTAAAAGAGCCAGAGATTCAAAAAGAATTAATGATCTTCAAGCTTTAAATTCAGCTATTCAGATTTTAATAAATCAAAATCCAGATGTTTTTTTAGGTGAAGAAAACATAATTTACATTTCTTTGCCTGATACCAGTTCTAACTGTTCTTCTTACCTTTCAAAACTCCCTCCTCTTTATACTCCTTTTTCTTATAGATGCGTTAATTCAAATGACTTTAGAAAAATAAACGGACAAGGTTGGCTTCCTCTTAATTTCTCTAACCTTCTTTTAGGAATTTCTTCTTTACCTATCGACCCATTAAATAATAGTGATTATTTTTATGCTTATACAAAAAAAGGAAATAAATATAAAATAACAGCTAGAATGGAGTCAGAAAATTTTGCTTTAATGATGGTAAATGATGGGGGCATAGAGCCTCTTCTTTATGAAATTGGCAGCGACTTAAAAATCCCTAATCCCCAATCAGGTTTAGTTATTTATCTTCCTTTTGAGGAAGGTACAGGAACAATAACTTACGATCTTAGCGGTTATAACAGCAACGGCACTTTATATAACTTTAATTTTAATTCTTCTTCAGGATGGGTAAAAGGAAAAAGCGGTTGGGGACTCATCTTTGATGGTGTAGATGATTATGTAATAGTACCCGATTCAAATAACCTAGATACCAACGGAGAAGCAGTGTCTATTATCTTTTGGACATATCCTACTGCTTTTAACGGCGATACACATATCATTAGACATCAAACCCCAGGATACCTTTTTGACCAAAACCCTTCTAATTATGGATTGGAAATTTATCATCTTTATGACACTCAATGGAGATATTCTCCTTGTTATGGAGGTTCACCACTTTCTTTAAATGAATGGCAATTTGTTGCTGGTACGTTTAAAAAAGGTTCTTTTCTAAAAGTATATCGAAACGGAATTTTAACTCGTCAATGTTTACCATCTTATCCTTATTCTATGGGTCCAGCACCAAATCCTCTTTATATTGGTTATTTAGGTTGGCAAGCAAGTGGTAATGCATATTTTAAAGGAGTTTTAGATGAAATAAGAATTTATAGCCGAGCTTTATCTGATCTAGAAATTAAAGTTTTATATAGCAGCGCTAAATAACTAAAACTTGACAAGCTTAAAATTTTTGTAGTAAAATTAAATAGGGTTTGTTTTAAATGATTAAAGATTAAACTTATAAAACTAAATTTAGGGAGGGTACCTAAACCTCTTTTTTGATGTTTCGCGTTAAAAATTTTTCAAAATACTCTTATTTAGAGCCGCCCCACCTTTTGTCTGATATTCGTGATTCTTTTGAAAGATTTTTAAAGGAAGATATTAAAAGAGCCTTTAAAGAATTTTTCCCTATTTTTGATTATTCTGAAAAAGAATTAAAACTTGATTTTGTTGATTTAGAAATAGGAGAACCTCGAATTACTGAAGAAGAAGCAAAATATTATGGAGTTAATTATGATGCTCCACTTAGAGTGACGCTTAAACTTACTAACCTTTTGACCAAAGAGGAAAAAACACAAAAAATTTATTTTGGAGATCTTCCTTTACTTACTCCTCGAGGTTCTTTTATTATTAATGGTCATGAAAGAGTTATCGTTAATCAACTTTTGCGCTCTCCTGGTATTTATTTTGATTTTATTCTCTATGGTGAAAAGAAAAGATGGGGAGCTAAAATAATTCCGCAACAAGGAGCATGGCTCGAATTTCAAGTTGAAGCCACTAATTTGCTTCAGGTAAGAGTAGATAAAAGAAAGAAATTTCTTTTCTCTATACTTTTAAAAGCTTTTGGTTTTGAAACTAATGAAGAAATTTTCGAATTATTAAAAGAATACGAAAATCCTGAAAATCCTATTTTAACTACTACTTTGAAAAAAGATAAGACAGAAAATAGAGAAGAAGCTCTTTTAGAAATTCATAGGAAAATGAAGCCTATTGAACCAAATACTTATGATAATGCCCTTTATTATTTTGAATCAACATTTTTGAATCCTCAAAGATATAACCTTTCAAGAGTAGGAAGATTTCATCTTAACAGAAGACTTAATAGAAATTCAGATTCATTAGTTTTAGAAAAAGATGATCTTCTTAGTGTTGTAAAAGAAATCTTAAGATTAGAAAACGATCCTTTAGGAGTGAGAGATGATGTTGATGCTTTATACAACAGAAGAATAAGAGACTTAGGAGAGCTTTTGGAAAATCAGGTAAGAATAGCACTTTCAAGACTTAAAAGAGACATTCAAGATAAAATGAGTTCTGTAAGCAAATTAGAAGAACTTACGCCATCTCAAATTATTCATCCAAGAAAGTTTTCTAACACTATTTTAGAATTCTTTAATACTTCAAGACTTTCACAAATTTTAGATCAAACCTCACCTCTTTCAGAAATAGAAAATAAAAGAGTAATTACAGCTTCAGGACCAGGCGGAGTTTCTAAAGAAAGAGCTTCTTTAGAAGTAAGAGACGTTCATCCTTCTCATTATGGAAGAATTTGTCCTATTCAAACGCCTCACGAAGGTCAAGCAGTTGGTATAAAACTTAATAAAGCTCTTTATTCTCGAAGAAATTCTTTAGGATTTTTAGAAACTCCATATTTAAGAGTAAAAAATGGAAAAGTTACTGATGAAACTCTGTGGCTTACTTATGATCAAGAACTTAATGAAATTATTGCTTCAAGAAATGTAAGAATTGATGACAAAGGAAATATTTTAGATGAATATGTAGAAGCAAGAGTAAAAGGTGAAGCTACTATAGTTCATAAAAGCGAGGTTACTTTAATTGATGTTTCTCCGTTCCAAATTTTTTCTCTTTCAACATCACTTATTCCTTTTGGCAATCATAATGATGCTAATAGACTTCAGATGGGGACAAATATGCAAAGACAAGCTGTACCTTTGGTAAAGCCAGAAATTCCTTTAGTAATGACAGGACTTGAAAAGAAAGCTGCTCTTGAATCAGGAAGAATCATAATCTCTGATGTTGATGGTACTGTAACTAGTGTTGATGCCGATCATATAACTATTGAAACAAAAGATGGAAAAAAAGTAACCTATCATCTTAAAAAATTTGAGATGACTTCGAAATATACATGTTATAATCAAAAACCTATCGTTAAACCTGGAGACAAAGTTAAAAAAGGAGATGTTTTAACAGATGGCCCAGGAATTAAAGATGGACATTTAGCTTTAGGTCAGAATCTTTTAGTGGGCTTTCTTCCTTGGAGAGGATACAATTTTGAAGATGCTATTATTATTTCAGAAAGACTTTTAAAGGATGATATTTTTAGCTCTGTTTATATTGAAGAATTCTTTACTGATGTTGTGGATACAAAACTTGGTCCAGAAATGACTACTAATGATATTCCAGGAGTTCCTGTAGAAAAATTAGCTAATTTAGATATTGACGGAATAGTAAGGATAGGAACATACGTTAAAGCTGGTGATATTTTAGTTGGTAAAATTACACCTAAACAAACTGAAGAAGTTACACCAGAAGAAAAACTTCTGAGAGCTATTTTTGGAGAAAAGGTACAAGAAGTTAAAGATACTTCTCTCTATCTTGAACCAGGAAGATCTGGAAGGGTAATAGGAGTTAGAGTTTTAGAAAGAAGCAAAGGAGAGATTTCTGAAATAGGTGTGATTAAAAGAATTTTTGTAAAGATAGCTAAACTTAGAAAAATTCAAGTTGGTGATAAGTTAGCTAATAGACATGGAAATAAAGGAATTATTTCTTTAATCGCTAAAGAAGAAGATATGCCCTTTTTACAAGATGGAAGAAGGCTTGATATTATTTTAAATCCTGTAGGAGTTATTTCCAGAATGAATTTAGGACAAATTTTAGAAGCGCTCCTTGGCCTGGCTGCTAAAAATTTAGGTTATCATGCTGTTGTTCCTCCATTTTCTGGAGTAACAATTGAAGAAATAGCCGAAGAGCTTAAAAAAGCAGGATTGCCTCCAGATGGTAAAGTTGATCTTTATGATGGCCTTACAGGAGAAAAATTCCCTCAAAAAGTTTTAGTTGGTTATATGACAATTATGAAACTTGTTCACATGGTTGAAGATAAAATTCATGCTCGTTCAATTGGTCCTTATTCTCTTATTACTCAACAACCTCCAGGTGGTAAATCAAGATTTGGAGGTCAAAGAATTGGTGAAATGGAAATGTGGGCTATCGAAGCTCATGGAGCTACTGAGATTTTACACGAGGTTTTAACAATAAAATCTGATGATGTTAAAGGAAGAAATATTGCTTATCAAAGTATTATTAGAGGAGAAGATATTTCTTATTCCTCTTTTCCTCATGTCTTTTTAGTTCTGATTAATGAACTTCGAGGTTTAGGTTTAAATATTGAAATTCGTTACCGAGAAAAACCAGAAGAAATTCCTCCTACTTATCAAAAAGTCGAAGTTCAAAAAACTGAACCTCAAGGAACAGCTAATTAAAAATGTCTATTATTAAAAAACCAACTTCAGAAATAGAAAGTTTAGTTTTAAAGATAGCTTCTCCTGAAGAGATTTTAAGCTGGAGCCACGGTGAAGTTTTAAAACCAGAAACAATTAACTATCGAACTGGTAAGCCAGATAGACAAGGTCTTTTCTCTGAGGTTATTTTTGGTCCTATGAAAGATTTTGAGTGCGCTTGTGGGAAATATAAAAAACCTCAAGTTAGGGGTATTGTTTGTGAAAGATGCGGAGTAGAAGTAACTCATTCTTCGGTAAGAAAAGAAAGAATGGGGCATATTACTTTAGTAACACCTGTTTCTCATATTTGGTACTTAAAAGTTTATCCTTATCCTTTGAAAATATTTTTAGACATACCTTTGAAAGATTTAGAAAGGGTTATTTATTATTCTGCTTACATTATTACTCGCGTTGATGAAGAAAAAAAGAAAAAGCTTTTAGAAGAAGTAGAAAAAGAATATAAAGAATTTTTAGCTCAAGCAGAATCAAAGGAAGAAAAAAAGCAAAGACAAGAAATTTACAAACAAATTAAAGAAGAACTTAACTCTTTGAAACCAAAGAAAGTTTTATCTGATGCCGAGTATTTCTACTTCTCTAAAAAATATCCTGGTATTTTTGAGGTAGATATGGGAGCAGAACCTATTAGAAAGTTTTTAGAAGAAATTGATTTGGAAAAATTAAGAGAAGAAACTATTAAAAAATTAGCTAAAGCAGATTCTAAGGAAAAGAAAATTCTTTCTTTGAAACTAAAGTTTATTAATGCTTTTATCAAACACGGAAGAAGACCAGAATGGATGATTTTGACTATTTTACCAGTAGTACCTCCAGATATAAGACCAATTGTTCAACTAAAAGAAGGAAAAATTGCCTCTTCTGATCTTAACGATCTTTATCGAAGAATTATCAATAGAAATAATCGTCTTAAAAGACTTATAGAAATTAAAGCACCAGAAATAATTTTAAGAAACGAAAAAAGAATGCTTCAAGAAGCTGTTGATGCTTTACTTGATGCTTCTTTGAAGAAAGAAAAAATTGTTGTTGGACAAAGAAAAGTTCTTAAATCTTTAGGAGACTTTTTGAAAGGTAAAGAAGGAAGATTTAGACAAAATCTCTTGGGAAAAAGAGTTGATTATTCTGGAAGATCAGTTATTGTTGTTGATCCTAATTTAAGAATCAATGAGTGTGGTTTGCCTAAAAAAATGGCTTTAGAAATCTTTAAACCATTTATTATCCATGAGCTTCTTAAAGAGGGAATAGTTACTACTTCTAAAAGAGCCAATTATCTTATTGAAACAATGAGCCCAGAAGCTGTAGCTGCTTTGGAAAGAGTGATAAAAGACAAATATGTTCTTTTAAACCGCCCACCAACTCTTCATAAACTTAGCTTTTTAGCTTTTAAGCCTATTTTGACAGAAGGTTTAGCTATTAAAATTCCTCCTCTTGTTTGTTCTGGTTATAATGCTGACTTTGATGGAGATCAAATGGGATGCTTTTTACCACTTTCTTCTGAAGCTCAAAGAGAAGCTAGAGAACTTATGAATGCTGCCTTAAATGTTTTAAGACCTGGTACAGGAATGGTTGAAGCTAGACCTGATAAGGATATGATTGCTGGTCTTTACTACTTGACCTTAGAACTTCCAAACCAAAAAGGCGAAGGTAAAATTTTTAATGATGAAAAAGATGCTATTTTGGCTTATGAAAATAAAATAATAAGTCTTCAAGCAAAAATAAAAGTAAGAAAGGTAAAAAATGAAGAAAATATTGAAACTACAGTAGGAAGAATAATTTTTAATCAAAACTTACCATCAGATTTTCCATTTGTAAACGAAGCGATAAATAAAAAGACTATTAACCCTATCCTTCTTAGAATTTTAGAAATTTACGGCGTGGAAAGATTAAGTATCGTTTTAGATAACCTTAAAGAACTAGGTTTCAAGTATGTAACTGAAGCTGGTATTACTTTAAGCATTAGCGATTTAGAATCACCACCAAAACTTGAAGAAATCTTAGAGAAAGCTTTAGATGAACATAATAAAGTCTTGGAAGCTTATCATAACGGTTTCTTAAGCCGAGAAGAAAAAAATTTAAAGCTTCAAGAAATTTGGGTGAGAGCTAAAGTAGAAATAGAAAAAGATATTAAAGAAAATATCTCTCTAACTAATAATGCTAGACTTATGATAGACGCTGGAGCTAGAGGAAGCTACGATCAGTTAGCACAAATGGTTGCTTTTAAAGGTGTGGTTAAAACACCAACTAACGAACCAATCGACTTAGCTATTTCTCACTCTTATAAGACAGGGTTAACTCCTTTAGAATATTTCAGTTCTACCCACGGAGCTAGAAAAGGTGTAGCTGATAAAGCTTTAAAAACACCTCACTCAGGATATCTTACCAGAATTTTAGCTTCTGCTCTTGACGATTTAATTGTAAGAGAAGTTGATTGCGGAACCGAAGAAGGTATTGTGATTACTCGAGAAGAAGCTCAAAGAAGAGGTGTGAGTTTTGGCGACGCCCTTTTCTCTCGAACTGCTTTGGAAGATATTAAAAACTCTCAAGGAGAAGTTATTGTAAAAAAAGGAGAATATATCACTTATGAACTTTCTAGAATTATTGATAAAGAAAGCTCTATTTCTCAAGTTAAAGTAAGGTCTGTTTTTACTTGTAAAACTCTTTATGGTGTTTGTCAAAAATGTTATGGGTTAGATCTTAGTACACACCAACCTGTAAGACTCGGAGAAGCTGTTGGTCTTATTGCTACACATTCTATTGGAGAAAGATTAACTCAATTCGTTTTAAGATCTTTCCATGCTGGTGGTGTTATTTCAGCAAAAGATATTACTCAAGATCTTCCAAGAATAAAAGAACTTTTTGAAGCTATTACTCCTCGTTCTGAAGCAGTTCTTTCACCTATCAAAGGAAAGGTTGTTGAAATTAGAGAATTTCCTAAATATAATTTAGTGAAAATTAGAGGAACAAGAAATAAAGAAATTTCCTTAAAGATTCCAAGCAAATTTAGACTTTTAGTTAAAAAGGGACAAATAGTTGAAAAAGGAGATCTTTTGAATGAAGGTATTATTGATCCTAAAGCTATTTATCGTCTTAAAGGTAAAATCGCTGCCTTCAAGTACATTTTAAATGAGGTAAGAAGTGTTTATAGCAATCAGGGAGCTGATATCCATGAAAAATATATTGAGCTTGTCATAAGAAAAATGTTCTCTCGAGTAAGAGTTATAGATCCTGGAGATTCAGATTTTGTTATTGGAGAAATAGTTGAAAAAGATATGTTTATTGAAAAAAATAGAGAGCTAATTAAAAATGGCCTTAAACCAGCAAAAGCCGTTCTTCTTCTTATGGGCATCAAAAAGGTTGCTTCTACGCCTTATAGCTTTCTCTCTGCAGCTTCTTTTCAAGAAACTTCACGTGCCTTAGTAAGATCTGCTTTAGAATGCAGAGAAGATAAGCTTAGAGGAATAAAAGAAAATGTGATTATAGGTAAAAAGCCTGTTATTGGAGAGGAATTTAGAAAAAGATATCTCAAAGAAAGTAATGTGGTATAATTAAGATAATTAAGAAGCAATTTAAAAAAAATGGCAACAAAAAAAGCAGGAGGATCAGTTAAAACAGGAAGAGATTCTAATCCAAAATATCTAGGAGTGAAAGTACATGATGGTGAAATTGTTTTTCCTGGTATGGTAATTGTTCGGCAAAGAGGCACAAAATTTTTACCTGGTAAAAATGTAGCTAAGGGAAGAGATGATACTTTATACGCACTCAAAGCAGGAAGAGTTAAATTTAAAACTTTAAGAAAAACAACCTTCAGTGGTAAAAAAATTTGGAAAAAAATCGTCCATGTAATTTAATGGAGGATGTTAAATGCTTTTAGTAAGCTAAAAGTTTTCTTTTTAGTTATTTTAGTTTTAACTTCTTTTACTCTTTCAAGGCTGAGCCTTTCTTTAGAAAAAAATAAAGTAAATAAAGGTGTCAATTTTAGAATCATAATACTTGATAGATTTTCTTTGTGGGATGAGCCTTATCTTAGAGAATACGAAATAGGAAATGTAAAAATTAAAGTTTTACCAAATTCTTCAAAGAGACTTGGTTCTCGGGATGCTTATTTTGAAATATATAGTAAAGATAGAAGAGTTTTTAAATCAGAAAAGGCTTATTTCATTAGCAACATTTTTGCTCTTGAATACAATGAAAACAAATACTTAGTTATTAACTACGATCCTTCTGGAGGAATGCATTGCTGCTTTACCCCTTATATTTTTTTAATTGACAAAAATGATAATGTCAAACTAATAAAAAAATTCCAAGAAATTGATATTTCAACTACCCTGGATCCAATAAACTTTTTTATTAAAAATAATAAGCTTTATGTTTCTTGGTCAGATCCAAGATTTACATTTTTTGACGGTCTTGCTTTTGCTTATTCACCAACCTTTGAAAGATTTTTTCTTATAGAAAACGAAAAAGTTATTGAAGTAAGCAAAGACTTTAAAGAAGATTATCTTAAAGCAGCCTCAGAATATGAAAAGGAAATAAGAAATATTATCAGATCAGCAAAGAAAGTGAGTAAAGAAAAGCTCAGAGAAGAAAAAGATATTTTATATCAAGAATGGTTTAGTAGGCTTTTAGCAAAAACAGTTAATCTAATAATGGCCGGAGAAAAAGAAAAAGCATTTAAAGAATTTGACAAGAGCTTTGAAGAATTTTATTCTCTTTTTAAGAGTTATTATGAATCTCGGTTTAAAGAAAAAGATAAAATAAAGAAAGAAATTTTAGAAAGGATGAAAGAGCTCATTGAATGAAGGGTTAATATAAAAATGGAAAAAATTTTAGTAGATATAGGATCATCAACAGTTAAAGTTTATAAATATTCTAACGGGAAACTGAGTTTAGCGCTTCAAAAAAGTTTATATTTTAAAGAAGGTTTTGATCCTGAAAAAGGAATTTCTCAAGAAAATAAAAAAGAACTTTTTGAAATTTTAGAGAAAGTAAAAGAAGAAAACAAAGATATACCTATAAGGCTTTATGCTACAGGAATTTTTAGAAAATTAGCACCAGAAACTAAAGTTAATTTTATTGACGAAGTCTTTTTAAGAACTGGTCTTTATTTCAATATTATTGATCAAGATCTAGAGAATTTTTATTTAGAAATGGCTCTTGTTGGAAAATGCAATTTAAATGAACCCTTGCTTTTAATTAATATTGGCGGAGGCTCGACAGAACTTGTAGTAATGTACGGTAAAGAAGCAATCGAAAGAGTAAATTTAGATTTTGGAGTTGGTAAAATTCTTACTGATTTTCCTCAAATTAATGATGAATTTTCAAAAGTAAAATTAGAAGAAGTTGTAAATTATGTAAAAAATTTACTGCCCAAGGTTCAAAATAAACCAAAAATTGCTTTTTATACAGGAGGAGAACTAACTTATATGAAACTTGCTAATTATCCATTAAAGAAAAATAATTTATTTGAAGATGAAGACCACCCATTTTTAATCGAATTATAAGATTTTAAAAATAAAAATAAAGAAATTTTTGAAAAGATATCATTAAAAGAGTTAGAGAACCTAATGCCTGAAAATCCTAAATGGATGCATGGAGCAAGACCTTGCTGTGCTATAGCCCAAGCAATTTGTGAAAAATACTATATTGAAAAAATTATTCCTTCAGATTCAAATATTATTCATGGAATTGTAAGGCAAGAATTAGGTTAAATCTAACATTTTAAAAATTGATAAATTTTATGCTATAATTACTTAAAACTTAAAAATGGAATTTAAGCTGGAAAGTAAAAAACCAAGAAAGAAGATAGAATTTGTAGAGTATTGGGGAACACAGAAATTACCAAATTCTCAAAAAACCTCGAGCGAATTTTTAGTTTGGTTGAAGGAAAGATAGAAGTTAATTTAGGATTTTCTGAAAGTCCATTAAGAAAACTTGGTGTTAGTAAAAGAAGAGTTATCGTTAGAGATCTTCAAAATAAATGAAAATAGTAAAATTTAATAATTTAAACAATTAAACAATAAAGAAAAAGAAATTTTTTATTATCTCGATAAAATAATAGATAATTCATATAATCCTTATTCCAAATTTTATGTATCCTCTGCTGTTCTTGCTACTAATAATAAGATTTTTTACGGGGTTAATATAGAAACTTGTGCTTATACTTCTATTTGTGCTGAAAGGATAGTAATCGGGAACGCAATTACAAGTGGATATTATAAATTTAATAAAATTTTTATTTTAGCAAAAAGTGATTATTTTAAGTTGAAAATACTTAGTAGTCCTTGTGGTATATGTAGACAAATAATTTATGAATTTTCAGAACTTATAAAAAGAGACATCCAAATATTAATAGCTGATAGTGGACTAAAAAGAGTTTTAAAAACTTCAATAAGAAAATTACACCCATACTCTTTTGGGCCTCGACTTTGTAAAGGTGATTATAAGAAATATTTAAGAAATCAAAAATAATTTTAAATTCTTTTTACAATCTCCAGCCACTTTCTATAAGGCAAAGGAAATTTTTTTGTTAAAGCTATCACTTCTTTTTTAACTTTTTCTGGTTTTTCTTTTTTGATTAAGATTCTTTCAAAAAATTCAGCAATTTTTATCATTTCCTTTTCTTTCATGCCTCGAGAAGTAATTGCTGGAGTGCCAAGCCTAATTCCTGAAGGATTAAAAGGAGATGTATCAGAGGGAAGAGAATTCCTGTTAGCAATAATATTTGCTTTTTCAAGTAAAGCTTCAGCTGTTTTTCCATCTAAACCAAGAGGTTTTAAATCAATCATCATTAAATGATTATCAGTTCCACCAGTATAAAGCTCAAAACCTCTTTTTATTAATTCATCTGCTAATTTTTTTGAATTTTTAATTATTTGTTTTTGATAATTATAAAAGTATTTTTTTAAAGCTCTGCCAAATGCGTAAGCAATTCCAGCGATAGTATGGATATGCGGTCCTCCTTGAAGTCCAGGGAAAACAGATTTATTAATTTTTTCTTCTAATTCTTTTCTCATAAAAATAACTGCTCCTCTTGGTCCTTTTAATGTTTTATGAGTTGTCATTGTAACAACATCAGAATGAGGGAAAGGTGAAGGATGGAGTCCAGCAATAACAAGTCCAGCAATATGAGCAATGTCAGCAACATGATAAGCGCCAACTTTTTTAGAAATTTCATAAAATTTTTTAAAATCTAAAATTCTTGGATAAGCAGTTGTTCCTGAAATAATAATTTTTGGTTTATGCTCCAAAGCTAATTTTTCAAGCTGGTCAAAATCTATGCCCACGGATTCATTCGGATATGGAACCGATCTATACGGATTATTTTTGTCCGTTTTTATCCGTTTAGAATCCGCATTAATCTGCTGGTTATCTTCATCAGTATTAATCCGTTTAGAATTCGCATTAATCTGTGGTGTAACTCCATATTGAATTGAATTAAAAAGTTTACCTGTATAGCTTACTTTATGGCCATGAGTTAAATGTCCGCCATGAAAAAGATTTAATCCCATAATTGTTTCACCTGGATTTATAAGCCCAAGATAAACGGCTAAGTTTGCTGGAGAACCAGAATAAGGCTGAACATTAACTGACCATTCATTTGGATTTAATTTAAAAGCTTTCAAAGCTCTTTCTTTAGCTAAATTTTCAATTTCATCAATATATTTATTTCCTGGATAATATCTTTTTCCTGGATAACCTTCAGCATATTTATTCATTAGCGGTGAGCCAACAATAAACAAAGTTTCTAAATCAACAAAATTTTCTGAAGGAATAAGCTCCAAAGTCTCTTCCTGTCTTTTAATCTCTTTTTCAATTATTTGCCATAACCTTTTGTCCATTTAACAATTTGAACTTGAAAAATTTTTAATTAATTGATACTATAAAAAGTATAAGATAAAAAGTCGAAATTAATTAAAATAGAAAAAATGAAAAAAATTAAATTTTTATTGCCTATTTTGGTTATATCTTTAAGTCTTATTAACACTTCTTTTGCCCAAGAAAAGTCTTCACGAATTCCTCCGTTTACTTTAGTAGAAGCAAAATTACCTCAGAGGGCGCAATACGTAATAGTAAAAAAACCTTTTGTTCTTTATTCATGCGAAACTAAAATTTCAAAAGACGTTGGATTTACACTTACAGATTTTAACGAAGAAGAAGGAAAAATTTCTTTGAATTTAGTTGTTAAAAACAACACTAAAAATGAATTTCCTCTGGTTAGTGGTTATGAAGTATTAAACGAACCAGAATTAAAACCATTTAACGTTTATCTTATTTCTAATACCGGAGAATTTTATCAAGCTTCAAATGTAACTCAACCAATAAAATTAAAACCATATGAAACTAGAAATATTAATCTAGAATTTGAAAATGCTTCAACAGAAAATTATTTCTTCCTTCTTTTTAACATTTATCCCAAAGATAGTTTAACACGTAGTTGTCCTGTAGTCACACTAACTGGCCCATTTTATTTACCTGGGACTAAATATTTAGTGCCTAACAAAACTGTTAGTTACAAAACTAATCAATCATTTAGCCCTGATAATTTAGAAGAATTTTTGAGATTCAATGTAAGCAAATTTACTGGTTATAGAAAAGGCGGCTTCTCTATGAGTATCTCTGTGAGCCTTATAAGAGAAAGAAAAACAGGCGAAGGAAATTATGATTTTATCTTTAGTATTTTGAATCTTCCAGAAAATAAAAAAGAAATAGACAAGAAATATTTTGTGAGTTATTTATTAGATAATAATGGAAATTTTTACCTTGCATTACCAAGTAAAGGTTCGAAATCTTTTTTAAGTGTTGATTTGAAAGATAGAAGAACAAGTTATGAGACTATTAAAATAGTGCCTAATCTTATCGATGGTGCTGAAGAACTTACTTTATACTTAAATGCAAATTGGGAGAAATATGATAAAGATTACTTTGCTTCTCGAATAAAAGAATATTCATCTAATTCCTTCAATCCTTTAGTTGAAATTGAAGGAATTAAAGTTCCAGAACAAATTACTCAATACTACAGCAAATAATAACTTAGAAGACTGCTGTGTTATAATAAACTTATGAAAGGAGAAAGAAATAATTTGTTTTTACTCATTTTTGTGGGGATAAGCATTTTTTCTCTTATTTTTATGGGTTTTGTAAGTAGTTTTAGAATTGTAAAGAAAGAGTATAATTTAAGTTTACGAGAAGAAGATCATATTTGGGGTGATCCTAAAAAAGCCAAAGTAATAGTTTATGAATATTCTGATTTTGAATGTCCAGCCTGTCGAGCTTTTGTACCAATAACTAAAAATTTGAAAGAAAAATATAAAGATGAAATAGCATTGGTTTATAGACACTTTCCTTTAATTGAAATCCATCCAAAAGCTGTTTATGCTTCACAAGCAGCCGAGGCAGCAGGAAAACAGGGAAAATTTTGGGAAATGCATGACATTTTGTTTTCAAGGCAAGATGAATGGAAGAATTCACAAAATCCTAAAGAACTTTTTATTAAATATGCCCAAGAACTTAATTTAGATCTTGAAAAATTTGAAGAAGATTATGAAAGTCAAGAAATAAAAAATAAGATTTTAGAAGAAAGAAAAGAAGCTTTAAGCTTAGGGCTTACTGGCACACCAAGTTTTTTTGTTAATAATCGCTTTGTCAATTTAACTTCTTTTGATTCCTTAGAAAAAGAAATAGAAAAAGAAATAGAAAACAAATGAAGCTTCCTAAAAAGGGAGATCTTATAAAAATTTCAAATTACATTTGGGAAATACCTAAAAATTTCCGTGAAGACATGAAAGTTACTGCTAGAATTTTTGCTGACGAAAATATGCTAGATGATATTTTAGAAGATAAGAGTTTATGGCAGCTTACAAATGTTGCTTCACTTCCAGGAATTTATAAATATGCCTTGGCTATGCCAGATATTCATGAAGGATACGGAATGCCTGTTGGTGGAATTGCTGCTTTTGATTATGATGAAGGAATAATTTCTCCTGGAATTTGTGGTTATGACATCAACTGTGGGGTAAGACTAGCAGTAACAGATTTAGATTATGAAGAAGTAAAAGATAAAATTCCTAAATTAACTGAAGAAATATTTAAACAAGTTCCTTCTGGAGTTGGTAGAGGAGGCTTTTGGAAATTAAATAATGATGAAATGAAAAAAGTTTTAGAAAAGGGAGCACAATATATTGTTGAACTTGGTTATGGAGAAAAAGAAGATTTGGAAGCAACTGAAAGTTTTGGAAGATTGGAGGGAGCAGATGCTGAAGCTGTTTCTAAGACAGCCAAAGACAGAGGCAGAGATCAATTGGGAACAATGGGAGCAGGGAATCATTTTGTTGAAGTTCAAAGAGTGCAAGAAATTTTTGATGAAGATATAGCAAAAAAATTAGGTTTAGAAAAAGGAAAAATTGCTGTTTTAATTCATTGTGGTAGCAGAGGTTTAGGTCATCAAGTAGCTACTGATTATATTCGCCAAGCTTTAAATTATATAGACAAACAAAAAATAGAATTACCCGATAGAGAATTAGCTTATTTTCCTTACCTTCATCCAGAAGGTCAAAATTATTTATCAGCTATGAAAGCTGCAGCCAATTTTGCTTTTGCTAATAGACAACTTATTTTACATCAAGTTAGAAAAGCCTTTAAAAAAGTTTTTGGCAAAGAAATTAAATTAAAACAAGTTTATGATGTGGCTCATAATATTGTTAAGATTGAAGAGTATGAAGGTAAAAAGTTAATTGTTCATCGAAAAGGAGCCACAAGAGCTTTTTGGAAAGGGCACCCAGAATTAGCACCAAAATATCAAGAAATTGGTCAACCAACATTAATTCCAGGTTCAATGGGAACTTCAAGTTATATCTTAATTGGCCAAGAGCTTGCTAAAGAAATTTCTTTTGGTTCAGCTCCTCATGGCGCAGGAAGAGTTATGTCTAGAGCAGAAGCAAAAAGAAAAATTAAAGGAAGTGAGCTAAAAAAAGAACTTGAAAAAAGAGGAATAGCTGTGGCTGCTGGAAGTATGTCAGGTCTTGCTGAAGAAGCACCAGTTGCTTATAAAGATGTTTCTGAGGTTGTCGAAGTCGTTCACCAAATCGGTATTGCTAAAAAATTAGCAAAATTAGTACCTATAGGAGTAGTTAAGGGTTAGATTTTGTGAAGTCTGAAAGGAAGTATAAGTCCGTAATACATATTTTTTGAAAAATTTTCTTTTTTGAGATAAATAATTCTTTCGAAATAACCTTTCTCATCTACAAATTTAAGTTTTATATCTTTTTTGAAAATTTTATTTAAAAGAAAGAAAACGTAGATTAACTCTTTATAAAGTGCAAAAAGAGAAGCTAAGGAAATATCAAAGAAAGATATATGATGATTTTTATAAATTTTGTAGGCCCAATCAGGAAAATAAATTCTTTTTCCTTTAAAAATTAATCTGTAAAGGGTTTTGTTTTTAACTTTTGATTTTTTTAAATAAGGGTTAAATTTAAAAGTAAGAGTTAATTCTTCTTTTAAAAAATCTGCACCTTCAAATTTCCAAAGAGAGTTTATAAAAATATGTATATCCTTTTCTGTGATAAAGAAATCTTGCGATTTGAAGTTTTTTATAGGAAGTCTATGGGGACCTATATCTAAATTATCAGCAATAAAAAGAATTTTACTTTCTTCTGGAAGCAAGCGGTTTAATTTTTCTATTTGCCTTTCAAATCTTTTAAAAGATATTAAATCTAATTTTTTATTTTTAAAAAAATTTTCAAAAAGCTTTATTTTTAGCGGAGAAGATTTTATACCTTCCAATTCATGAAAGTAAACCGAAGAAATTATTTTTTCTTCTTCTAAATTTTTAAACTCGTAATTTTTAAATATTTCTTCAAGAATTTTTTTAGAAAAGAAATGATGATTTTTTCTTTCTATTAAATTGCCGACATCATGGTAAAGAATAGAAACAGCTAAAGTTTTATCATTGATTTTATTTTTTATTTTTTTGTAGAAAAATAAGGCATTTTTAAAAACGCTTCTTATATGATCTTTACCGTGTAAATTGAAGCCGTAAGTAAACTCATTATTTAGTTTGCTGTCAATATGATCAAAAAGATTTTTATTTAAATTAATTAAAAAATCTACTTCTTTTTTATTAAAACTAAAATCTTTTTTTCTATCTAAATAAGTAAGTGTTTTAATTATCTCTTTCATAAGGATTCAGGAAATTTTTTGTAGAAAATTATTTTTGAAACTTCTGTAAGCAACATAAAAATTATAAGCAAAATTAAAATAAAAATTGAATGCTTAAAAGAAATATCTTTGAAATCGAAAAGTTGAGCTAAAAATGGAATTTTGATAAAAATGATTGTAAGTACTAAAGCTAAAAAAATGCTAAAGAAAAGAAAAAAATTAAATTTTTGTTTGATGAAAATACTTTTATTTCTAATTAGGAAAGAAACTAAAAGTCCTGTTAAAGTGGTAATTAAAAATATAAAAGTTCTGACGGTCTTTTCATCTTCGTTTCTTATATAAAGATAAGCTAAAATGTTTACAAGGGCTGCCGAAAATCCCAAAAGCAAAAGCAAAAGCAAAAGTTTTTTATTATCAAAATTAACTGGTTTAGCAATATCTTCATCATTAACTTTGTCATTAGCAAAAGCAATTAGGGGAATATCAGTGAGAAAATTTGTTAAAAGAACTTGAAGAGGTTTTAAAGGAAGATAAGGAAGATATAAAGTAAGAAAAGAAACTGAAATTAAATTACCAAAATTATCACTCATTGTATGTTTAATATATTTACCGATGTTTTCTAAGGCTTTTCTTCCTTCATAAACAGCGTCAACAATATCTTTTAAATCTTTATCCAGCATAATAATATCTGCTTCCTCTTTACATATTTCAGCAGCAGAATCAACAACAATAGAAACATCAGCCTCTCTTAATGCTAAAAGATCATTTATGCCTTCTCCTAAAAAAAGCGTTGGTTTTTTATTTTTTAAAATCTTAATAATCCTTAATTTATCATCTGGATAAAGCCTAGCAAATATATGGTGTTTAAAAACAATCTCTTCTAAATCCTTTTCGCTTAAATTTCTAATTTCTTCACCTGTAATTACTTTTTCTTCTTCGTCTATAATTCCTAAATCTAAACCTGCTTTTTTTGCTACTTTTGGCGAGTCTCCCGTCAAAATTTTTATTTCTACATTCATCTTTTTTGCCAATTTAACCGCTTCGAAAGATTCTTTTTTTAAGGGATCTTCAAAAGAAGCTATTCCTAAGTATTTATAAGTATTTTCTATTTTAAGAGCTAAAGCTAAAGTACGAAAACCACTTTCATCCTCTTTGAAGAACTCATCTAAATATTTTTCATTATTATTAAAAAAATTTTTGATAATTTCCTCAGGTGCTCCTTTTATTATCTCAATAATTTCTCCATCATTTTTATTTTTAACTATTAATTTTTCTATTCTTTTTAGTGGATCAAAAGGAACATCTTCAATAAATTCTAAGTCGCTATAATCAGGCAAATTCTTTATTTTTTCTAAAATAGCACTTTCGTAAGGAGTTTCTTCTTTTGAAAAATAAAAATCAGCTAAGAAAAATTTAATAAAAGTCTCCTTATCTTCAGAAATTATATTTTTAAGTTTAAGCTTGTTAGTGGTAATGGTGCCGGTTTTATCTGTAGTAATAATTTCTATTGTACCTAAATCTTCAATAACCGAAAGCCTTTTAATTAAAAGTCCTTTTTTAGAAAGTCTTTTTCCAGTAAAACTTAAAGTTAAAACTGTCATTGCGGGTAAAAATTCAGGAACCATAGCTACAATTAAAACGATAACAAAAATTGTAAATTCTTTAATACTTATAAATTGGCCTTTAATGATATTGTTTATAAAAAGTAAAACTCCTAAAAGTAAAGCAAAATAAAATATTTTTTTAGCAAAGTCATCTAAGATTTTTTTATAAATTGTTTCTTTTTTAATTTCTAAAATTTTTTTGGCTAAAGAACCAGCAAAACTTTCTTTGCCTGTAAAAATAACATAACCTTCACCTTCTCCTTTGATTACCGAACTACCTGAAAAAAGAATGTTGCCAAAATTTTCTTTTTCTTTTTCATTTTTAAAAACAGGTACGTTTTCTCCTGTTAAAATTGATTCGTCAATTAAAAAATCTTCCGATTTAGTTAAGATAATATCAGCAGGAACAATATCTCCAGCTTTTACTTTAACTAAATCTCCTGGAACCAGAAATTTTTGTTCTATTTTTTTCCAAATTCCTTCTCTTTTTACGTAAGCATAATTTTTGAAAATTTTAATTAAGTCTTCTAAAAGTTTTGAGGATTTATAATCTTGGAATGTAGAAATAAAAACTGAAAGAAAAAAGAAAAAAATAATTAAAAAAGACTCTATTTTTGATTCTTGCAAGAAAAAAGAAAATAAACCAGCAAAAAGCAAAAGCAGATTGAAAAGATTTAAAAAATTTCTCTTTATTATTTCCAAAATGTCTATTTTGAAGGTAAAAATAATATTTTCTCCATAATTTTTAAGACGACTTTCTGCTTCTTTTTCACTTAACCCATCAGCACTGGTTTCTAAAAATTTTTCTATCTCTTCTAAAGTTTTTCTATTTATTTCTCTAAATTTCTCTAAAAAATCCATTATTTAACTATAATTTTATTTCCACAAATTAATTTTTTTTCAAAAAAGTTTTTTAAAATCTAAAGTAAAAGAAGGTCGAATTAGGTAAAAAAATCAATGTTTAAAAAGATAATTTTATTACTAATCTTAACCTCTTTTTTCCCCAATAATATTTGTTTTAGGTCAAACAGGAAGTTCAGCATTTATAGATATCAAAGTTGGTACTTCAACTCAAAATCTTTCTGATGGACCTCTTTATGTTACTTCTGGTTCAAGGATTTATCTTAAATGGCAAGGGCAAGCAGAGTTTTGTTATGCTTTAGGAAGTTGGAAAGGAGTAAGAAATCCTAATGGCCAAACCTCTTATACTTTATGGAGGCAGGGTAAATATACTTATGCTTTAATTTGTGCCTCTTTACCTAAAAATCTTGAGCCTCTCTTAGGGCAAGTTTCTGGAAGTCCAAATTTTGAAGATTTTATAGCTTTTGATTATGTTGAGGTTTATGTTCAACCAAGAGTTTCAACACCTAAGGTAGATCTAAAAATTAATTATTCTGACGGTCCTATAACAGTTTACAGTTCTACAACACTTAATCTTTCTTGGAGAGCAGAATATGATCCAAGAATGTTTGAAGTTTCTTGTCGTGGTGAAGTTCCTAATTGGAATAGAACCAATCTTTCTCCTCAAGGAAGTGAAAGAGTACCATTTAATTTACCTCAAGGAGAATATACTTATACTTTTACCTGTGATTTCAATCCTAAATGTTTAGCACCACAAATTTGTCCGGAAATGCCAGTTAGATCACTTTCAGATTCTGTAAAAGTTATAAGTAGAATTCAAACACCCCCACCAACAACCCAACTTCCCCACCTAGAAGTTTTTGGTATGGAATTTTATAGATATCCTTATCCAGAAACACCAGAAAACAAAATAAGCACATCTAGTTTAGCAAATTACTTAGGGCAAGCAATGAAAATAATAATGAATTTAATCTAAGAGTAGAAGTCAAATAGATTTTCATAAAGTTTTTTGATTTCTTCGAAATTAAGTTCGAAAATTCTTTTTTCTTTGTAATTTTCTGGTAAATTTTTGATTTTATGTTTTAGTTTTTTGTTTGGTGAATTAAAAAGAATTTTTAGAAATTTTACAAATTTTTCTGGATCCTTTACAAGAGGTTTTTCGTAAAATTCTATTTTGATAATCATTGAATCTACTTTGGGAATAGGAGAAAAATTTTCTTTTTTGATTATTCCCAAATTCTTAACTATTCCCAAAGTTTTTATCCAAATATGCCAAAAACTAATTTTTCCTTTACCTATAATTTTTTCTCCAACTTCTTTTTGTAAAGTAAAAACAAGAAGCTTGGGTTTATTTTTTTCATTAAGAACTTTTCTAAAAATTTTTCCTGTAATTTCGTAAGGAATATTTCCAACAAGCTTATAACTCTCTTTATATTCACTTAAATCAGCTTTAAGAAAATCTTGATTTATAATAAAAACATTTTCAAAGCTTTTAAACTTTTCTTTTAAAATGTTAACTAAATTTTTATCAATTTCATAAACAAAAAGTTTTTTTGCTTTTGTTAAAAACTTTGTTAACTCACCTCTGCCGCCTCCAATTTCCACAATAATATCATTTTCACTTATATCTAAGGCAGAAGCAATTTTTTTAAGATAGCTTTGATTTTTTAGGAAAACTTGGCTAAATTTTATCCTCTTTTTCATTTTTTTAAAAATCTTTTTTTGATATAATTATTTTACTAAGGACGAAAATAAATCTTGAAATCAAAAATTAGTACTTATTATTTAAAGTACTTTTTTTATTTTATAGCTTTATTTTTCGTTTTTAGATTAGCTTTTGGAGAAGATTTTCTTTCAACAGATTTGAATAGCAACTTAGGAAATGTTTCCTACTTACAAAAAACAGAAATTGGTTTTCTAGATTATGAATATGAGATTAATGATGAAGAATTAGAAAAAATTGTTTCTCAAAAAATTAATCAAAAGTTTTGGTTTTATAAAGTTAAAAAAGGAGATACTCTTTGGAGTTTGAGTAAAAAGCTTAAAGTTCCCATTGATGATCTTATGGTTTTAAATGGTTTTAAAAAAGAAACAGATTTAGTTTATGGTATGAAAATAAAAATTCCTGGAGAAAAATCAAATTTAGTAGAAGTAAGTCAAAAAACTTTTGTTGAGCCGAAAGGAAAATATAGATCTAAATTTGTTTCTGCATTAGAAAGTTTAGGAAATATCATCATACCTGTTTCTGGATTTAATTTTGGTGAAAGGCATGGAAACAATGCTACAGATATTGCTGCTCCTTGTGGTGAACCTGTTTATGCTTCGCAAAGCGGTTATGTGGTTATTTCTAAAGATGGTTGGAATGGAGGTTACGGTAATTATATAGTTATTTATCATAAAGGTTTTTCCACTCTTTATGGGCATTTAAGCTTAAGAGTTGCTGAAGAAGGAGAATATATAGAAAAAGGAGATCTTATAGGTTATGTAGGAAATACTGGAAAAACAAAAGGAGCTACAGGTTGCCATCTTCATTTCGAAGTTAGAGGTGCTTCTAATCCTCTTTTGAGATAACTTTAAAAAATTTTTAAATTTAGTAGTTTTAATTTGTGTTATAATTTTAGAAAATGATTAATATTAAAAGTTTTCAAAGTTATTTAGAAAAGATAGCTGAAGAATACAATCTTCCTTTAAATGTTGTCGAAGAAGCTTTTTTAAGTGCTTTAAGTGCTGCTTATAAAAGAGATCAAAATATTAAAGAGGGCATAGTTAAAGCAAGGAAAACTGCTTCTGGAGAAATAAAATTTTATTTAGCTAAAACTGTTGTTTGCGAAGAAGAGCTTAAAGAAAAAAATTTCGATGAAACAAAAGAAATTATGCTCGAAGAAGCTAAAAAGATAAATCCTCACGCTGTTTGTGGTGAAGAAATTTTACTTGAACTTCCAGCAATAGAAGATTTTAGCAGAATTGGAGCTCAAGTAGCTAAGCAAGTAATTATTCAAAAAATAAGAGAAGCTGAAAAAGAAAACCTTTATGAAGAATTTAAATTAAAGGAAGGCAAAGTTATTTCGGGTACTATAGAAAAAAAGGATGCTAACGGTAATATTCTTGTTAATCTAGGAAGAATTTTAGGTGTGATGTTTAAAAATGAAACCATACCTGGAGAAAACTGTAAGCCAGGGCAAAGAATGAGATTTTATGTTTATGCTGTTGAAAATACTCCGCAAGGAGTAAAAGTTTTTCTTTCTAGAGCGCATCCTCTCTTCATTCCAGCTATTTTTCAAGTGGAGGTACCAGAAATAGCCGAGGGTTTAGTAGAAATAAAAGGTATAGCTAGAGAACCAGGAGTAAGAAGCAAAATAGCTGTTTGGTCAAAATCTCCAAATATTGATCCTATTGGTGCTTGCATTGGGGCCAAAGGAGCAAGAATTATTTCGATAATGAATGAATTAAATAACGAAAAAATCGATGTTGTTTTATGGGATGAAGATCCGACAAAATATGTTGCCAATGCATTGGTCCCAGCAAAAGTTTTAGAAGTTAGGCAAATGCCTAAAAGAACAATGCTTGTTTTAGTTGATGAAGCCAATTTACCATTAGCAATAGGAGCTAAAGGACAAAATATAAAGTTAGCCGCACGTTTAACTGGTTGGAAAATAGATGTTCGTTTAGCTTCAGCACCAGAAAAGTTAGTTGAAGGAGGAGTAGCTGAACCATTAGGGTCGGAAAGTTAATTTAATTTTTGTTAAAAATGGATCTTAAAAAAATAAATAGCAATTTAGAATCCTTTGAAGAGTTTTACGTCGTTATTGAAATACCTCAAGGTACAAGTGTTAAATATGAACTTGATAAAGAAACAGGTTTTTTAAAAGTTGACAGATTCCTCCATACTGCTATGGTTTATCCTTTTAATTATGGTTTTATGCCACATACTTTAGCCGATGATGGTGATCCTGTTGATGTTTTAGTAATTTGCGATCTTCCTGTTTTGCCAGGATCTCTTATAAAAGTAAAACCAATTGGAGTTTTAATTATGGAAGATGAAGCAGGTTTAGATGAAAAAATTTTAGCTGTTCCTGTCGAAAAAATCGATCCTATTGAAGGTACTTATAAAAATATTAATGAAATCCCCGAAGCTATAAAAAATAAAATTAAACACTTTTTTGAAAATTATAAAACCTTAGAACCAGGAAAATGGGTTAAAGTTAAAGACTGGCTTGACAGAAGTGAAGCCATAAAAAGAATTGAAAAAGCATATAAAAATTTTAAAGATTAATGCTACTTTATGTTATCAAAAGTGATAAAACTAAAGAAGAATATAGAGAAGAGAAAGTAATTTCTGCTTTAAAAAGAGCTAAAGTTTCAGAAGAAGATATAGAGAAAATTTTAAAAAAAATTAAAGAAAAATTACCAGAAGTAGTTACCACTAAAGAGCTTTATAGATTTATTTTCGAAGAATTAAAGAAAGAAAAAAGAAGCAGTGCTTATAGATTTAATCTTAAAAACTCTCTTTATCTTTTAGGCCCTAGCGGTTATCCTTTCGAGAAATATATTGCCCATCTATTCAAAGAATATGGATATTTTGCTAAACATAACCTAATTTTTAAAGGTTTTTGTTTAAGTTATGAGATAGATCTTTTGGTTGAAAAGAATAATGAAAAATTTTTAGGAGAATGTAAATTTCATCAAGAAAAAGGTAAAAAAAATGATATTAAAACAGTACTTTATGCTTATGCAAGACATTTAGATATTTTGAAAACAAATAAAGATTATAAACTTCTTCTGGTTACTAACACTAAATTTACCTCAGAAGCTGTTGAATTTGCTAAATGCTACTCTATTAATCTCCTTTCCTGGAATTTTCCTTTAGAAAAAAATTTGCCAAAACTCATAGAAGAAAAACATTTTTACCCTTTAACCATTTTTGATTTCCTTTCTAAAAAAACTTTAACTTCTCTTTTTAACTATGATATTGTTTCTATTAAAGATTTTTTAAATAAAGATGATAGTTATTTAAAAAAGATAAGTGGTTTAAATGATGAAGAGATTAAGAATTTAAAAAGGATTATAGAGGAAATTTTGGTGGTATAATAAAAATATAGCTATATGGTGGGCGTAGCTCAATTGGTTAGAGCGGAGGCCTGTGGAGCCTCAGGTTGCCGGTTCGAGCCCGGTCGCCCACCCTTGACACAAAATATATTGTATGCTATAATCTAATTAAGTCAGTAATTAAAATTATAAATAAAATTAAAAAAATGAAAAAATTTTATTTTTTTATAACTTTCCTCTTTTTATCTTTAACTTTATATCAACTTGTATTTGCTGGCTATACGCCTCCCTTTGGTGGAGAGTATACTAATTTATGCGGTACGGGAACAACAGCAAATTTTTATGCTTGTGATGCTATATGTGATATGATTACAGGTAAATGCACTGCTAGAAGTGGTGAATGGATTTTTGTTTATACTTGTTCAGGAAGACAAATAGAATGCCGAAGCAATGAAGTTAAATTAGGTCCTGGAAGCACTGCTTATGTAAAAAATTATGCTTCTGTAGGATCTGATAAGACTGTTCAGATCGATGTCTTTAATAAAGATTGTAGATCTGGAGGTGGATGGTCATGTGACGGTTCTAACCTTAAAGGTTATATAGTTTGGTGGTCAGGAACTTCAGGTGGCGGCGGCAGCGGTGGTGGAGGTCAAATTCAATGTAATGAAAATGAAGTTCAACTTTCTGTTATTCCTAATCCTTCTAATGTTGGTGATTGGATAACTTTTAAAGTTACAGCAGGAGATGCTTCTACTTGGTGGAGAAATGAATTTTCTGGAGGAGTAATGAATTGTACTGAAACTATTTTTGGTTGGGAAACAAAGTGTAAAGCTTATACTTCTGGTACATTTACTTGGACAAGAATTTGGAAACATTGCGTTGGAGATATTAATAATTGTTCTCAAGAATGTAGAAAATCTGTTACTTTTACTATTAATCGCTTACTTCCGCCACTTGTTATTACTTTACCACCGATCATTACTTATTAAATTTTAAAAAACCATGAAAAAGTTAATTTTTCTTCTAACAATTCTTACAGGTCTTTTATTAACATTTTATCTTTTTCAAAAGAAAACATCTGCTCAAATTTCTTGTCCTTCTCAAACAACTTATGGTGATACCTGGGCAACTTTAGTTGGTGAAATTCAAGATAATGGTGGTGATCCAAATATAACTGCTTGGTTTGAATGGGGAACTTCTCCTAGTTTAGGTAATCAAACCCCATCTCAATCTCTTTATGTTTCTTATACTCCCTATAGATTCTGCTCTCAGATTTCAGGTCTTCAACCATGTCAAACATATTATTACCGAGCTGTTTCCAGAAATTCTGGAGGAACAAATTATGGACAAACTTATTCTTTTAGAACCCAATGCGGAGCATCACTTTACGTTTCCTGTTATGCTTCACCTAATCCAGCTAATTTAAATCAAACAGTAACTTTTTATGCTAACGTAAGTGGTGGCACTGGTGTTTATTCTTATTCTTGGTCAGGTGCTTGCAGCGGTTTTTCTTCAACTTGTTCTCGATCATTTTCTTCTCCAGGAACTTATACAGCTACAGTGACTGTTACTTCAGGAAGCCAAACTCAATCTGCTTCTTGTTCAGTAACGATTAATCAACCAGTAAGGCCACCAGTAGTTATTACTTTACCTCCAGTCACTACTTTATAAGCGTTGAATAAAAATGAAAAAGTTTTTAATATTTCTTCTTTTAACGATTTTTGTTTTTTCAGGATTTGCTTTTGCTGAAGTTTGTCCGCCCAAAACAACACCTGGTAGGAATTATATTGATTTTGTAGGTAAATTAGATGGACTTGGAGGTGATGAAAAAGTTATTGTTTGGTTTGAGTATGGATTAAAAAAAGAAAACTTAGACAAAAAGACAAAAGAACTAGAACTTAGAGAACCTAAAATTTTCTGCTTAAGAGAAAATAACCTTAAACCTTGCACAGTTTATTATTATAGAGCTGCTGCTAAAAATTCTGCTGGTACAAATTATGGAGAAACTAAAAGCATAAAGACTTTATGTAAAGATACTTCTTCAAAAAATAACAAAAGCTATAAAAAAAATATATTAAAATGGATTATTTTTTAAGTATTGACAATTTATTAAAAATGATTTATAATTATAATATGAAATTAAGCTTAAATTTTAAAACAATGGTTAAAATAAAAAACATAAAAAACAAAAAATTCTTAATAATTTTAGCAGCTATTTTGTTTTTGCCTTATCTTTTCTCTTTAGCTCAGTCATGCCCAGGAAATACTCAATATGGTGATACCTGGGCAACTTTAGTTGGTGAAATTCAAGATAATGGTGGTGATCCAAATATAACTGCTTGGTTTGAATGGGGAACTTCTCCTAGTTTAGGTAATCAAACCCCATCTCAATCTCTTTATGTTTCTTATACTCCCTATAGATTCTGCTCTCAGATTTCAGGTCTTCAACCATGTCAAACATATTATTACCGAGCTGTTTCCAGAAATTCTGGAGGAACAAATTATGGACAAACTTATTCTTTTAGAACCCAATGCGGAGCATCACTTTACGTTTCCTGTTATGCTTCACCTAATCCAGCTAATTTAAATCAAACAGTAACTTTTTATGCTAACGTAAGTGGTGGCACTGGTGTTTATTCTTATTCTTGGTCAGGTGCTTGCAGCGGTTTTTCTTCAACTTGTTCTCGATCATTTTCTTCTCCAGGAACTTATACAGCTACATTAGTTGTTACTTCAGGAAGCCAAACACAATTTGCTACTTGCTCAGTTAACGTTTCTTCTGGACCATCATTCCCGATTACTATAAATCCTTTACTTACAAATCAATCTCCGGTTCCTATAATTGCTTTTACACCTGAAACCATTCTCCCAGGAACTATCGTTACCTTTGATGCTTCTAACTCTTATGATCCCGATGGTTACATCGTTTTTTATGAATGGAGAGTTAATGGAGAAATCGCTTCTACAAATAAAACTTTTTCTCGTGCTTTAGCTTCAGGAACATACAGAATAAAACTTACTGTGACAGACAATCAAGGTGCTTCGGCTTCTAAAGAAATTCTTATAAATGTTGGCAGAAATGTTTTTGTAACTAGAACAAGAGTTGTTACTCAAAATGTGCCAATATTAACTTCTCAAGCAAGACTAGTTGACGTTCTCTTAGACTCATCTTATCTTGTTTACTCTTGTGAAAAAAATGAAATTCAAGTTACTTTAGTTAATAATACTTCAGTTAACAGAAAGGTTACTTTAACTGTTTATGGAGATGCTGAAAACTGGTTTAAACCTAATCCTAAAGTTTTAATATTAAAACCTCGTTCTACAACTTTAGTTAAATGGGAAGTTAATCCTACTTGTGATGTCAAAGAGGGAGTTTATGCTTTTAAGATAGATCTTAAAACACCAGGAGCTAATTATGATTATGATGGTAATTTAGAAGTAAAAACAAGAAGTAACTTTCTTTCCCCTCTTTTAGGTTTTATAGGCGGCATCTTCCAAAACTTTTGGCTTCTCCTTCTTCTTTTGATTCTTCTTATCAACATTTATATGTGGTATAGATTTTTGAAGAAAAAAGAAGAAGCTAAATAAAATCTATTTTGTTAACATTTTCCAAAGTTTCTTTGGCTTTATAAGAGGAAATTTTAGAGATTCTAATTCGCTTATTTCTTTAGGTTCGTTTTTTGTTTCTTTGCTTTTTATCAAAATCAAAGGAAGAGGACCCCAAAGGTGTTTTCCTGTTTTTGTGTCAGTTATATGATCACCAGTAATAACAAAAAAGGGGTCCTCTTCTTTTTTTATTTCTAAAAATAATTTTTCAAACCAGTTGTCAAAAAATTCGAAAAATTCTTTTTTCTTTTGAAAGTTTTTATCATGACTAGCTTCGTCAGCCTCTTTTATATGAATGTAAAGGAGATCATAATTTTTTAAATTTTCTAAAATTTTTTCAAAATAGAATTTATATCTTTCTTCAAGATTTTCTATTTCAGGCAAAGTCAAAGAATTAAAACCTGCTAGCTTACATCCACCTTTTAAAGCTCCATTTTCAGCTATTACCAGTCCGTTTTTTATTCTATTTATCTTAAAGAAATTTTTAAGTTTTGGAAATTTATTTCCTGCTTCTCTTGTTAAAAGAAAGTTTGCCGGAAGAAGTCCTTTTTTTATTCTTTCTTTATTCACAGAGCTTTTATGTAAAATTTCATGTGTTAAAAGTAAAAATTTCCATAAAATTTTTGCTGTATAAACTGATTTTTTGTCTTTAGAAAGCGGCCTTATTTTTTTTACTTTTCTATTTTTTTCGTAAGGATCTGAATCTGAAATTTTTTCTGAGAGGTTTTTTTCAAAAATTAAAACTCCTCTATGACCATAAGTATGATAGAACTTAAAAGGTACTTCAAATTTTAAATTATTGATTTCATTGGTTAATCTATCTAAGCCGTAAGTATTTCTTCCGGCTCTTCTATCTAAAACAATTAAATTTTCATTAACATAAGCAAAATCAACTCTTAAAGCTAAATTTCCTTCTTTATAATCTATATCACTTCCCAAAGCCTCAAAAGGACCTCTTTTAAATTTTTCAGGTTTTATTTTATATCCCAAAATACCCAAATTTGCTAAACCCGTAACGCTTCTTTGTCCCAATTTAGGCCAATAATTTTTTTCTAAGGGTAAAAATCTATAAAGAGACAAACTCTTTTCTTTTAATAATTTTTCTAAAAATTCCTTTTTAGCTAATCTAAGAGGAGTAAATTTTTGTGGCTTATCGGCAAAACCATCGATTATAAAAAATAAGATCCTTGCCATTTTATTTTATTTTATGGTATAATTTTAAATATTCTTTCCTTGCTATTTTTATTTTTCGTTTAAAAAATGAAGGTCAAACCATCAATTAAAAAAAGGTGTCATAAGTGTAAAATTGTTAAAAGAGGGGTTTATCGTTACGTTATTTGTGAAAACCCCAAACATAAACAAAGACAAGGATAAAAATGGCTAGAATTGTAGGAGTAGATCTTCCAGAAAATAAAAGAATTGTTTTCGCTCTTCCCAGGATTTATGGGATAGGTCTTTCTTTGGCTAAAAAAATTTGTTTGGCAACGCAAATTGATCCTATGAAAAAAGTTGGTGAGCTTACTGCCGAAGAAATTAATAGAATTGAAAAGTATATTGAAGAAAATTTTAAAGTTGAAGGAGATTTAAGAAGAGAGGTTCAAGCTAATATTAAAAGACTTATTGATATCAACTGTTATCGAGGTATTAGGCATGTGAAGAAACTTCCTGTAAGAGGTCAAAGAACAAGGTCAAACGCTAGAACAAGAAAAGGTCCTCGTAAGACAGTAGCTACCGGTGCTAGAAGAAAAGCCGGTGCAGGTAAGAGATAAAATGGGTAAAACAAGAACAAAACAAATTACAGGAGAAGAAGAGATTAAAAAAGAAGAAGTTTCTGAAGCTTCTAAAACTAAGAAAAAGAAAAAGCTCTATCTTAAAACAGCAAGGATTTATATTAATTCTCATTTTAATAACACTATTATCACCTTAACTGATGATAATGGAAATGTTATTCTTTGGTCTTCTGCTGGTCATGCTGGTCTTAAAAATACTAAAAAAGGAACACCTTTTGGCGGGCAAAAAGCTATGGAAGTTCTTTTGGATAAAATGAAAGATTTTAATATTGATGAAATTAAAGTTTTCGTTAAAGGTATAGGACCAGGAAGAGAATCTGCTTTAAGAGTTCTTTTTAGCAAGGATTTAAATATTACTTATATTGCTGATATTACTCCTGTTCCTTTTGGAGGGCCGACAAAACCAAAACCAAGAAGAGTTTAAAAATGAGATTAGGACCAAAGTGCAAATATTGTCGAAGATTTGGAATTAAGCTTGGTTTGAATGAAAGATGCTTGTCTCATAAATGTGCTTTATCAAGAAGAAGAACAAGACCGGGAATGCATGGAAGAAAACCAAAAGCTCTTTCACTTTATGGAAGACAACTTATGGAAAAACAAAGACTCAAGTTTTTCTATTTAGCTAATGAAAACCAAATGAAAAGATATGTAGAGATGGCTAAAAAACAAAAAAGGGCAGCTCCTGAAGCTCTTTTAGAAATTTTAGAAAGAAGATTAGATAATGTTATTTGGAGATTGGGTTATACGCCACATAAACTTCAAGCTCGCCAACTTGTATCACACGGCCATTTTTTAGTTAACGGAAGAAGACTTAAAGTGCCATCTTATTTAGTTAATCCTGGTGATGTTATTGAAATTAGACCACAAAGCAGAGATATAGAACCATTTAAGGATTTAGCAGAAAGATTAAAAAATTATAACCCGCCTTCATGGCTAGAAATTGATAAAAATACATTTAAAGCTAAAGTTTTACGCTTACCTCAATATGAAGAAATTCAACATAACTTCAATTTAAACATGGTTATTGACTTTTATAGTCGTCAGTAATTTATAAAATAAAAAATGTCAATTATCAACGATTTAGTTTTTCCAGAAAAACCAAAACCCATATTGTATGAAGAAAAAAAGGCCACTTTTGAGATTAAACCACTTTTTCCTGGTTTCGGAGTAACCCTAGGAAATGCTTTAAGAAGAGTCTTACTTTCATCTCTTTTAGGATCAGCAATTACTAAAGTAAGAATAGAAGGAGTAGAACATGAATTTTCCACTTTGCCAGGTGTTTATGAGGATATTTTAGATATTTTGCTTAATTTGAAGAAAATAAGAATTAAAATGGATTTAGATTATCCTGTAGAGCTTAAACTTGAAGCAAAGGGTAAAAAAGAAATCAAAGCAAAAGATATTGAAAAAGTAGCTGGGGTAGAAATAGTTAACCCAGAGGTTCATATTGCCACTTTGACAAGTGAAGATGCAGAGCTTAAAATGTATCTTACAGTTGAAAAAGGAAGAGGTTACGTTTTATCAGAAAATCTTTCTAAAGAAAAACCTAAAATAGGAGAACTTTATTTAGATGCTAATTTTTCACCAGTTGTTAATGTTAGCTATGAAGTTGAAAATGTAAGATATTTGGAAAGAACCGACTTTGATCTTTTAAGGATAACTGTAGAAACAGATGGTACTAAATCGCCTGTAGAAGCCATTAATGAAGCTATTGAGATTCTTATTAATTATTTTGAGACTTTGAAAATAAAAGAATGAGAAAATTAAAAAAAGGTAAAAAATTTGGATTAAAGAGAGATAAAAGAAAAGCACTTTTTAAAATCATGGCGCACCATCTTATTATGAACCAAAAAATTAAAACAACAACACAAAGAGCTAAAGTTTTAAAAAGTTTTATTGAAAGACTTGTTTCTAAAGCTAAAAAGGGAGATTTAAGCGCCTTAAGATACCTTTTATCTAAACTTCCTAAAAAATCAGCTTATAAACTTTTTTATGATATTGCTCCTAAATATAAAGAAAGAGAAGGCGGTTATGTGAGGGTCGTTAAACTTCCTTTTAACAGAATAAAAGATAATGCCGAAATGGCAATTATAGAATTTGTTTAAAATGTTAGTGATAAGATTTCAAAAAATAGGTAAAAAAAATCAAAAAATTTTTAGATTAGTTCTTCAAGATAAAAGATGGAAGCTCAATGGAAAGGTGATTCAAGTTTTAGGTTGGTGGAATCCATATCTTAAGAAAGGAGAATTTAAAAAAGATTTAATTGAATTTTATTTAAAAAATGGAGCCAAACTTAGCGAAACAGCAAAAAGTATTCTCAAAAAAGCATCTGTTTTAGAAAAATAAATGAAAATTGAACTTTTTAGATTAAAAAACGGCTTAAGATGTCTTCTTTTTCCTAAAGAAGATTTTGAAAGCACTACTTTTAGTTTTTATGTAAAGTTAGGCACAGATTATGAAAACAAAAAAGAATTAGGTATTTCCCATTTTCTTGAACATATGGTTTTTCGTGGTTCTAAAAATTTTCCCTCAGTAGAAAGAGTAAGAGAAGAATTGGAAAAAATGGCTGCTATTTACAATGGAGAAACATATCAAACACAAACTCATTACTATATTAAAACCCTTTCCAAGTTTCAAGAAAGGTCAATTTTTCTTCTTTCAGATTTAATTAAAAATCCCTTATTTAAAGAGGAAGATATAGAAAAAGAAAAGAGCATTATTTTAGAAGAGATTAAGATGTCAAATGATGATAGAATGAAAAAGAATTTTCTTAATCTTATGAGAACTCTTTTTAAAAACAAAATTTGGGGAGAAGATGTTGCTGGCAGAGAAGAAACTATTAAAAATATAAATAGAAAAAATCTTTTAAGGTATCATCAAAAATTTTATAATGCTCAAAACTCTCTTTTTATTGCTGTCGGCAAAATAGAAAACATAAAAAGAACAAAAAAATTAATTGAAGAAAACTTTAAAGATTTACCTCAAGGTAAAAACTTTTTTCTTCCTTTTATAAATATTATTCCTCCTAAAAAAACACATTTCGAAATAGATAAAGAAATAAATCAAGTTTATTTTTCTATGGGAACATTTATGCCAGTTTACGGTTTTAAAGATTTGGTCAAAAATAAATTTTTCATAGATTTTTTTACAGTTAATAGAATTTTGGGAGCTGGAAGCAAAAACAGACTTTTTTCTAAAATAAGAGATGAACTTGGTCTGGTTTATTATATTGAATCTTATCTTCTCTATAATTACAATAGACTTATATTCTTTATTGCCTCAGGAATTAAAAAAGAAAAGTTTTTAGAAGGTATTCAAGCTATTTTTGAAGAAATAGAAAAAATTAAAAAAGATGGCTTTAGCAAAGAAGAAATTGAAATAGCTTATAATTCTGAAATTAGCGAAATGCTTATGTATTTTGAAAATCCTGTTAACCTAAGTAGGTTTTATGCTAATTTTTATCTTTACTTTCTCAAAGAGTTTAAAAAAATTGATCTTAAAGATTTTCTAATAAAATTAATTCCTCCAAAACCAAATTTTGAAGAAATAAATAAGAAAGCTAAGTTTTTATTTAATAAAAATTTTTGTTTTTCTTTAACTGTAGAAAACGAAAAAAGTAAAAAAGACTTTTATAAACTTTTAAAAAATTTTAATTATCTTAGGTGATAAAATAATATTTAATGGAAGCTTTTAAAAAAGTAAGTTTTTGGCTTTTTCCTCTTTTATTTATAATTTTTTGGATTACCAAGGAAACAATTTTTGCTCTTTTTTTAGGAATAGTTTTAGGTTTCACTTTACAAAATATAGCTCGTTTTTTAAGCATAAAGACAAATCTTCCTTATTATCTTTTTGTTTTTTTGCTTTATCTTTTTATTTTTCTTTTCATAAGTTTTCTTTTCTATTCTCTCTTTAAAGTAATAACTACCGAATTTCCTTCTTTTGTTTCCCATCTTAATGAAATTTTAAAAAGCTATAATCTTAAAATTGAAAAAGAAGAAACATTTAAAAAATTAGACATTCTTAACATTTTTCAATCTTATTTTCCTAATATTTTTTATTTTCTTTATTCTCTCTTTGGAAGTTTTATTTCTGTTATTTTAGTTTTTGTTATTTCTCTTTATATAGCTTTTAGTCCTAACTTAGAAAGAGAAATTTTTTCTTATATTAGAAACGAAGAAAAAAAGGAAGAAATTTTTAATCTTTGGTTTAGAATCAAAAGAAAACTTGCTTTTTGGATTTTAGGTCAGATTATACTTATGTTTTCCATAGGACTTTCTGTTTATTTTGTTTATGCAATTATTTTTAATTTACCTTATAAGTTTTTAGTAAGTTTAACTGCCGGAGTTTTAGAAGCAGTACCAATTTTAGGACCAATAGTTTCTACATTAATAGCTGTTTTTATAGCAGTTATCGAAAGGCCAGAAGCTATTTTCCCTTTAATTTTATCTTTCTTTATAATTCAACAGTTAGAAAATCACTTTTTAGTACCATTAGTAATGAAAGGAACAGTTCAGTTAAACCCAATACTTGTGATTATTAGCATTTTAATTTTCGGCAAACTTTTTGGATTTTGGGGCGTGATTTCTGTTTTACCTATTTTAGTTATACTTACAGAAATTTTTAATTATTACTTCAAAGAAAAAATGAGATAAAATAAATTTAAAGTCTTATGCGGGGTGGTGTAAAGGTAGCACGCAGGGCTCTGGACCCTGAGGTTCTGGTTCGAATCCAGACCCCGCAGCTTAAAAATGAAAAACCTGTTATTAGAAGAATTTAAAACGCCTTTTGGCATACCTCCTTTTGAAGATATTAAGGAGGAACATTTTTTGCCTGCATTTAAAACAGCCATTGAAATTCATAAAAAAGAAATAGAGAAAATAATTAATAATCCAGAAAAGCCTACATTTAAAAACACAATTGAAGCCTTAGAAAAAAGCGATGAAGTTTTAAATAGGGTATCTTATACTTTTTATGCTTTGCTTGACTCTCTATATACAGAAAAAATGAGAGAAATATCTAAAGAGATATTACCAGCTCTTACTAACCATTATGATGAGATATTTATGAACGAAAAACTTTTCGAAAAAGTAAAAGCAGTTTATAAAAAAAGAAAATACTTAAAGCTTAACTCAGAACAAAAAAGACTCTTAGATAAATATTATAGAGAATTTTTAAAAAGAGGAGTTAATTTAGATAAAAAATCTAAAATCCGTTTAATGGAAATAAATAAAGAGCTTACTTTGCTTTCACAAAAATTTGGAGAAAATGTTAATGGAGATGAAGAAAAATCTAAACTTATTATTGAAAAAAGAGAAGATTTGGAGGGCCTTCCTGAATCATTAATACAATATGCAGAAAATTTAGCTAAAGAAAGAGGTTATAAAAATAAATGGATTTTTCCTTTAAAAATGAACGTAGTTTTCCAATTTCTCCAATATTCAGCAAAAAGAGAACTCAGAGAAAAAATGCTTAAGGCTTTTATGAATATTGGAAATAATAATAATGAGTTTGACAACAAAGAAATAATTTCTAAAATAATAAAACTTAGAATAGAAAAAGCTAAAATCTTGGGATATAAAACTTTCGCTCATTTTGTTTTAGATTTAGAAGGAAGAATGCTCAAAAAACCTGAAGATGTCTATAATTTTTTGAAAGTGCTTTGGGATAAATCTATCAAAAAATCTAAAGATGAATTAAAAGAAATTCAAGAAGCAGTTTATAAAGAAGGAAAGAAGTTTAAGATAAAACCTTGGGATTGGCTATACTATGCAGAAAAAGTAAGAAAAGAAAAATTTAATTTTGAAGAAGAAGAAATTAAACCCTATCTTAAACTTGAAAATTGTCTTGACGGTATGTTTTATCTAGCTAATAAGCTTTACGGTATAGAATTTGTAGAAAGAAACGATCTTCCTAAATTTCACGAAGATCTTAAGGTTTATGAAGTAAAAGATCGAGATGGTTCAACTTTAGGAGTTTTTTATCTTGATCTTTTTGAAAGAAAAGATAAAATAAGTCATGCTTGGAGCACAAGCTTTCAAAAAAGATCATCTCTTGATGGTAAAGTTAAATTGCCTATAGTTTTAAATGCTTCTAATTTTCTGAAAAGCACTTCAAAAGAACCAATGCTACTTACTCTTGATGATTTGGAAACACTTTTTCATGAATTTGGCCATGCTCTTCATAATTTGCTTTCCAAATGTAAATACCCTTTTCTTTCTGGCACGAATGTAGCCTTAGATTTTGTAGAACTTCCTTCTATGTTTACTCAATGGTTTCATTTAGAAGAAGATCTTTTAGAAAAATTTGCTAAGCATTATAAAACAAATAAACCAATTCCTTTTGAGATTATTGAAAGAGTTAAAAATTACAAAAAATTTAATCAAGGTTTTGAAAAGGCTTATGCTATAGCTGACGCTCTTTTGGATATAGAAATACATACCTTAAAGAATTATAAAGATTTAAATCCGCCAGAGTTTGAAAAAAAGGTTATGAAAAAAATTGGTTTAATTCCTGAAATGTTTTTAAGATATAACCTCACAAGATTTAGACATATATTTTTTACTTGGGAATATGAAGTTGGTTATTACAGTTACTTTTGGTCTGAAGTTTTAGCTTGCGATGCTTTTGAATATTTCAAGAAAAACGGACTTTTAAATAGAAAATTAGGACTTTCATTTAGAAAAAACATTTTAGAAAAAGGAGACTCTGAAGATCCTATGATTCTTTACAAAAGATTTAGAGGGAGAAAACCAAATGTAAATGCTTTCTTAAGACTTAATGGTCTTATTTGAGTAAACAAATTTATGTTATAATATTTCTATGATTAACGAAATTATAAAACCTAAGGAAAAAAAGACTTGCTATTTTTGTTCACAAGCTGCTAAAGAAATTGATTATAAAGATGTGGAAATTTTAAAAAGATTTCTTTCTGCTGCTTATAAGATTAAAAAAAGGAAACATACGGGTTTATGTTCATTTCATCAAAGAAAATTTGCTCGAGCAGTTAAAAGAGCTAGACAAATGGCGCTTCTTCCATTTTTACCCTAATAATTTTTTTAAAAAACTTTTTCTATGATAATCTGAAATTCCGATTTTTTTAATTGCTTCTAAGTGCTCTTTAGTTCCGTATCCCTTATTTATTTCCCACTTATAAAAATTAAATTTTTTTGCTAATCTTTTCATAAATCTGTCTCTATAAACCTTAGCCACAATGGAAGCACCACCTAAAGAATTTAATTTTTTATCACCCTTAACTACAAAAATTGCCCCTTTTATATTTTTATTTTCTTTACCGTCCAAAATTAAAATCTCGGGATTAAAAAATTCTCTTATTTTTTCGATACCTAAAATATAAGCTTTTCCTATACCTAATCTATCTATTTTTTTATTGGAAATAAAAATTTTTTTGTAAGGAATACCGGTTTTTTTAATTATTTTTAGAAAAATTTCTCTTTTTTCCTCAGAAACCTCTTTAGAATCAAGGAAAAATATTTTATTTTTCTCTAAAATTTTTAAAGAAGTTTTATCAATAAAAAGAGCTCCTAAAGAAAGCGGTCCAGCTAAAGCTCCTCTTCCTGCTTCATCAATGCTTACAAGAGTTTTATATTTTTTCAAAATATTTTTTTCAAATTGCCAATCTTTTTTATTTTTAATTCCTTTTGATAAAATTTTTATGAAATGAAATTCGTCCATCTTCATGTACATTCTCATTATAGCCTACTTGACGGTTTAGGCAAAATCGATGATTTGCTTCAAAGAGCTAAGGAACTTGGTTATTCTGCTTTGGCTTTAACTGACCATGGAAATCTCTATGGTGCTATTGAATTTTATAAAAAAGCCAAAAGTTTAGGTATCAAGCCAATTATAGGAGCTGAACTTTACGTAGCTAAAAGAACAAGATTTGATAAAACACCAAAAATCGATTCCAAAAGTTATCATCTTACAGTTTTGGCAGAAAATGAAAAGGGATATAAGAATTTAATTAAACTTGTAAGTAAAGCATATCTTGAAGGTTTCTACTATAAACCAAGAGTTGATAAAGATCTTTTAAGAGAATATAGCGAAGGTTTAATTGTCCTTTCTGGATGTCCTAACGGTGAAATCCCTCGTCTTATTTTAGAAGGAAATTATGATTTAGCTAAAAAGAAGGTTTTTGAATATGTAGAAATTTTTGGTAAAGATAATTTCTTTATTGAAATTAACTATCATCCTCATTTAGAAGATGTAAAAAAACTTAAAAAAGCTTTAGTAGATCTTGCTAAAGAAACAAACCTTAAGATGGTAGCTACTTATGATGTTCATTACGTCTATCCTGAAGATAGAGAAGTTCATGATATATTTTTGGCTATTCAACAAGGAAAAGATGTTGAAGAAGAAGATAGGCTTTCTATGAAAGAAGATGATTTTTCTTTAGCTGATGAAAAAAGAATCTATGAACTTTATGGAGATATAGAAGAGGCAATTTTGAATACCTTGGAAATAGCTGAAAGAATAAATTTGGAAATAGAATTAGGAAAACATAAATACCCTGTTTTTCCTTTGCCACCAAATATGACTGAAGATGAGTATTTAAGAAAATTAGCTTATGAAGGTCTTAGAAAAAGAGGTCTAGAGAATGATCAAAAAGCCATAGAGAGAATGAATTATGAATTAGATGTGATTAAAAAAACGGGTTTTTCTGGATATTTCTTAATAGTTCAAGACGTTGTTAATTTTGCTAAAAAAGAGGGAATTTTAGTTGGTCCAGGTAGAGGTTCAGCAGCTGGGAGTTTGGTTTCTTATCTTTTAGGGATTACCGAAATTAATCCTTTAAAGTATGATTTACTTTTTGAAAGATTTTTAAATCCAGAAAGAGTAGAAGCCCCTGATATTGATGTTGATGTTAGTGATATTAAAAGAGATCTAATTTTTGAATATTTGAAAAAAAGATATGGTGAAAATAGCTTTGCTCAAATAATTACTTTTGGAAAAATGGCTTCAAGAGCAGCAGTAAGAGATATTGGTAGAGCTTTAGGTTTTTCGTTTTCTTTTGTTGATAAATTAGCTCGTCTTGTTCCTCAAAATATGAGTTTAAGTGAAGTAGAAAACTTAAGTGATGTTAAAAAAATTCTTAAAGAAGAACCTAAATATAGAACAATTTTGGAATATGCTAAAAGAGTAGAAAAAGTAGTTAGACACGTTTCTGTTCATGCTTCAGGCGTCGTGATTACACCAGGAGATATTTTAGAAATTTTACCTCTTCAATTTGCTCCTCAGGAGACTTCAAGAATAATTACCCAATACGATATGAATGCAATTTCAGATTTGGGACTTTTAAAAATGGATTTTCTTGGCTTAAGAACTCTTTCTATTATTGAAGACACGCTCAAAATAATAAAAGAAAGACATGGTAAAGAGATAGATTTTAAAAAATTAAACGAAGACAGTTTTGAAGAAGAGGTTAAGGAAATTTACAGTCAAGGTAAAACAGTTGGTGTTTTTCAAGTAGAAGGTAAGGGCATGACAGAAGCTTTGAAACAAATAAAACCAAAAAATTTAGAAGAACTTTCTGCCGTCTTAGCTCTTTATAGACCAGGACCTGTTAAACTTATCCCTGATTATGTAAAAAGAAAGTATGGAAAAGAACCCGTAGAATATCTTCATCCACTTTTAGAACCAATCCTTTCTGTAACTTATGGAATTTTAGTTTATCAAGAACAGCTTATGAGAATTGCTACTGATTTAGCTGGTTTTACTTTAGGAGAAGCAGATGTTTTGAGAAAAGCAGTTGGTAAGAAAAAAGTTGATTTACTTCAGTCGCTTAAAGCAAAGCTTATTCAAGGAATGATAAAAAATGGAATTTCAGAAGGCTTGGCTCAAAAAATTTGGGACTGGATAGAACCATTTGGTCAATATGGCTTTAATAAAAGTCATTCAATTTCCTATGCTTATGTTTCCTATATTACTGCTTATCTTAAAGCTTATTATCCTTTAGAATTTATTAACGCTTGTCTTATTCATGAAGGCCATGATGTGGAAAGGATCTACGTTTATTTAGAAGAAGCTAAAAAATATGGTTTTAAGATTTTACCACCAGATATTAACGAAAGTGATTTTTATTTCAAAATTGTAAGTAATGATACTATTCGTTTTGGTCTCGGAAGTATTAAAAATGTAGGTAAACCACTTGTCGAAGCTATTTTAGAAGAAAGGAAAACAAATGGTCCTTTTAAATCTCTATCTGATTTTTTTTCAAGAATAAAACATAAAGATTTAAATAAAAAATCTATTGAAAGTTTAATTAAAGCAGGTGTTTTTGATAGATTTGGTAAGAGAGAAGTTTTTATAAGTAATTTAGACAAAATTTTAGATTACGCAAGTAGAATTAAAAATTTCTCTCTAGCTAAAAGTCTTTTTGGAAATAAAAACTCTGACCTAGTTTTTCCTACATATACCTCTATTTCTAAAATAGATATTTATAAATATGAAAAGGAACTTTTGGGAATTTATCTTTCTGGACATCCTTTTGAAGATTTCGAGAAAGTTTTAAGAGGAAAAGTAAAAAAAATAAGTGACATTTCAAACTTTGGAGAAAATATTAAAATCGCTGTCGCTGGTGTTTTAAACAGTGTTGAAAGAAAAATAAATAAGGATAAAAAACCTTTTGCTTATCTTGAAATTGAAGACCTTTCAGGTAGAATAGAAGTTTTTCTTCCTCCTGAAGTTTATGAAAATTATTTTGAAATTTTAAGAGAAGGTGATATTTATTTTATTGTCGGAGAAACAAGAAAGAAAGAAAAAATATATATCTTAGCTGATCTTATTCAAAATATAACTGATCTTAAAAAAATTAAAAATCTAAAACCATCCTTTATATGAAAATAAGACTTTTTATCGCTCTTCCACTTACCTACGGTCTTAAAAAAAAGATTGCTTTTTTAGAAAAAGATTTAGAAAAAGAAATAGGTTTTAAAATTAATTGGATCAAATTAGAAAATTTGCATTTAACTTTAATTTTTTTAGGTTACATAAATTTTGAAGATTTTTTAAAAATAGAAGAAATTTTCAAAACTTTTCCTTGGGGTAAAAACAGTTTGATGAAAGAATTTCACTTAAAAATAAAAAAAGTAGATTTCGGACCTCCTGGAAAAGATTCAATGATTTGGCTTTACGTGGAAAAAGAAAAAAGACTTGAAGAGCTTAAAAAAGAATTTGAAAAAAAACTCGAAGAATTTAAGGTTGATTATAAAAGAGAAGAAAGAGATTTTTTGCCTCATATTAATCTTTGTCGTTTAAAAGGAAAGCGTATAACTCAAAAAATAAAAAAAGAACTTAATTGGGGCGTTATTTTTAATGAGATTGTCCTTTATGAATCTATTTTAAAAAGAGAAGGTGCAGAGTATGAAGAAAAAATTAAAATAAAGCTTATTTCTGATAGCGATGTGATATAATTTAATTAAAAGCCCGGGTGGCGGAAATGGTAGACGCGGCAGACTCAAAATCTGCTGGCCGTTAAGGCCTTGTGGGTTCGAGTCCCACCCCGGGCACTATTTTCAAAATACCTCTTTTTTTGTTATAATTAACTAAGCGCATTTTTATTTTTTTTCAAAATGCCAACCATTAATCAACTTTTAAGAAAAGGAAGAGAGAAAAGAAAGTATAAAGTAAAGGCAGCTGCTCTGCTTTACTCTTATAATTCTCTTAAAAGAAAACTTTATTATGCTCCTTCTCCTTTTAAAAAAGGAGTTTGCATTAGAGTTTATACTATGACACCTAAAAAACCTAATTCAGCTTTAAGAAAAGTAGCCAAAGTAAGACTTTCTAACGGCATTGAAGTAACTGCTTATATTCCAGGTATTGGTCATAATCTTCAGGAACACTCGATTGTTTTGGTAAGAGGAGGAAGAGTTAAAGATCTCCCTGGTGTGAGGTATCATATTGTGAGAGGCGTTTATGATGCTGCTGGGGTTGAAGGAAGAAGACAAGGTCGTTCTCTTTATGGAACTAAAAAACCTAAAGAATAATGCCTAGAAGAAGAATAAAAATTGAAAGACATTGGCAGCCAGACCCTATTTATAATAGCATTTTAGTGGCAAGATTTATAAATAATCTTATGAGAGACGGTAAAAAAACTAAAGCACAAAAAATTTTTTATAAAGCTATGGAGATTGTTGAACAAAAAACAAATCAGGATCCATTAAAAGTTTTTCAGCAAGCTCTTAAAAATGTAGCTCCTCTTTTAGAGGTTTGGCCAAGAAGAGTTGGTGGTGCTACCTTTTTAGTGCCAAGACCTGTGAGAGCAGAAAGAAGAATTTCTAAATCAATTAAATGGATAATTGAGGCAGCTAGAAGTAAAAAAGGAAAACCTATGTTTGAAAGATTAGCTGAAGAAATAATCTTAGCAGCTAATGAAGAAGGAGAAGCCTATAAGAAAAAAATAGAAATGCATAAATTATCTGAAGCTAATAAAGCCTTTGCCCATTTTGGTTGGTGGAATAGGAAAAAACCCCCACAAGAATAAGGTCAGAATTAGATGTTTTTGATTTTTAAATGCCGCGTCTTTACCCTATCGAAAAAACAAGAAATATAGGAATTATTGCTCATATTGATGCCGGAAAAACAACAACTACCGAAAGGATTTTGTATTATACTGGAATTTCACATAAAATTGGTGAAGTTCATGAAGGTACAACTGTAACTGACTGGATGCCACAAGAAAGAGAAAGAGGAATTACAATTACAGCTGCGGCAGTAACATGTTTTTGGACTCAAAGTTATTTAAAAGAGGCAACTACTAGAGAAGAAAGAATTAAAGGAGAATATAAAATAAACATCATTGACACTCCAGGACATATAGATTTTACTGCAGAAGTAGAAAGATCTTTAAGGGTTTTAGATGGAGCTGTTGTTTTATTTGATGCTGTTCAAGGAGTTGAAGCCCAATCAGAAACTGTTTGGCACCAAGCTGATAAGTATAAAGTTCCAAGAATTTGTTTTATTAACAAGATGGATAAAATCGGAGCTGATTTTGAAGATGCTTTAAATTCAATCTATGAAAAACTTACAAAAAATGCTGTTCCTTTATGTGTACCTATAGGTAAAGAGGAAAATTTTAAAGGTGTTATAGATTTAATTACTATGAAAGAAGTTTATTTTGAAGGTGAAAAAGGAGAGAAGGTAGTTTATAAAGAAATTGATCCTTCTTTAGAAAAATATGCTAAAGAATGGAGAAACCATATGTTAGAAAAATTAGCTGAAAGTGATGAAATTTTTATGGATAAATATTTTTCAGGAGAATTTAATGAGGATGATATTAGAAAAGCTATAAGAAGAGCTTGTATTAATTATCTTTTTATTCCTGTTTATTGTGGTTCTGCTTTAGATAATAAAGGTGTTCAACTTGTTTTAGATGGTGTAGTTGATTTTCTGCCTTCACCAGTTGATTTGCCTCCAGTTAAAGGTACTAATCCAATTACAGGGAAAGAAGAAATAAGAAAAGCAGATGATAACGAACCATTTTCAGCTCTTATCTTTAAGATTATGATTGATCCCCATGTTGGCACTCTTTCTTATTTTAGAATATATTCAGGTACTCTAAAATCAGGTATGACAGTTTTAAATACTTCTACTGGAGAAACTTACAGAATAGGAAGAATTGCAAGAATGCATGCTAATCATCGTGAAGAAGTTGATGAAATGTTTGCAGGAGATATTGGAGCAATTGTCGGAGGAAAAGATTTAAAAACAGGAGATACTATTTGTGATCCTAAGTATCCTATTATGTTTGAAAAAATACAATTTGCTGAACCTGTGGTTTGGATGAAAGTTGAACCTAAAACTAAAGCTGATCAAGAGAAAATGGGATTAGCTCTTAAAGCCTTAGCTGATGAAGACCCAACATTTAAAGTATCTGTAAATCCAGAAACCGGAGATACTTTAATTGGCGGCATGGGAGAACTTCAGCTGGAAATTATGGTTGATAGGCTAAAAAGAGAATTTAAAGTAGATGTTAATATAAGTAAACCTCAAGTTGCTTATAAGGAAACTATTACACAAGTTGTAGAAAGAGTTGAAGGAAAATATATAAGGCAAAGCGGTGGTAGAGGACAATATGGACATGTGATTATTAGACTTGAACCTTTAGAAAGAGGCAAAGGTTTTGAATTTGTTAATGCTATTAAAGGAGGTATTATTCCTGATAATTTTATTCCTGCTGTAGAAAAAGGAATTAAAGAAGCTATGGAAAAAGGAGTTATTGCCGGCTATCCGGTTACAGATATAAGAGTAATTTTGTATGACGGTTCTTATCATGAAGTTGACTCCTCTGATATTGCTTTTAAAATTGCCGGCGCTATTGCTCTTCAAGAAGGAGTTAAGCAAGGAAATCCTGTTCTTCTTGAACCTATAATGAAAGTTGAAGTTACTGTACCATCAGAATTTGTTGGAGATGTCACAGGTGATCTTTCTTCAAGAAGAGCAAGGATCGAAGAAGTAATTGATGAAGAAAAAGTGAAAATTATTCATGCGAAAGTACCTTTAGCAGAAATGTTTGGATATGTTACTGTTTTAAGATCTTTAACTCAGGGAAGGGGTTCATTTTATATGGAATTTTCACATTATGAAATAGTGCCACCACAAATCAAAGAAGAAATTCTTCGTTTGAGAAATAATGTCAAAATCTAAGGCTCAGCTTCTTTTGGAGGTTGTTTTAATTTTAGGATTAATAACTATTATTTTGGGTATTTTTGCCTCAGCGCTTGTTCTTTCTTTTAATGCTCTTCGTTATAGCAATATAAGCCAAGACGTTACTATCTATGGTTTTGAAAAATATAGAAATGCCCTTTTTGATATTGCTCAAAGAGATTTCAATTCTTTAAATTCACTTTCAACAACAACTGATTATTTTTTGACCTCAACAGCTTCTGGTTGGCAAATTGCTTCAGGCAAAGAAAGGGTAAAATCTGGTTTAGAAGAGTATTTTTTTAGTTTTAGAATAGATAATTTTCAAAATGATCCTAATGTAAAATTAATAAAAGTAACAGGCGAATATCAAAATATAATTTTTAACGATTATTTTCTTCTTCCAAAACTAAATGTTAACTTTTAAAAAAGGTTTAACTCTTTTGGAAGTAGTTATTTTTTTAGGTGTTTTTTCAATTGTTGGTCTTATTGTTTTTCCTTTACTTATTAATACTTTGAATTTTTATCAAGGAAGCGTTGGTGAAGTAGATGTTTCTCGTGAGGCAAGAAATTTAATACTTACTTTTCAAAAAGAATCTTATAAGAGTAAAAATATAAATTTTATTACTGATTATGAACTTCTTTTTGAAAAATATAATGGAGAAAAATCACTTCTTTTTCGAACCTCTCCTGTTTTTTTAAACTCTGACTCTTCTACTTTAGAAGGATTAATAGCTAATATAAGAGTAGGTTCAATAAGTCTTAAAGGAGAAAATTATTCTGTAAATTTTGTAGCTTCTTCATCTTGTAGAATTTCTTCATCTACTCAGGTAAGTTCACTTTATGCTCTTTCAGGTTATGCTTGGTCGCCTATCATTGGTTGGGTAAGTTTTAGAAACTCTTCAGGAGAAAGCATTATTTATGGTGTTTGCATAACTTCAAGCACTGAACCGGAGCTAAGGGGTTATGCTTATAATGATATCTTTGGTTTTATCGTTTTTAACTGTCAAGATTTGGGCAATTGTTCGTCTAGTAATTTTAAAGTCAAATTAGTAAATGGTAAATATTTAGAAGGTTTTGCTTGGAATGATTCCTTAGGTTGGTTTTTCTTTGATGGTAAAAACGGAAAAGTTTATCTTGCGGAATTCGATAATATTTATAATCTTAAAAAAATTTCTAGAGTTACCGATAAAAGAATTAACGTCAAAAATCTTGTTTTTCAAAAATTAAACGGTTCTTATAAGACCAATTTTGTTTTAAGTGATGAGACAGGTAAAAAAGAAGTAAGTTATGAAACTGCAATTAGTTTACCTTTTAAGTAAATGAAAAAAGGTCAAGTTTTATTAGGTTTTTTAGGTATAATCTTGATTTTTTTTGGTTTTTTAGTTATAATAGTACTAAATTATCTCTCTTTTTCTTATAATTTAGCATTCATCTTCCAAAGAAACATTTCTTTAAAATCTTTAGAAATAAGCGGTTTGCGTTATGCTTTATATAGAATTAATCAAGACAGAGATTTTACTACTACTTCAATGCAAATAAATTTACCTCAAGGTTACGTTAATATTTCTATTGCTACAACTTCTTTAAGTTCTAGTTTAAGACTTATTTCTTTAACCTCAACTCTTACTTCGACAGCTATATCTAAAAATCTTTTTGCTACAGCAACTATTGATATAAGTTCACCAAGTTCAACTATTTTAAATTTGGAAGTATCTGATTAGGGCAGGTGGCGGAATTGGAAGACGCGCAAGGTTCAGGACCTTGTGGCTAAAAGCCGTGAGGGTTCGAATCCCTCCCTGCCCATAAAGGTCAAATTAAAAAAGTTTAATTTAAATGGAAACAAACATCAAGCAAATTGAGGAAATAAAAAGCGAAGAATTTAAATTAAGAAGAAAAGAAAAGAGAGAAGAAAAAAGATATTTCGGAACTTTAAAAATCATACCCTTAGGAGGTTTAGAAGAAGTAGGAAGAAATTTAACTGCTTTTGAGCTTAATGAAAAAGAAATTCTTATTGTTGATATAGGTTTAGGTTATCCATTTTTTGAAGAAATGCCAGGTGTTGACTTTTTAATTCCTAACGTTGAATATTTAGAAAAAAATAAAGAAAAAATTGTAGGAATTGTTATCACTCATGGACATTATGATCATATCGGCGCTATTCCTTATCTTATTGATAAATTAGGTAATCCTCCTATATACGCTACACCTCTTTCAAAAGGAATTATTTTGAAAAGACAAGAAGATTTTCCTTCTGCTCCAAAATTAGAAGTTATAGAATTTAGAAAAGATGTTTATAAACCATTAAAGATTGGTTCTTTTACTATTGATTACTTCCATGTTAATCACAATATTCCTGATTCTGTTGGACTTTTTATCCAAACACCTGTTGGGAATATTATGCATACTGGTGACTTTAAAATAGATTTTACTCCTTTTTTTGATAAACCAGCTGATCTTTCAAGAATTGTTAAACTTTCTTTAAGGGGGGTAAGACTTTTAATGATAGACTCAACTAACTCATACCAGCCAGGATTTGTTATCTCTGAAAGAAAAATTATGGAGACCTTAGAAGAAATTTTTAGAAAAGCTAACGGAAGAATTATTGCTGTTACCTTTGCTTCTCTTTTAGAAAGAATTCAGCAACTTATATATCTTTCGGCTATTTATGGAAGAAAAGTTGTTGTTGATGGACATACAATGAGAATGAACGTTGAAGTTGCTAGAAATTTAAGATATCTTCAAATGCCTAAAGGGACAATTATTAAACCAGAAGAATCATTTAAGCTTAAACCTCATCAGGTAACTATAATTTGTACAGGTTCACAAGCTGAAGAAGGCTCAGCTTTAATGAGAATTGTTAACGGTGAACATCGCTACTTCAAACTGATAAAGGACGATACTGTTATCTTTTCTTCTTCGATTATTCCTGGTAATGAAAGAATTGTCCAAGAATTAAAAGATGATATTTTGAAACAAGGAGCAAAAGTTGTTCATTACCAAATGATGGACATTCACGCTTCTGGACATGCTTTTTCTGAAGAAGTAAAGCTTTTTATTAGTTTAGTTAAACCAGAATATGTTATGCCTGTACATGGTCATTATTTTATGCTTAAAGCTGTTGAAGAAATAGCTATTAATTTAGGTATACCTCAAGAAAAAATTATTATTGCTCAAAATGGTGATGTTATTAAAATGCTTCCAGAAAAAATATTTAAAACAGACGAAAGAGTCCCAGCTCATACAGTTTATGTTGATGGTTTAGGTATGGGTTCAGTTGAAAGTGTTGTTTTAAGAGATAGAAAAAACTTAGCTAAAGAAGGAATGTTTGTTATTATTGTCACGATTGATAGCCAAACAGGAGAAATTAGAAAAAATCCAGAAATTATTTTTAAAGGTTTTGGTTATTCCAAAGAATCAAATAAAGAATTAATTCAAGAACTTTCACAACTTATAAAGAAAATTGTTAAAAGAAATATAAAATTTTTAGGAGAAGAGGCTCCTTTAATCCAAGAAGAACAAATTAAATATCATTTAAGAGAAGAAATAGCTGATTTTCTTTATCACAAAACAGGAGGAAGGCCAATGATTTTGCCTGTGGTGATAAAAATTTAAAAATGAAAGAAAGAAAAAAATTTGAGGTTATTAAAGCTCTTTCAGAAATTATGCAAAAATTTAATGTCTTTCAAGATGTTCTTTTTACTATTGTTGATATAAAACTTCCTAAAAAAGGCGGTTATTTAAGAGTTTATCTTAGCGTTTTTCCAGAAGAGAAGAAAAATGAATTTGTTTCCTATTTTCAAAAAATAGGTTCAACTATAAAAAATGAATTAAAAAAAGAAGTTTATTTAAGACATTTGCCTTCTAAAATAGTTTTTTATACTTCTAAAGAATTTGAAGAAGCTGAAAGGGTTTATAAAATTTTAGAAAAAATAAAAAATGAAGAAAAGAGTAAATAAAGTTTTACGTGGTAAAAAAATAGAGAAATTAGCTTTAGAGATTTTGAAAAAAAGAAAATATTTTGTTTGGAAGCCGCCTAAAGTAAAATTTTATTCTCAAGATATTTTAGGATTTTTCGATATCATTGCTTTAAGTAAAAAAGATTTAAAACTTATTCAAGTACAAAAAGAAAGGTTAAGACCTTATAAAGTAAAAAAAATATTTAAACTTCCTAAGCCCCAAAAGATTTCTTATGAAGTTTGGGTTTATGACCCTCATTTAAAAAATTTTCGAATTTATGATAAAATGTAAATTAATATGACACACAGTCTTATAAAAGTTGTTGAAGAAAAATATTTAAGAAAAGATCTTCCAGAAATAAAACCAGGTATGGTGGTAAGAGTTTGGCAGAAAATTAAAGAAAAGAAAAGAGAATTTTTACAAAAATTTGAAGGCCTGGTTATTTCAGTTAAAAGAAAAAAGGGAACCAGAGTGATGTTTACAGTAAGAGGGGAAGCTGCTGGACAAATGATAGAAAAAACATATCCTTTACATTCACCACTTATAGAAAAAATTGAAATTTTAGGAAAGGCAAAAACAAGAAGAGCTAAACTTTATTTTGTGAGAAATCTTCATCCAAGAGAGATAAAGAAAAAACTTAAAATTTCAATTTAAATTTTATTTTTATTGAGATAATTTATAACGCCTAGACCAGCAGCAATTCCTTGTCCTACGGCTATACCTATTTGTTTGTGTGGGAAATCGGTGACATCTCCAGCGGCAAAAAATCCCGTTACGTTGGTTTCACAAAACTTATTAACAATAATTTCTCCAAATTCGTTTTTTACTTTCCATTCATCTGGTATCATTTCAGAGTTTGGTTTTAAACCTATATGAATAAAAACGCCATCAACTTTTAAATCTTTAATTTCATTTGTATTTTTGTCCAAATATTTTATCCCTTTAACAAAATCGTCACCATAAATTTCCTGAGTCAAAGCATTATAAATAATTTCAACATTTTCTTTTTTTGAAACCTCTTCAATTAGAATTTTATCTCCTTTAAAAACTGGATTTTTATTAACTATATAAGCTTTCAAGCAAATATTAGAAGCCATAATGCCTGCTTCTAAAGCAGAATTCCCTCCGCCTATAATAGCAACAGTTTTTCCTTTAAAAAGCGGCATATCACAAACAGAGCAATAACTTACACCTTTATGATAAAATTCATTTTCTCCAGGAACATTTAATTTTTTAGGTGTCGCTCCAGTAGCTAAAACTAAAGTTTTGGAAAAATATAAATTATTACTTTTAGTTTGAACTTTAAAAATATTTTCTTCTTTTTCTACTTTAATAACTTCATCAATGATAGGCTCAATTCCGTAACTTTTAATATGTTCCTCAAATTTTTCTGCTAATTCAAAACCAGTTGTTTTTGGAAAACCTGGATAATTTTCAACAATACCAGAAAGAGCCATCTCACCTCCGATATCTTTAGCAATCATAATAAAATTAAGTCCTTGTCTTTTTAAGTAAATAGCTGAACTAATCCCACCAGCTGAAGCTCCAATGATAATTGAATCATAAATCATTTTTTTATTCTAAAGCCTCTCTAAGAGAAAGAGGGTCATAACCAATAACTAATTTTTCTTTTCCGTTTTCATCAATGATTAAAGTCACAGGAACACCCATTTGCCCTGATTTTTCTATAAGCTCTTTCCCCCATTCAGGATTTAATTCAACATTTCTTTCTTCATAAGAATATCCTAAATTTTCTAAGAACTTTTTTGTTTTTTGACACCAAGGACACCAGCTTGTTGTGTAAATAATTATTTTTTTCATTTTTCGATAATATTTCTAAATTCAGGCAATAATTCAGGAACAAAGCCACTTCCTTTATATACCTTTCCTTTTTTAATTATAAAAAATGTCGGCGTTCCATTAACGCCATAACTATTTCCCTCAGCAATATCTTTATTTATATCAGCTTCATATTTTTTTTCTTGAAGACAAGTTTTAAATTTTTCTTCATTCAATTCTAAGCGAGAAGCTAAATTTAAAAGATATTCATCACTACCAGTAAAAGAATAATCCCTTCTTTCATTCATAGCTTTAAAGACTTCTTTATAAATTTCTTTATGAAATTCCCAATATTTTCCTTCTTCATTAGCACATCTTGAAGCTAAATGCACCTTTTTAGCCTGTGGGTGAAGACCTTCTAAAGGAAAATCTCTAAAATAAAAAACAACTTTTTGTGAAGAAATATATTTTTCAAGTTCAGGATAAAGGTAATTATAAGCTAGAGCGCAAAAAGGACAATGAAAGTCTCCAAATTCTACTATTTTTACTTCTGCACCCTCAAAACCTAAAGGAGGCAAATTACCTAAATTTACATTTAGATTAACTTCTTGGAAAAATTTGCTTTCAAAACTTTCCTCTTTTTTTAAGTTAGGTAGAGAAACATTCTTTAAAAGAAAATAAGATCCCAAAGATAAAATCAAAATAGTGGCTCCCAAATAAACAAGATTTTTATAATTTTCTCCCATTTTTTTAATCTTTTTAATTTCGACTAAATTAATTTTAAAATGTTTTCTTTAAAATTCCAAACAAGAAGAAGTTGCTGAAAGAAAAGGAGAAGAACTTGATGGTATGCAAAGATATCTTATTTCATTGGTTAAGCTATTTTTTATAGAAATAGTAGTACTTATTGAAGGAAAACCTTTAAATTTAGAAAATGTTATTGAAAGACTGCTGCCTTCTGGTGGATTTACAAAACTAAACCTTTTGTTCATAGTAAATTGAAAATAAATATTAGTAGGCGTTCCTTTATAAAGAAGCACATAATCTGTAGAAGTATTGACAAAACTTATTCCCCAATCGCTGTTTTCTTCCCCCAAAATTGCTTTTTCTCTTGCTGTTTTTGTTAAATCTAAAATTCTTTTATTTGTTTCTTCGAAAAGAAAATTCATTTGGCTCATTTGATTAAAGTAATAAAAACCAAAACCTAAAATAACAGAAATAATGATTAAAACTAAAATAGTTTCAAAAAGCGTAAAACCTTTCATTTTGTTTTAAAATTTTTAATTAAATGCTAAAAGAAATTCTTTTTTTGGACATTTATTATCCTTTGAGCTTTCTTTTTTTAATTTTAAGCTTTTTATCTTATTTTTTAAAAGAAGAAAAAAGAATAAATTATCTGATTTTTCTTTTAGTTTTTCTTATTTTGACTTTTCTTTTTTATTCTTTCTTACTTTCTTTTCTTCAATATTTTCTTTGGAAAAATAATAATTTTTCAAAATTTCTTTTGCCACCTTACACTCCTTTTTCTTATTTTATAAATTACGTTTTTTTTAATTTCTTTCGAGATCTTATTTTTAGACTTTTAGGTTTTTTACTAGTTTTTACTTTTCTTTATCTTATATTTTTTACTTTTAAACGAGATCCTTTTTATGATGATGAAAAATACTTTATTCTTCTTTCTTCTCTTCTTTTTTCTTTTCCATATAATTTCTTTTTTATTTTTGTTTCTTTTTTTATACTATTATTAATGGCAACATTGTCTATTCTTTTAAAAAAAGGAAAAGAATACTATTCATTTAGATTTTTTTGGCTGCCTTTAAGTCTTCTTATTTTAATTTTGGAAATCCCGCTTTATAAAAAATTCTTTTTTCTTATTCAAATGAAACCATGATTTTGCCAGAAGAAAAAATTAAAGAGATTTTAATAAATAAAGGCGTTATCGATGAGGATTTATATGAGAGAAGCAAAGAAGATTCAAAAAGATTAGGTATACCTTTTTACGAAATTTTGATTCAAAGAAGACTTTTAGATTTAAATTATTTTTACAATCTTATTGCTGAAGAGATTAAGGTTCCGAGAATCTCTTTAAAAAATATCACTATACCAACTTTTGTTCTTTCTTTAGTGCCAGAAAGATTAGCTTTTGAAAAAAAACTTGTACCTTTTGCTTTGGAAAATGATGTTTTAAAAGTAGGAATGGTTAATCCTTTAGATTTAGAAACTATAAAAATTCTTGAAGAAGTCACTCATAAAAAGATTGAGGTTTATTTAATCACCCCTGAAGATTTAAGAATTGCTTTAATAAATTATCAAAGATTTTACGCAGAAGAATATAAAAGAAGGTTTCAATCAGATATTAAAACTCTTCATTCTGCTGGCTTAATTACTGAAGAGTCAACTGTTAGTTTAGTAAATAACTTAATAGGTTATGCTTTTAGCTCTAGAGCTTCTGATATTCATATCGAACCATTGGAAAAAGAAATTTTAGTAAGATTTAGGATTGATGGTGTTTTAAGAGAAATTATGCGCCTTCCTAAAGAATTTTTAGATCCTATTATTGCTAGAATTAAAGTTATTTCTAATCTTCAGCTTGATGAACATTTCAGACCACAAGATGGTAGATTTAAGACAAAAATCAGCGATTTTGAATTTGATATCCGTGTAGCGATTATGCCTACTCTTTATGGAGAAAAAGCTGTTTTAAGAATTCTTTCAGGAGCAGTTAAACCAACTTCTTTAGATGAATTAGGTATGGTTTCTCCTCTTAAAGAAATTGTTTTAGATGCTATAAAGAAAACATTTGGCATGATTTTAGTTACTGGTCCTACAGGATCTGGTAAAACAACAACTCTTTACACTATTATAAATATTTTAAATAAACCAGAGGTTAATATTGTAACTATAGAAGATCCAATTGAATATGCTATTCCTTATGTTAATCAAACGCAGGTAAATCCTAAAGTAGGACTTAATTTTGCTGTTGGTTTGAGAGCTTTTCTAAGGCAAGATCCTGATATTATTATGGTTGGTGAAATTAGAGACGCAGAAACAGCCGATGTCGCTGTCCAAGCTGCTTTAACTGGTCATCTTGTTCTTTCTACTTTACATACTAACGATGCACCTACGGCTATTCCTCGTTTAATTGATTTAGGTATTCCTCATTATTTAGTTGCTGATAGTTTAACTTTGATTTTGGCACAAAGATTAGTTAGAAAAATTTGTCCCGACTGCATTGTTTCTGAAGAAATTTCTGAATATAAGAAAAAAATAATTTTAGAACAACTTAAAACCTTAGAAGTTCCTCAAGAAACTTTTGAAGAATATAAAAACAAACTTGAAAAAGCTTATCTTTTTAGAGGAAAAGGATGTCAAAATTGCGGTTATAGCGGTTATCGAGAAAGAACAGCTATTTTTGAAGGTGTCGTTATGAATGATGAACTTAGAGAAATTATTGCTTCTAAGGAGTTTACTTTATCAAAAATTAAAGAGATAGTAAGGAGAAATGGTTATAAAACGATGTTTGAAGATGGTTTAGAAAAAGTTCTTGTAGGAATAACTACGGTCGAGGAAGTGCTTAGAGTTATTAGAGAATAAATGAAAGTTTTTAGATTCAAGGCTTATGATGAAAAGGGTAATTTGAGATCAGGTAATCTTTTTATGGATTCTCAAGAAGAATGCTTAGCTTTTCTTTTAAGAAATAATTTAACTCCTATAGAAATAAAAGAAATTCCGGAAAACTTTCTTTTGAAAATATATTTAAAAATTTTTTTTAGACTTTCTCTTTCTCAAAAAATTTTTTTCGCTCGTAATCTTTATCTTATTTTAAAATCAGGTCTTGATATTAATCGAGGACTTAAAATCTTACTTAGAGAATCTAGAGGAAGCTTGGCTGATTTTCTTTATTATTTAAATTATAGTTTGCAAAAAGGAGAACCTCTTTACAAAACCCTAGCATCTTTCCCGCACATTTTTTCAGAAGTAGAAGTAGAAACTATTAGAGCTGGAGAAGTTTCTGGAAATTTAGCGGAAAATTTACTTCGCTGGGTAGAAAATTTAGAAAAGAAAAGACAGATAAGATCAGAAATCATAGGTAATTTACTTTATCCCGCTATAGTTTTTTTAATGTCTTTAGGAGTTATCTTCCTTCTTATAACCTTTGTCATGCCTAAGATAGGTATTTTGATAAAAGAATTAACAAAAAACCCTCCTTTACTTACAAGAGTGCTTCTTTACCTTTCAGAATTTACGAATGCTTATCTTTTTCAAATAATTCTTTTTTCCTTTTTCTTTTTAATTTTCTTAATTATTTTAATTTCACTTAGAAGAACAAGAAAAATTCTTACGCAAATTTTTATGAGGCTTCCTCTCCTTTCTAAAATTTATCTTTATCTTGCTTTAAGTGACTTTTTATTCATTTTAGGCTCTCTTCTTAAAGCTGGCATTTCACTCCCTCAGGCTTTAAGACTTAGTTATCGAAGCGTAAATTATCCTGGAGTAAGAGAAGCTATTTTAAATGTAGAGAAAAAAATTGTGGCTGGAAAAAGATTTGGTGAAGCTTTATCGGAAGAACCTTTGTTTCCTCCTATTTTAGCTAATATTTTAGGTGTAGCTTCAGAAACAGGAAATTTAGAAGAAACCTTAAGTATTATGGAAGAATATTACAGACAAGAATTTAGAAACTTAGTAAACAATTTTTTAACACTTCTTCAACCGATGCTTCTTATTTTTGTTGGTTTGGTTGTCGGTTTTGTAGCTATTGCTGTTTTAGTTCCTATCTATCAGCAAATTTCTACACAGCTTCAATCACCATCAGGATTTGGTGGTGGTTTTTAGATTAATTTTTGATATAATTTTTAAAAATGACGAAAGAAGAAAAACTTAAAATCATTAAAGAAGAATTAGGCTACGATCCTTATCCACCTACTTCTCCTCAAAAAACTGATATCAAAGAATTTTTAGCTAGTTTTAATAAAAATTTAAAAAGTAAAAAAAATTTTTGGCTTTGTGGGAGAATTATGGCTTTTAGAGATCATGGCAAGATTGTTTTTATAGATCTCAAAGATTTTTCAGGTAGAGTACAAATTATTTTAAAAAGAGAAGAAACCGATGGTTACGAAAATTTTGTCAAAATAGCAGACATAGGAGATTTTTTTGGTTTTTATGGATCTCCTTTTTTACCTTCAAGCAAAGAAAAAAGTCTTTTGGCCAAAAAATGGGTTTTGCTTTCTAAGTCTTTAAAAAATTTCCCTAAAGAATACTATAAAGTTAGAGATGAAGAACTTTTAGTAAGAAATCCCTATCTTAAAACAATTTTTTATGATGAAGAAAAAGAAACCTTTTATTACCGTTTTAGACTTTTAGAAGAACTAAGAAAAATTTTATGGGAAAGAGACTTTATTGAAGTAGAAACACCTATTTTGCAAACTCATTATGGAGGAGCCTTAGCAAGACCTTTTATTACTTATCTTGAAGCTCTTAAAGAAAAGCTTTATTTGAGAATAGCTCCGGAGCTTTATCTTAAAAAAATGATAGTTGGTGGTTTTGAAAAAATTTTTGAAATAGGAAAAAATTTTAGAAATGAAGGTATTGATAGAGAACATAATCCAGAATTTACAATGATGGAACTTTATTTTGCTTATCAAGACAGAGAAGGACTTATGAAATTTACTGAAGAGATTTTGAAAGAGCTTGTAAAAAGATATAATAAAATGAGAGGTAAAAAAGGTTTAGAAATTGAATATCAAGGTAAAAAAATAAATTTAGCTAAAAAATGGAAAGTTTTTAAATATGTTGAACTTTTAAAAGAAAGAACCGGTTTAGATTATTTTAAAAACACATTAGAAGATTTTTTGAAATTAGCTGAAAAAGAAAAAATTGAATTCAATCCTAAAATAATAACTAAAGGAAAAATAGTGGATGAAATTTTTAAAAAACTTATAAGACCGACTTTAATAGAGCCTACCTTTTTAATTGATCATCCTAAAGATATTTCTCCTTTAGCTAAATCCCATCCTGAAAATAATCAGCTTACTTTAAGATTTCAGCTTTATCTTTTTGGTTTTGAAATTGCTAATGCTTTTGCTGAACTTAATGATCCTTTAGACCAAAAAGAAAGATTTTTAAAGGAAGTCGAGGAACTTAAAAAAGGAAATCTTGAAGCTCATCCCTATGATGAAACATTTATTGAAGCATTAGAATATGGTATGCCACCAACTGCAGGACTTGGTATAGGACTTGATAGACTTTTTACTATTCTTTTAGATAAAAAATCTATTAAAGACGTAATTTATTTTCCTTTTGTTAAAAGAGAAAATGATTAGATCCGAAGAGGTTAGAAAATTATTTTTAAATTTTTTTGAGAAAAGAGGACACAAAATAGTTCCTTCTTCTTCTTTAATTCCTTATGATGACCCTTCAGTTCTTCTTACCACTGCTGGTATGCAGCAATTTAAGAAATATTACACGAGAGAAAAAGATCCCAATAAAGATTTTGGCACGCAAAGAACAGCTTCTATTCAAAAATGTTTTCGCACCACTGATATTGATGAAGTTGGCGATGAAAGGCATCTTACTTTTTTTGAAATGTTAGGTAATTTTTCTTTTGGTCCTGTAGGCAGTGATGATCCACAAGATTTTGGAACTTCAGGTTATTTTAAAAGATCGAGCATTTATTGGGCTTATGAATTTTTAACTAAAGAGCTTTCTTTAAATATTGATTATGTAACTATTTTTGGAGGTGAAAAAGATGTTCCTTTAGATGAAACTTCTTTAAAGATTTGGCAAGAAATAGGTATTAATAAAATTGAAAAAAGAGGTAGGGAAGACAATTTTTGGGGGCCAACAGGAGATGAAGGTCCTTGTGGGCCTACAACAGAAATTTATCTAGAAGGAATAGAAGTTTGGAATCTTGTTTTCAATGAGTATTATCAAGATAAAAATAAAAAATTAAAAAAACTTGAATTTCCTGGGGTTGATACAGGCATGGGTTTTGAAAGACTTATGAAAGTTCTGCAAAAAACAGAAACCATTTTTGAAACAGATCTTTTTATGCCTCTTTTTGAAGTTTTAGAAGGAATTCCTGGAGAAATAAGAAGAAAAAGAATTGTTATGGATCATATAAGGGGAAGCGTTTTTTTGGTAGCTGACGGTCTTTACCCAAGTAACTTAGAAAGAGGTTATATTTTAAGAAGGATTTTAAGAAGAATCTTGCTTCATTCTAAATTTTTAAATCTTTCCTTTGAAAAATTTGAAGAAATGATAAAAAAAGTAATAGAAAAATATAAAGAATTTTATCCAGAACTTCAAAACTTTGAAAAAATTAAAAAAGTTATTTTTGATGAGTTAAATACTTTTGAGGAAACTTTAAAAAACGGTCTTAGAGAATTCGAAAAAAGAGTTAAAGAAAGCGATAGCGATGAAGTTTTAGGAGAAAAAGTATTTTATCTTTACACTTCTTATGGTTTGCCCTACGAAATAAGCAAAGAACTTTTAAAAGAAAGAGGTATAATATTTTCAGAGAGAGCAGAAAAGGTTTTTAAGGAGCTTTTTGAAAAACATCGTCAAATTTCTAAAGGAGAAAATAATGGCTAAGTCAAAAACTTATATTTATTTAGAAGGAAAAGAAGAACTTGGAGATATTGTTTATTTAATTTGTGAAAATAAAAATGATGAAATTGTTTTAGTTGTTCCTCCTAATTTTAAGGTTTTAAAAAATTTGAAAAACTTGGAGCTTTTAAGAAAAGAAATTAATGCTTGTAAAAAAAGAGTTTATTTTGATTCAGAAGATGATGAATTTTTAAGTCTTTGTGAATCTTCAGGTTTAGAAATTTTTTTGAAGGACTATGAAGAAGAAAAAAGAGTTTTTGATATTAGGCCTCCACAAAGAAAAGAAGAAAAAAGAGAAGTCAAAGTCACTTTTAAGGAAGAAGATAAAAAAGCTCCTTCTCAAAAAACTTTTTCTTTTAAACCTTCTTTTAACTTTTCTTTTCTTAAACTCATAAAAAAGATATTTATTCTTGGAATTTTATTTTTTGTTTCCTATCTTTTTCTTAATGTTGTTTTAGGTTTTCTTCAAACAAAAGCTAAACTTACAGTCGTTTTAGATAAAAAGGAAATTAACTTGGAAGAAGTTGTCACTATAAATGAAAATTCTGCTTTGCCTGATTACGAAAATAAAATTTTACCTGGTCAAAAAGTAAAAATTGAAAAAAATTTAACTGAAAGTATAGAACCTACGGGAAGAGAAGTTTCTGAATTTTTACCAAACCTTAAAGTTTATATTTATAATAAACTGAATTCCAGTTTTCCTTTAGTAGCAGGAACCAGACTTGGTTTTGAAGGGAATATTTTTAAAACACTTCAAAGAGTTAATTTACCAGAAGGAAACGAAACAAACCCAAGTAAAGTCGAAGTTGAAGCTTTTCCTTTTGAATTAAAAAACCAGAATCTAAATATTCCTAAGGGTACAAAACTTTCTCTTGTAGCTCTTGAAGGTAAAAAAATGGATGATGGCAGGCTTTGGTCAGATTATATTTATGCAGAAACAGCTGAAGATTATAAAATTTCTGAAAAAGCTTCTGAGGTTAAAATTGTTACCCAGGATGATCTAACTAATTTAAGAATAAGTTTGGAAGAAAAAATTAAAAAAGATCTTCAAAGCGAGCTTTATCTTCGCTATCCTCAAAGTTATCCTATTTTTGATGAATCTCTTGTTTCCTTTAAAATTTCTAACATTTCTCATTCTCTTGGAGAAAAAACAGATAAACTTTCAGGCCTTGCTCAAGGCAAATTAGAAACCTATGTTTTAAATAAAAAAGAAGTCGAAGATTTAGCTAAAAGTGTAGCTTTTAAATCTTTAGGTGAAGATAAAAATCAATTTATTGTTGAAAAAGTTGAAGTGCTCTCTTTTAATCTTCTTGATTTTGATTTCAAAAAAGGAACAATGAAGGTTTCCATGAAAGCTAAAGCCTATTTAAAACCTAATTTAAACGAAGAGATTTTAAAGAATATGATTAAAGGAAAATCATTAAAAGATCTAAATGAAACCCTTTCTCAGCTTAAAGGTGTAAAAAGCATTAACTTTAAAATTTGGCCATATTGGCGAGATAAATTACCTTCTGATCCAAAAAGAATAGAAGTTAGCTTTGAATAAATTTTATGGTAAAATTTTAACTATAGTCTTTTTTGGTCGAAGTAAGAAAGAAATGAAAGATGACAAACGAAATTCCTGCTTATCAAAAAGTTTTAGAGGAAATTTTAAGGTCATTAGTTAATCATCCAGAAAATGTGGTTATCACGAGAAAAGTTGATGAAATGGGTGTTCTTTTAAGTATCAAGCTTCATCCTCAAGATATGGCTCTTGTTATAGGTCGAAATGGAGAAACTATTAATGCTATAAAAAAAATAATCAAAGCAATTGGTAAAAGACATTTCGCTAGAGTTAATATTAAAGTTGAAGAACCTACACCACTTGAAAGAGAAACATCGCTTCTTAAATCTGATGAAATTATTAAAAAACTTAAGGAAGAAGCTTAATGCGATTTGACATTATCACTCTTTTCCCCGAAGCCTTTTCTTATCTGCAAACTTCAATTATCAAAAAAGCTCAAGAAAAAGGAATTATAAAAATAAAATTTTGGAACCCAAGGGATTTTACTTTCGATAAACATAAAACCGTTGATGATCGTCCTTATAGTGGTGGTCCGGGAATGGTGATTAAATTTGAACCTGTTTATTTAGCTTTAGAGAAAGCAAAAAAAGAATATAGAACAAAAAAAAGAAAAATTATTCTTACTTCTCCTGCAGGAAAAATATTTAATCAAAACTTAGCTCAAAAACTTAGTCAAGAAAAACAAATTATCATTATTTGCGGTCACTATGAAGGAATTGATGCAAGAATAGAGAAATTTGTTGATTTAAAAATTTCCTTAGGTAAATTTATGTTAAGCGGCGGAGAGATACCGGCAATGGCGATCGTTGATGCTGTTTCAAGATTTTTACCAGGTGTTTTACATAACCCCTTATCTCAAGAAGAAAAAAGATTTGGAAAACTTTATTCTTTACCTGTTTATACACGCCCTTCAGAAGTGAAAGTAAAAAATAAAATTTTAAAAGTACCTAAGGTTTTACTTTCAGGAAATCATAAATTGATTCAAAAGTGGCGTGAAAAGCATCTTAAAAAAATTATTTGATGTTTGTTATAATAATAATATAATTGCCGCGGTAGCTCAGTGGTTAGAGCGGGCGTCTCATAAGCGCCAGGTCGTGGGTTCGACTCCCACCCGCGGCAATTAAGCCCCGGTAGCTCAATTGGAAGAGCAGGAGCGTTCTAAGCTCAAGGTTGGGGGTTCGAATCCCTCCCGGGGCACAAAATTTTAAATCACTCCTTTAAATTCTAAAAGTTTAAAAAGGTTTTCAAAAAGTTTAGCTACTAAAATTGGTCCTGTACCTCCCGGAGTCGGAGTAATAAGATAGGCCCTATCCTTAAGTTTTTCAAAATTAATATCTCCATAAATTTTTCCATTTATATTTTCATAACCAAAATCAATTAAAATAGCACCTTCTTTACATTCTTCAACTAAATTTGCTTTACCAACACCGGAAACAATAATATCTGCTTCTTTTAAAAAATAATTCAAGTCTTTTGTTTTACTTTGAGAAATAATCACTGTTGCTCCTTCTTTAGCTAAATAATGAGAAATAGGTTTGCCCACGAGTCTTCCATAGCCAAGAGTTAAAGCGATTTTTCCAGTAAATTCTAAATTGTATTTTCTTTTAATAAAATCTAAAGTTTCTACTGCTGGAGGTCTAATAATATAAGTATCAGTAAAAAACCTTCCTAACATCTTTGAAGAAAGAGAATCAATATCTTTTTTAGGAGGTATAGCATTTAAAAAGTATTGGGTTTTAAATTTTTGAGGTAAAGGAAGCTGAATTAAAGCTCCATGAACAAGATCGCTTTTTACGATTTGGCTAATATATTTTCTTAATTTTTTTCTAGAAAGATTTTCATAATTTTCAATTTCGTAAATCCTAAAGTCAATATTTAATTTTTGAGCAAATTTTTGTTTAATTTTTAAAAAACTTTCCTTTTCTTTGTCTTTACCAATCAAAAATGAAACTACTCTCAAATCACCATAATTTTTTCTTTTTTCTTTTAAATTTTCTAAAATTTCTTCAGCTAAACTTTTTCCATCAACGATGATCATTTTTTATTTCTTTTCAAATTTTTCAAAAATTCTTTAAGCGGCAAAGTATTTAAAATATCTTCTTTTCTTGCCCAACCTCTTCTTGCCTGTGATACACCTAAATCTAAAAATTTTAAATGCAAAACAGAATGAGCATCACTATCAATAACCATTTTAACTCCTTTTTCGACGCATTTTCTAATATGATCATCTCTTAAATCTAATCTATCTGGATAAGCATCAATCTCTAAAATTGTTCCAGTTTTTTTAGCAAAATCAATAATTTCGTCAATATCAACTTCATAGGGAGGTCTTCGGTTAATAATTCTTCCTGTAGGATGGAAAATGCAGTCTACATAAGGATTTAACATTGCTTTTTTAATTCTTTCAGTTTGCACGGAGCGAGGAAGATCAAAATAAGAATGAATAGCCGCACCCACAAAATCCATCTTGGCTAAAATTTCATCACTAATATCTAAACTACCATCTTTGTTTATATTTACTTCTGCTCCTTTAAGAATAGTTATCTTGCCTTTATATTTTTTATTTAATCTCTCAATTTCTTCAAATTGTTTTAAAAATCTTTCTTCATCTAAACCACCAGCCACTTGAAGAGATTTAGTATGATCAGTAATGCAAATATACTCCAAACCAAGTTTAATAGCCATTTCAACCATTTCTTCAATTGAATTTTGTCCATCACTCCAATCTGTCTGCACTTGAAGATCACCCTTAAGACTTCCATATTCTATAAGTTTAGGAAGTTTTCTTTGACGAGCTAATTCAATTTCTCCTTTATTTTCTCTCATTTCAGGTGGTATCCACTCCAAATCTAAGGCTTCATAGATTTCTTCCTCAGTTCTTCCAGCAATCATTTTTTCATTTTTATCAAAAAGACCATATTCATTAAGCTTCCATCCTTTTTTAATTGCCAGCTCTCTCATTTGAATATTATGATCCTTAGAGCCTGTAAAATAAGCTAAAGCAGCGCCAAAACTTTCTTCAGAAACAACTCTTAAATCAACATCAAGTCCGTTTTTAAGTCTTACCATTGTTTTTGTTGGTCCTTGTCCGTAAATATAATCTACCTCAGGAAAACTTACAAAATAACTCATTAACTTTTCTGGTTTATCAGAAACAGCTAAAATATCAATATCACCAACAGTTTCTTTTCTTCTTCGATAAGAGCCAGCAGGTACAACTTCTTTAGCAAGGCCGCTTTCTTTTAAATAATTAACAAGTTCTTCAACTAAAGGAAAAATAAAACCTAAAATAAATCTTTTGCCGCTTTGCTTAAAAAACTCAATTCCTTTTAAAATTTTTTCTTCACTTTTAGCACCAAAACCAGGGAGCCTTCTTATCTTATGTTCTTTACAAGCTCTTTCCAGATCTTCTAAATTTTTTATTCCTAAAGCTTTATAAAGTTTATAAACTGTTTTTGGTCCAACTCCTTCAATGCTTGTTAAAGTTTCTACATCAACAGGCACTTCTTTTTTTAACTCTTCCAACTCTTTAATTTTTCCAGTCTTTAAATATTCAATAATTTTTTCAGCAATTGACTCTCCAACACCTGGAAGACTCATAAGACCTACTTTTCCTTTTTTCTTTACAAATTCTTCTATATCTTCATCCAAAGCTTCAATAGAGTAAGCAGCCTTTTCATAAGCTTGAGGTTTAAAGGCGATACCTTTCATTTCCAAATAAACTGCCATCATTCTTAAAAGTTTAGCAATCTCCTGATTTTTCATATTTCAATATTAATTATAAAAATTTATAAATTTCTATATGCTTCTTTCCTGTGTCTAATTCTAAAAATAAATATTTTATTTTCTTTATAATTTATCTCATAAATTATTCTATAATCACCAACTCTAATTCTGTAATAATTATCTGAAGAGGTTATTTTTCTTGCCTCTTTGGGTTTTGGATTATATTTTAACTCTAAAATCTTTTGTATGATTTTATTTTTGTAATTTTTAGGTAATTTTCTAAGATCTTTTTCTGCTCTCTTTTCTATAAATATTTCGTAAGCCATATTCTTTCAAAAAATCATCGAATTTTCTAAATTGTTTTTTTTTAACTTTTTTAATTTCTGATAAGTCATAAATATCTTCAATTTTTTCCAAAATTTCTTGAAAATCTTTCCAAGTTAAAATCACACCTGTTGGTCTCCTATTTTCTAAAATAATTTTTAACTTTGTGAAAATTTTATTAGCCATACTATTATTATAACATTAAAACTGCAAAATTAAAGTTTAGCAATCTCCTGATTTTTCATATTTCAATATAATCTTCTTTTATAAATTTTTTATACCAATTTTCGTATTCTTCGTGTCTGGCTAAATGAATTTGAAAAGGAGAAAAAGCTCCTATTTTTTTCTTTATTTTTGTTCTTATAATTCTATTTTTTATCCAATTTTTTGAAAGTTTATTTGAAATAATTAAAACATCGATATCACTATTTGGTCCCCATTTTCCTTTAACTACTGAACCAAAAATAAGAACCTTAACATCTTTCCCCAGCAATTTTTTTGCTATTTCTTTTATCTTTTTACCCCAATAAAGATAATTTTTAAAATATTTTTCTTTTTCTTCAACTAATTCTCTTTTTATTTCAGTTAATGTTATCATTTTTTCTCCCACCGCGGATTAATGCGGATCCAACACGGATTAACGCGGATTTACAATTGCACTTTTAAAGTTTTTTCTAAAAACTTAATAAAAGCTTCGAACTCTGAAAACATTTTTTCTACTATTGTTTTTGTAAACTCTCTTGGGAAATATCTTGAAGTAAAATAAGCATCAGTGAGATCATCAAAAAACAATTCCTTTTTTTGATAATATTTCAAAATTGATTTTTTCTTATAAGCTTTTGCTAATTCTTTAATCAATTCATCTAAATAATGAGTCTTTGGCCAATCGCCAACTTTTTTAGCAATCAAATATTTCAAAAAAAGCTGACAAGACTGTTCTAAATTAAAAGCAGAAAGATTATATTTCCTTTGCTTAAAAAGATGTTTAGAATTTTCATAAAACTCTTTACTTCTCTTTTTCAAAAACTCAATTTCTTCAGCCATAAAATAATTATATCGCAAAAATTACCACTAATTACAATTAAAAAATTATTTAGTTAACGAGATTAGCGAGTTGGAAATTCGTTGACTTTTGTTATTCTAACAATTTTAGAAATTCTTCTATAGAAATTTCAACATCTCTTAAAATTTTTCTTAAAAGAGCTCGACTAACTTCTTTATAATTAGGCACAGTCACAGATTTTCTTCCTGGACATTTCAAACGAATATGACTGCCCCTCTGCCTTACTTTTTCATACCTAAGCTTTTCTAAGGCTTTACAAACTTCTCTTCCTGAAAGAAGTGGAAGTTTTATAAAATCAAATAGTAATTGTATGTAAGCTTATTTCTGAAGGACGATAAGACTTTAAAATTTCCTGTGCTTCTTTTTCTTCTAAAATCATCCCAATTACTTCTCTAATATTTTTCAAAGCTTCGTCAATTGTTTTCCCCTGGGCATAACAACCTTCTAAAACAGGACATTCAACAACATAAAAGCCATCCTCATCTTTTTCAACAAAAAGAGGCAATGTCAAACCTTTAAATTTTGATAATGTTTCTCTTCTTTTTTTCTTTTTCATTATTTTAATTATATAGCAAAAATTACATTATTTTCAATTAAAAATTATTTAGTTAGCGAGTTATAAATTCATTATTTATTTTAAGCAAATTTATTTGAATAACAATTTTTGCCCCTCCGCCCAGATATTTAAATTCCTTTTATTTGAAAATAAGATTTTATATTAGAGAGAAGAAGTTTTAAAAAAGAAAAACCATCAAATTTAATATTTTTAACTTGCTTTGTATCTTTAATTTCATAAGCAAATAAATTTTCCTGAGGTTTACTTACTCGTCCGCCTCCGCAAGATGAAGGAAT
>JAVVGJ010000001.1:0-105680 GCA_032249155.1 Minisyncoccota bacterium | reverse complement strand
GAACTTAAAAAAGAGGAGCTTTTAAGATTTAATCAAGATAAAATAATAGACAAAAATGTTTTAGTAAGAGTTGATTTTAATGTAGATTTTTATAAAGGAAAAATTTTAGATAAAACAAGGATAGTCTCAGTTAAAGAAACTTTAAATTTTTTAAAAAAAGCGAAAAGAGTTATTTTGATAAGTCATTTAGGAGAAGATGGTTCGTTTAAAAAAATTCTTCCTTCGATTGAAAAAATTTTAAAAATAAAAATTGGTTTTCTTAAAGATTTGAACTCAAGGCCAAAAGAAAAAATTAGTCTTTTGGAAAATATAAGGCTTTTTAAAGGAGAAAAAGAATGTGATTTAAATTTTGCTAAAAAATTATCAGAGCTTGGTGAAGTTTTTATAAATGAAGCTTTTTCTGTTTCACATAGAAAACATGCTTCAGTTTATCTTTTGCCAAAACTTTTAAAAACCTATTATGGAATTAATTTTGAAAGAGAAATAAGCCTTCTAAATAAAGCTTTAAAAACACTGATTAACGCGAATTTAAACACTGATAAACGCGGATATAATCTTTCTACACAAATTAGCGTACATAAAAAATATCTGCGTAGATCCGTTTTGCATCCGCGTTCATCCGTGGTATTGATTTTAGGGGGCTCTAAAATCTCAACAAAACTTCCTTTAATTGAAAAATTTTTGAAAAAGAATGTTTTAATAATTTTAGGTGGAGGACTTGCTAATACTTATCTTAAAGCAAAAGATTTTGAAATAGGAAATTCGCTTTTTGAGGAAGAAATTTTAGATAGAATAAAAAAAATTTATTCTCCTAACATTTTAATTCCTTTTGATTTTTATGTTTTAAACAAAAATAAGGTTTTTCATAGATTTTTAGGAGAAATTAAAAAAGAAGATGTTATTTATGATGTAGGTGAAGAAAGTTTGAAGGTATTTTTTGATGAAATAAAAAAAGCAAAAGCTTTGGTATGGAATGGACCGTTGGGACTTGTTGAAGATAAAAGATTTGAAAGCGGAACTTTTAAATTAATTAAATTTTTATTGAGTTTGAAAGGAAAATTTGTTTTAGTTGGCGGAGGAGATACTTTAGCCTTTTTAGAAAAAAAGAAACTCTTGAAAAAATTTAAAAATATAAGTACCGGCGGAGGTGCTATGTTAGAATATTTAGCAAAAGAAACTCTTCCTATTTTTGAAAATGAATGAAGTAATTATTTTTACTGATGGAGGCGCTCAAGGAAATCCTGGAAAGGCTGGAGCTGCTTTTGTCATTTATATAGATGGCAAAATTAAAGAATATGCTGTTTATGTTGGTGAAAGGACAAATAATGAAGCTGAATATTTAGCGGTTATTTTAGCTTTGGAAAAATTAAAACAGCTTTTGGGAAAAGAAAGAAGCAAGAAAACAAAAGTAATTATTAATTTAGATAGTGAACTTGTAAGCAAACAGCTTAGAGGTGAATATAAAATTTTGGAAGAAAATTTACAGAAACTTTTTATGAAGTTTTGGAATCTTAAATTTGATTTTGGAGAAATAGAAATAAAATTAATACCTAGAGAAGAAAATAAAAGAGCTGATAAGTTAGTTAAAAAAATAATTTTTGGAGAAAATAAAAAGCTTTTTTAGCTGGGGGGCCTGGATTCGAACCAGGACCAAGGGATCCAAAGTCCCTTGTGCTACCATTACACCACCCCCCAATTTATTCATAATTAAATTATAACATAACGGATTTATTTAAGAGTAGTGAATTCAATAACAGCTATTTCTAGAGGTAAAAGTGGATGAGGTGGTTCTTTTCTTAAAAGGGAATCAGCTTCAAATAAAATTTTAAGAAGTTTTTTTAAGCTTTCTAAATCTGTTTTTTGAGAAATTTCTTCCATTACTTCAACAATTTCTTTTGGTTTTTCGCTTATTAAATGTTTGGCAAAGTCTTTATGCACTTTTATAAAAATTATTTCTTTAACTAATTTAATAAGAGACCTCAAAAAAGCACTAAGTTCATAACCATTTTTGTAAATTTCATGTAAAAAACTTAAAGCATTTTCTGTTTTTTTCTCGACAAGATAATTTAAAAAATCTAAAAGTCTTTTAGTGCTAATTTGTCCTAGAAATTCTGCTACATAATCTTGACTGATACCACCTTGAGAATCTAAACTAATAGCAATTTTTTCTAAAAGAGTTTCTGCATCTCTTAAAGAACCTTCAGCTTCTTCAGCAATTAAGTAAAGAGCAGGCTCTTCATAGGGAATTTTTTCATTTTCTAAAATTCTTTTAAGCTTTTCTACAATTTGAGGCAAAGAAATTCTTTTAAAATCAAGCCTTTGGAGCCTAGATAAAATGGTTGGAGGAATTTTGTTTGGTTCAGTAGTAGCTAAAATAAAAACAACATGTTTTGGCGGCTCTTCTAAGGTTTTTAAAAGAGCATTAAAAGCTTCCTCTGTAAGCATATGAGCTTCATCAATTATAAAAACTTTGTATTTTCCTTGAAGCGGCTTAAAGCCAATATGTTCTTGAAGATTTCTAACATCATCTATCTTTCGATGAGAAGCAGCATCGATTTCAATTAAGTCTAAGAATTTTCCTTCATTCCAAAGCTTACAAATTTTACAATTTTCACAAGCTTCTCCGTCTTGAGGATTTAAACAATTTATAGCTTTAGCAAAAATTCTTGCCAGTGTAGTTTTTCCTGTACCTCTTTCCCCAGCAAAAAGATAACCATGTAAAATTTCTCCTTTTTTTACAATATTTTTTAATATTCTCACAATAATTTCTTGTCCAATAACTTCCTTAAAATTTTTTGGCCTATACTTTCTGTAGTACATTAAACTCCCTCTTCTTTAATTTTTGTAATTAAAGGATGATTTTTAAGTTTCTCTAAGGCTCTAATTTCTATCTGTCTTACTCTTTCTCTTGTAATTCCAAACATTTTTCCTATTTCTTCAAGTGTATGTTCAATACCATCTTCTAAACCATATCTTAAACTAATAATTTTTCTTTCTTTTGGATTTAAATCTTGAATAGCTCTTTTGAGTTGCTCTCTTAAAACTACAAGACCAGCTGTTTTTTCTGGAGAAACAGTAGTAACATCAGGAAGAAGTTCTTTTAAAAGAGCATCACCTTCATCGCCAACAGGTGTCTCTAAAGAAATAGTATCATGAAGATATTTAAGGAGTTTTTGGACTTTACTTGTGGGAAGACCAATTTCTGAAGCTAACTCTTCAGGTGTAGGTTCGCGATTTAAAATTGAACTTAATCTTTTTTTTACTTTATTTAATTTATAAAAAGTTTCAATAATATGAACAGGAAGTCTTATGGTTCTAGCTTGATCAGAAAGAGCCCGAGTAATAGCCTGACGAATCCAATGAGTTGCATAAGTAGAAAACTTTAAACCTCTTCGCCAATCAAATTTATCGACTGCTTTAGCCAAACCAATATTACCTTCTTGAATGAGATCTAAAAAAGTAAGACCTCTGCTTTTCCCTAAATATTTTTTAGCAACGCTAACTACAAGTCTTAAGTTTGATTTAATAAGCCTTTCTCTTGCCTCTTTATCTCCTTGAGCAGCTTTTTTAGCTAATTCTCTTTCTTCTTCAGGTGTTAAAAGCGGATATTTGGAGATATCTATTAAATATTTCTGCGTTGCATCCATAAGTTCTTTATCTTGAGAGAGATATTTTTTAATTTCTTCTTCGGTAAGTTCCCATTTATCAATAGAACTTTGAATTTCTATGCCAGCAGTTTCTAATCTTTCTTGAATATATTCTAAAAGATCTAAATTGTCTTCTAAAGTTGGAAACAAATCTAAAATTTCATCTTCTAAGACAAAGCCCTTCTCTTTGCCTTTCTTTATCAAATAATTTATCTTATTTTCAATTCTTCTGTCAATTTTTAATTTTTTCTTTTTAGGCATTTTTTTCTAAATTTTTAAGTTCTTTTAAACAAAAGTTTATTTCTTCAATAATTTTATCATAAAGCTCGCCTTGGCTAAATTTGAGATCTTCCTTCAATTTTTCAATTTTATTTTTATAAAAAGCCTTTTTAAGTTCCTTTAAAGTTTTTTTTATCTCTTTTTCCGGATTAATACCTGTTTCTTCAAAGAATCTTTTTTTTATTTCTAAATTATCAATCTCTTCTTCACTTAACCTCCCTTCTTTCATTCTTAAATAAAAACCCTTTACTTCTTCATCTAAAAAAGGAAAAAATTCTTCCTCTTCAAGTTCTAAAGAAAAAGCAAAAAGAAGGGAAACTAATTTTAAAGAAAGATTTTTTTCAAAAGGTAAAACAAGTTTTGAAATTTCTTCTTCGGGAGTAAGAAAGAATATTTCTTGAATTTTTTGAAGTTCTTCAGAAAGAAAACCTTTAGGTATTTCTAAATATTGCGAAAGAAGAGTTAAATACTTATCTTTTTCTGCTAAATCTAAATTTTTTATTTGTGGCAAAAAGGTTTCTAAAAAGTCTTTTTTGTTTTCTTTTCCATAAATTTCTTTTAATTTTTCAAAGAGAAAATCAAGATAATAAACTTCTTTAATTTCCTCTAAACTTCTTTTATTTTTAAAAAAATCTCCTAAATCTTTTTCAGGATAAATAAGTTTAAAAACTTTAAAATCTAATTTTTGTGCTAAAAGATTAGCTCGAAGTTCTGCTCGAAATCCTGCAGAATCATTATCAAAAGCTAAAACAAGCAAAGATGCATATTTTCTAATTTTTCTTAAATGTGCCTCAGTTAAAGCTGAACCAGAAACAGAAACAGCGTTTTTAAGACCGTTTTGAAAAGATAAAAGAAAATCCATTTGTCCTTCTAAAACTATAGCTTTTTTCTCTTTTTCTATATATTCCTTAGCATAAAAAAGTCCATATAAAAATTCAGATTTTTTAAAAACTTCTGTTTCTGGAGTGTTTAAATATTTAGGAGCCTTTTCTTTTTCTGGATAAATTCTCCCCGTAAAACCTATAAGCTCACCTCTTTCATTTCTTAAAGGAAAAATAATTCTACTTTGAAAACGATCAAAATTTTTCTCATCTAAAAGACCAGCCTTTTTAATTTCTTCTAAGCTATATCCTTGAGCATAAAGAAAATCCCTCATTAAAGTTCCACCTGGAGAATAACCAATTTCAAAAAATCTTATTGACTCTTCACTTAAGCCTCTTTTTATAAGATATTCTTTAGCAAAAGAAAATTCTTGAAGTTTTGTGCGAAAAAATTTTAAAGCCGCATAGTTTATTTCTAAAATTTTTTTAGAAACTTCTGGTTTCCTGTAGTTTTCAATCTCTAGACCATACTCTTCTTTGATTTTTTCTAAAACTTCTTTAAATGATAAGTTTTCAATCTTCATCAAAAAATTAATTACATTTCCTCCTTCACCACAACCAAAACATTTAAAAATTTGTCTTTCAGGGGAAACAAAAAAAGAAGGTTTAGTTTCATGATGAAAAGGACATAAACCTGAATAATATTTTCCTACTCTTTTAAGTTTGACATATTTTTGAACAACTTCAACGATGTCAAGGCGATTTTTAATTTCGTCAAGATTCATTTTTGTACTCTTTCTACGTATTCCCCTGTTTCGGTATTAACTTTTATGATATCACCTTCTTTTATAAAAAAGGGAGCCTTAATTTCATAACCAGTTTCAATTTTTACTGGTTTGTAGCTTCCTTGAACCGTTCCTCCTTTAAAATCAGGTGGTGCCGAAACAACTTTGTATTCAACAATTTTGGGAAGTTCTATCCAAAGAAGATTATCTTCTTCATCAAAAAAACCTGTCACCTCAAGTCCAGGCTTAAGAAATCTTTCTAAATAAGAGAAAAGATTTTTAGGTAAGTGATAATTTTTTTCTTCTTTTTTAAAATAAAAATGATTTTTATCTTGATGAGTAAAAACAATCTTTTCTTTTTCAACCTCTAAATATTCAACATTTTCATCTGGTTTAAATGTTTTTTCGATTCTTTGATTGGTTTGAACGTTTTTTAAAACCAAAGTTAAATTGGCAGAACCTCTACCCATATGTGTATGTTTAATATCAATAACTTCATAAGTTTTATTTTCCAATTTTATAAAATCTCCTTTAGCTAAATCACTTACTCTCATTTTTTTCTAATCTTTCTAAAATAGAATCTAAATCGACCTTTTTACTTTCCTTTTCTTTTTTCATCTTCACAATTAAATCCTTTTTAGCTAACTCTTTTAAGCTAATACCCTTAGCAAAACTTCTTTTTTCACAATCAGGGCAAATTTCTAAGCCAGTTTCTGATTTAAATTGAATACCACAAATTCTGCAAAAAGTAATTTCTCCTTGTTTTTGAGAAAGATAAATTCTTTTAATTCTGGCTTCAACAATTTCTCTTGGCAAGGTATATTTCAAATGGTTATAACTTAAAATTTCATCAACATAATTTACTTCAGGTTCTTTTTCTAAAGGAAGCGTTTGGCAAAGAAAGGGTTTTTCTGGTTTACCCTTATAAATTATTTTAGCAAAAGCATAAAAGTTTGGGAGATTAACAAAATTTTCTGGATAAATGCTTCTTTCAAATTCCTCAAAAAAGATATTAGCATCATTATATCCTATTCTAAAGACAATAAAAGAACCTATATTTCCAAAAATAGCTTTTTTAATACTTTCATCAACCTGATCAAGATATTGATTAGCTAAAATAAGACTTAAACCAAACTTTCTTGATTCTGAAAGAATATTGACAAAACTTTCAGTAGCAAAATTTTGAAATTCATCAATATAAAGATAAAAATCTTGTCTTTTTTCTTCAGGAGTATTTACTCTTTCCATGGCTTTGAGAAAAATGCTACCTATAAAGAGTCCTCCTAAAAGTTGAGCACTAGCTTCTCCTATCATTCCTATAGAAAGATTGACTAAAAGAATTTTTCTTTCATCCATAATTTCTCTTAAATCAAGAGTGCTTTTCGATTGCCCAATAATGTTTCTAATAAGAGGATTAGAGATAAATTGACTAACTTTGTTTTGAATAGGAGCAATAGCTTCTGTTCTAAATTGAAGATGATATTTCTCAAATTCGTTTTCCCAAAAAGCCTTAACCACAGGATCTTTTAAATTTTTAACGATATTTTTTCTAAATCTGTCTTCTGAAAGGATTCTATTAATATCAAGTAAAGTAGCTCCAGGATATTCCAATAAAGTTAAAACTGCGTTTTGCAAAATGTATTCCATTCTTGCTGACCAGGCGTCTTTCCAAATTTTTTTAAAAACAGATAAAATCGTAGAAACAACAAGATGTCTTTTATAATAATCAACCTCTTCTAAAGGATTAAAACCAAAAGGATGATCTAAATCTCCAGGATTTAGAAAAATAACGTCTTCAAGACGATGCTTAGGTATATATTTCAAAATTTTAAAAATAGCGTCACCATGAGGATCAAAAAAAGCTAAACCTTCACCATTTTCAATATCTTTTTTCATCATATTTAAAAGCAAAGTCGTTTTACCTGTTCCTGTTTTACCAATAATATAAATATGTCTTTTTCTATCCTCTTTATAAATACCAAAATATTCTTCCCTTTCTTTGTAAATTATCTTACCTAAAATGAGAAAGTTATTTTCCATAATTTAATTTTAAGATAAAGAAAAGGGCGGCGGTTCACTTTTTTCAAAACCAGGATGGCCTGGCTTAAAAGGATGATGAAAAATAACGGAAAGTTCTTCAGAATTTAAAACATAGCTTAACGAAGTAGAAACATCATTTTTAAAAAGACCTTTAGATTTGATAACGATATCTTTGTGTGATTTTAAAGAATCAAAAGTACCAAAAGTAAGAATAAAATTTTTTAAGTCATAAAACCTTTCGTTTTTACTAAGTTTGAAAAGAGGAGAAAGAGAAAAGTTATTAATTCTTTCGATAGCAAAATTTTTAAAAGCAGAGAGTATTAAACTTGGTATGTAAGCACTTGTTTTTTCAAAAACATCATTTTTAGCTAAATAAACTGCTTTGATGTTTACTAAAAATCCAGGCTTTTCGATTTTATGTAAAATTTTCTCAATAATATCTTTATTTTCTGGAGGAACTTTTCCTATGTTAAATTCAAAAGGAGGTGGAGGCGGAGAAGAAAAGGGTGTCCAAGTTATATCTTTAAAAAGTGCTACAAGTAAATTTCTAAAAAATTCGTGAATGTAGTAAGAAAAAGGAAGAGGAGAAGGAGGTTTTGGTTTACCTACAAGAGAATCTATAACACTTTTGTAACTATTAACCCAGTTTTTACCTAAAGCTGGATCATCAGCTAAAATAGGTAAAGCATAGATGATAAAAAAAAACCATTCTTTATTAGTAATAGATTCTTTTATTTCCCAAAAATGAGAAGCAGGATCAACCCTTTCCTCTTCAGGTAAATTTTCTATATCTTTGTGTGTTTTTAGAAGAATAACATTAAATGGACTTTTTATTTCTATATTAAAAAAAAGACCGCTATATAAAGGATGAGGCAAATTAAAATTAAATTTTGATAAAGGATTTTGAATTTCTATAAATTTAATTTCTGGATACTTACTATAAAAAGAGTTTTTGAGAAGTTTTTCTTTTTTTTCATCAACACCAACAATAAATTTCAAATTTTTATCATGAAAAAAGATTATAAAAATATAAGAAAGAGGAAAATAACCGGTGAAAAATTGCTTAGGAGATGAAAAAGGTTCAGCAGCGCTATGTAAAGAAATAAAAACTTCATCCATAAGCTGAATTTTTTTTAGAGTACTTGTAGGGAACACAATCTCAAAGAACTTATATTTTATTTTAGTTTTGACAAAAGTTTTTAAATTGTTAGAAAAATATTTTTCTAAAAAAAAATATGTCAAAAGAATGGGTAAAATTATCCACCAAAAACTTAAAAAAAAATCAAAAAAAGAATAAAAATAGTTAAGCATTTTTAAGAACAATAATTTTACCGTTTTTTATTTCAATAAACTTTTCTTTTTGAAGTCTATAAAGATAAATACTAAAAGTTGTTGGTTTTAAGATTCTCTGATTTTTTATGAATTCGTAAAGTTCGAAAAGCTCTAATTCTTTTTTTGAGAGGATAAAGTTTTTTATAAGCTCAAAACTTGTTCCTTCCACAAAACCCCATTTTTTTAAAGCATAGATGCCTCTACCTACAAGAACAAAATCTGGATGCTTAATAAGTTCATTTTTGATTGATTCCACAGAATATTTCTTTTTCCAATTCAAATGAAGAAATTCTTCTTCAATTTTAGTTATTTCTTCAAGTTTTCTGTGAATTTCTAAAAAGTGCATAGGTCTTCTTTCTGTCTCTAAGATAGAGATGATTTTATTTTTTAAAGATTGGGGAGCAATAAAAGGATTAGAAATAAACCCCCATTTACCAAAAGGATCTCTATAAACAAATTTTAGAATTCTTAAAACTTCATAAAGTTCTTCGTCTTTAATTTCTCCAAAATGGGTTTTTAACTCCTGATTAATAATATTAAAAATTTCCTTTTCCTCAAAAGTTTTATCGTAGTTTTCCAAAAAATAAATATTTATTTTTTTAAGAATATGTTTAACAAAAAGAGCCAATTCTTTTTCTTTGGAATAAAAACTTTTTATTTCCTCCTCTTCTTGATGATAATAGATTTTTTGGTGATAGGTTAAAACAAGTTTTAAATAATTAATTTCATCTTCAAGGACTACTTTTTCTTGAATTAAAATTTTATAAAATCTATTTTCTTCTTTAAAACCTAAAGGTTCCAAAAAAGATTTTGTGTTTTCAACAAAATTTGTTATCTTTTCGTTTTCATTAATGATTTTTATAAGTTTATTTAAAGCATTATTTTGAATTTGTCTTACTCTTTCTCTGGTAATACCAAAATCCTTAGCAATACTTTCAAGAGTTTCGCTTTCTCTATTTTCAAGACCAAATCTCCTTTTAATAACCTCTCTTTCTCTTTCATTTAAATTCTTTAGCAAATCTTCAACAAGAGTTTTCATTTCTATTTAATTTTACAATAATTAAGCAAAAAAGAAAAGGCGGGGAAGCCCCGCCTTTTCTTTTAATTTTATGACTTTGTTTATTTTAAATTTTATTCTTGATTTGAAGTAGCTGGAGCTTCTGGTGCTGCTGGAGCTGGAGCTGGTGGTACTGGTAAGCTACCTCTTCTTCCAAAGAACCAATAAGTTACTCCTCCTAAAACAACTAAAACAGCGACAAGAACAGCTAAAAGTACTTTTTTGTTTTGCAAAGAAGGCATTTTATAACTTCAGATTAATTTCGACCCTCTTCTTTTGCTAATTTTATAACAAAATTTTTAAAAATTTAAGCAAATTCTTAATTTATCACCCTTGACTTTAAGGTGATAAAAGATATATAATAAATAATGATAAATAAATTTGACTAGGTCGAATTAACAAACTGAAAAGAAAAAATGACAAAATTAATAAAATGGGATCCATTCGAAGAAATCGAAAGATTTTTTAAAGAAGAATTTTTACCATTACCTGTTTTTAGATTTTCTTCTTTCCCAACGGATATTTATGAAAAAGATAATGAAATTGTAGTTATGATGGAGGTTCCTGGATTTAAAAAGGATGACTTAAAGATAAAAGTAGAAGAAGGATATTTGGTTGTTGAAGGTGAAGCTAAGGAAAAGAAAGAAGAAAAAGAAGAAGGAAGATATTGGCGAAGAGAAATTAGAAGAGAATCATTTCGAAGAGTTATTCCTTTGCCAGTTGAAGTTGAATTTGAAAAGGCTAAGGCTAGATTAGAAAATGGTGTTTTAGAAATAGTCTTGCCCAAAAAACCAGAAGCCTCAAAAGATAAGGGTAAAGAAATTTCTATTGAATAAAGATGTTAAGCGAGAAAGAAAGACAGATTTTTTATCTTTTTGTAAGGCATCATCTCTTAAAAAACTCACCTATAGGTTCTAAATATTTATCTAAAAAAATTAACTACAAATTTTCAGCCCCCCTTTTGAGGTTTTACTTTAGAAAATTAACCCAAAAAGGACTTCTTTTTTCCAAAATTCAAGGAAGGTATCCTTCTGATGAGGGATGGAAATATTATCTTACCCAATATGAAATAAAACCCGAAATAAAAATAAACGGAGAAAATTTAAAATTGCTCATAAAAAAATTCTTAAAATTAGCCAAAAATTCCCTTATTATTTTTGATAAATCCCGAGGTATAAAAATAAAAGGACTTCATTTTTTAGCAGAAGGTCTTGAAAAAGAAACTCTTTGTGATGCGCTTTTGCTTATTGAAGATATCGAAAAAGAAATTTATAGACTTGAAAATAAAATTGGTGTTAAAATAGGTAAAGAAATAGAAATTTCAAGGACTAAGAATTTATCTTTAGGTTATACAAAAGGTAAAAATAAACTTTATCTTTTTCTTGGTCCAAAAAGAAATTACTATCATACTTTATGGTCGATTTTAAACAAAATAAATGAAAAAATAAATGAATGAAGTTCAAGAAAAATTACCACCCTTGGAAGAAACTATTCAGGAGCTTATGAAAAAAATAGAAGAATTGGAGAAGGAAAAAGAAGAATATTTGGCTAGTCTTAAAAGAGCCAAAAATGACGTTTTAAGACTTCAAACAGAATATGAAGAAAAAGCGAAAATAGCCGAAGAAATGGCTAATGCTAATTTAATCTATTCTCTTTTAAATGTTTTAGATTCTTTTGAGCTTGCTTTTAGTAAATATAAAGAAGAAGAAATAGAAAAAGGTTTTTTCCTTATTTACTCTCAGTTAAAAGATATCTTACAAAAGTTTGGCCTAGAAGAAATTAATCCTATGAACACCAAATTTGATCCTAATTTTCATGAAGCTGTGAAAACCGAAATTTGCCAAAAAGAAAATTGTTCTCATGAAGATGAAGGCTTAATTGTTGAAGTTTATAGCAAAGGATATTTTCTTAAAGGTCGGCTTTTAAGACCTGCACGAGTAAAAGTCATTACTCACTAAAATGAAAAGAATTATCGGTATTGACCTTGGTACCACTAACTCTGTGGCCGCTATTGTTGAAGCTGGTGTTCCTAGGGTTTTAGAAAATAGAGAGGGTTCAAGGCTTACCCCTTCAGTAGTAGCTATTTCCAAATCAGGAGAAAGATTGGTTGGTATTTTAGCTAAAAGACAAGCTATTACTAATCCTAAAAATACTATTTTTTCTGTTAAAAGACTTATAGGAAGAAGATATAAAGATCCAGAAGTTCAAAAAGCAAAAAATATTTTGCCTTATGAAATAAGAGAAGCAGAAAATGGCGGCGTTGAAGTCAAAATGGGTGATAGATGGTATAAACCTGAAGAGATTTCTGCTATGGTTTTACAAAAAATAAAACTTGATGTTGAAGAAAAATTAGGAGAAAAAATTGATGAAGCAGTGATTACTTGTCCTGCATATTTCGATGATTCACAAAGAGCAGCTACTAAAGCTGCTGGAGAAATTGCTGGTTTTAATGTCAGAAGACTTTTACCTGAACCAACAGCAGCTGCTTTAGCTTATGGTTTAGATAAAAAAACAAATGCTAAAATTTTAGTTTATGATTTTGGGGGAGGAACATTTGACGTTTCTATTTTAGAAGTTGGTGATAATATTATTGAAACTAAAGGAATAGGTGGAGATACATTTTTAGGAGGAGATGATTTTGATCACAGGATTATTGATTTTCTTATTGAGTGGTTTAAAAAAGAAGAAGGCGTAGATTTAAGAGAAGATGTTTTGGCTCTTCAAAGACTTAAAGAAGCAGCTGAAAAAGCAAAACAAGAACTTTCTTCTCTTTATGAAACAGAAATTAATTTACCTTTTATTACTTCTACTCCTTCAGGTCCAAAACATCTTTATTATAAACTTACAAGAAAACAACTTGAAGACTTAACTCGTGATTTAGTTGAACTTTCTATAGAAAAAGTTAAAGAAGCTCTTGATAAAGCTGGAGTGAAGAAAGAAGAAATTGATGAGATTATTTTAGTTGGAGGACAAACAAGGATGCCACTTATTCAACAAAGAGTGAGAGAATTTTTTGGTAAAGAACCAAGAAAAGATATCAATCCAGATGAAGTTGTAGCTATTGGTGCTGCTATCCAAGCAGGTATTTTGCAAGGAGAAATAAGAGAAATCTTACTTATCGATGTTGTACCTTTAACCTTAGCTATCGAAACTTTAGGAGGCATAGCCCATCCTATGATCCCTAAAAACACACCTATACCTGTAACTAAAAAAGAGATTTTTACTACAGCTACTGATAATCAAACGCAAGTAGAAATTCATGTTGTTCAAGGAGAAAGACCTATGGCTCAAGATAATAAAACCTTAGCCAGATTTATTTTAGATGGCATACCTCCAGCACCAAGAGGTATACCACAAATTGAAGTTACTTTTGATGTCGATATTAATGGTATTTTAACAGTAACTGCCGTTGATAAGGCTACTGGAAGATCTCAATCAGTAAAAATTACTAACTCTGTTAATCTTTCTAAAGAAGAAATTGAAAGACTTAAAAAAGAAGCAGAAGAATATGCAGCTCAAGATATGATGAAAAGAAAATTAGCAGAAACAAAAAATCAAGCTAATAATTTAGTTTATCAAGCAGAAAAAATACTTAAAGAATATCAAGATAAAATAGATCCAGATCTTAAAACAAAAATTGAAGAAAAAATAAATAAGCTTAACAGTTTGATCGAAACCTCTAATTCAGTTGAAGAAATAGAAAAAGAAATGAAAGAGCTGAATGAGCTTCTTTCAGAAATTGGTCGAAGATTTTATGGAAGTCAAACGCAACCTAATATATGAAAGACTATTACGAAATATTAGGTGTTCCAGAAAATGCTTCTGAAGAAGAAATTAAAAGAGCTTTTAGAGAATTAGCTAAAAAATATCACCCTGATGTTCCTGGCGGTGATGCCGAAAAATTTAAAGAAATTTTAGAAGCCTATAGAGTTCTTTCGGATCCAAAATTAAGAAAAGAATATGACGTTCAAAGAAAATGGAAAACAAAAGCAGGTTTTGATTTTGCTCCAGGAGGATTTACTTTTTCTTACGATCTCTTTTCTGATCTTGAAGATTATCTAAGAAAAGTTTTTTTTGAAGAAGACTTTGAAGATTTATTTGGTTCCTGGTTTAAAAAGAAAGAAAAGAAGGATCTTAATATTTATTTAAATTTAGAAATTGATTTAGAGGATTACTATAAAGGAACACAAAAAAGAGTTTTTTATAATAAAGAAAAAATTTGTCTTAGCTGTGAAGGTACTGGTTCCGAAACTAAAAAGAAAATTATTTGTCCTGAATGTAAAGGGAAAGGAAAAATTTCTGTAACCTCTTCTATTTTAGGGAGTTTCTTTTTTGAAGAAAGAAAAACTTGTCCGCGATGTTTAGGTGAAGGTTATGTGCCAGAAAAAATTTGTTCTCTCTGTAAAGGAAAAGGATTTGAAGTAGTGAAAGGTGATTTAGATGTCAAGATTCCTCCTCGTTCTTCTTCTAAACTTATTTTTAAAGGTTTAGGACATGAAAGAAAAAATGAAAAAGGCGACTTAATAATTAATTTAGAAGTAAAGACAAAAAGAAAGGATTTAGAAATAGTTAATGGTCGAGACGTTCTTTTGAAATATAAAATAAATGTTTTAGATGCTCTCTTAAATGATGAAATAGAAATTAATTATTTTGATGCTAAAATAAAAATTAAACTTCCACAAGAAGAGGAAGAAGTCATTAAAATTTCCAGAATGGGAATTTTTGGAGGTGATCTTTATATTAAAATATTTTATATCTTTCCCAAGCTTAAAAAAGAACATAAAGAGCTTATAAAAAAAATAAAGGACGAAATTAAAAGAAAAGATTATTATGCCAGTTACTAAATCAGCTAAAAGGGCCTTAAAAAAATCTTTAAGAAATTGGCGAATTAATGAAGAAAGAAGAAGAAAAATTAAACAGAAAGTTAAAGAGTTTATGAAATATATTAGAGAAGGAAATAAAGAAAAAGCTAAAGAAGCTTTGTCATTAGTTTATAAAGAAATAGATAAAGGAGCAAAAAGATTTATTCATAAAAATAAAGCCGCTAGACTTAAATCAAAATACGCTCAAATTTTTAATCGGACTTTTGAAGTAAAAGAAAGTTCAAGGTAATTTCTTCTGGTACTTCTTTATATTGAAGATAAAATTTTTTTATCTTTTTGTCAGTAAGAGCTAAAGCCTTAATAAGGTTTTTGATTGTTTTATAATCTAATTTATCAGAAAAAGATCTTAGCTTTTGAAGATAAAAAGGATTTCCTTCTATTTTACTTTTTTCTTTATTCATTTTCATAAAATATATTTTCAAAAGAGCACCAAAAAGAAGGTTATAGATAATTTTCTCTACATTTTCTTTCCTTTTTTTATAATCTTCGCTTTGTAAGGAATAAATATATTTTTTAAATCTTCTTAAAAAAAGAGGAAAATTCAAACTTAAAAAAGCTTCCTGAATTTGAAATTCGTTTGTCGTAAGCTGAAGAAAACTTTTAAACTCTTCAAGGCTTATTTCCTTTTCGCCTTTATAATACTTTATTTTTTTGATATCTTGAAGAAATAAGGAAAAATTATTTTTGTAATTTTCATAAAGTGTTTCTATAAAACTTGCTTCTGGTTTAATTTTTAATTTTTGAAGTTCTTCTTCGATTATTTTTTTAAATTGGTTTGCCCACTTTAAAAGAAGATTTATCTCTTTAAATTTAATTCCATTTTTATTTAAAAGAATTTTGAACTCCTGAAACTTCTTTTCATCATTAAATATAAGAAAAAATTTTACTCCTTTAGAAATCTTTATGAGATGAAGAAGTTTTTCTTTTTCTTCATCTTTTAAAGCTTCTAAATTTCTAAGAGCAATATCTTCTTTAAAAGAAAAAAGTCTATAATTTAAATTTTTAAGTATTTCATTAATAATTTCCAAATTTTTTTCACTAGTTTTATTATTTTTTTCTTTGAAAGAATAAAAAATTATATTTTTGCTTATTTCTCTAATTTTTTCTTCAATATAAAAATTATCATTTCCTATAACTAAATAAACTTGAAACATTTTTTATTTTTACTTTACTGCTTCTTTGAGATCTTTTGCAGGAGTAAATCTTGGAACTCTTGTAGCAGGTACTTGAACTTTTTCTCCTGTTTTAGGATTGATAGCAGTTCTAGCTTTTCTTTCTCTTACTTTAAATGTACCTAAACCAGAAAGTTTTACTTGTTGCCCGTTTTTAAGAGCGTTTGTTATTGTTTCTACTAAAAAGTTAAGAACTTCTAAAGCGTCTTTTTTTGTCATATTAAACTTTTCGACCATTTTTTGAGCCAAGTGTTCTCTTTTTAAAACATTTGAATTTCGAGCCATTTTATTAATTAAAAGCTTTTAATCCCGACCACTTTATACCTTAATTTTACCTTAAAAAAGAAAAAAATAAAAAGCTACCTGGCATATTCTACTGCAATATTTTCCCTAATAACTACTACCTTTATTTCTCCTGGATAATTAAGCTCTTTTTCTATTCTTAGTGCAATTTCCTTAGCTAATTTATATATTTCTAAGTCAGAAACTTTATCAGAAACTACAAAAACCCTTAGCTCTCTACCCCCTTGGATAGCAAAAGCCCTTTCTACGCCTTCAAAAGAGTAGGCTATTCTTTCAAGATCTTGGAGTCTTTGAAGATAAATTTCCATAGTTTCTCTTCTTGCTCCTGGCCTACTTCCTGAAATAATATCTGCAGCATAAACGATGTAAGCTTCGGGAATAGCGAAAGGATAAGTTTCATGATGCGATCTCATAGCTAAAATGACTTTTTCTTCAATACCATATTTTTCTAAAATTTTTATTCCTATATCCAAATGGTTTCCTCCAATTTCGTGAGTTACAGCCTTACCTATATCATGCAAAAAACCAGCCTTTTTAGAAATAGTGGCATCAAGGCCTAATTCTTCTGCTATCATTCTAGCAAAAGTAGCTACTTCAATAGAATGTTGTAAGACATTTTGCCCGTAACTGTATCTAAATTTAAGTTTTCCCATCAAAATTAAAATATCTTGAGGTAAATCAAAGATGCCAAGTTCAAAGCTAGCTAACTTTCCTGCAGAAAGAATTTCTTCATCAACCTCTTTTCTGGCTTCTTCTATTTTTTCTTCAATAGTAGCAGGATTTATCCTTCCGTCTTTAATAAGTTTTTCTAAAGCTAAGCGAGCAACTTCTCTTCTTACTGGATCAAAAGAAGAAAGAGTAACAATATCTGGCGTTTCATCAATAATAATTTCTACACCGGTTAAATTCTCAAAATGTTTAATATTTCTTCCTTCTTTACCTATAATTCTACCTTTCATTTCTTCATTAGGAAGTCTTACTGTAGTTGTCGTTACTTCGCTGACAACGCTTTTAGCATAACGAGGAAGAACCTCAACAATAATTTTCTTTGCCTCTTCTTCGATGGCCTCCTTTAGATTGCTTCTTGTTTTAGTAATCATTCTGAAGATATCTTCCTCATATTCCTTTTCTATTTTTTGGAAAAGCAAATTAAGAGCTTCTTCTTTTTTAAGCCCAGAGATTTTTTCTAAGGAAGAGATAAGTTCTGCCTCTTTGATAGCTAAAGATTTTTCTTTATTTTCGACCTCTTTCAACTTTTCATTTAAAAATCTTTCTTTTTCTATAAGACTTATCTCTTTTTCATCTAAAAGCTTTTCTTTCTGAAGAAGTCTGTCTTCCTTTTGTTCCAATTCAATTAAAAGTCTTTCTCTTTCCTTTTTAGCTTCTTCAATAATTTCTAAAGAGGTTTTTTGTGCAGATTCTAAAATTTCCTCTTTCTTCTTTTTGAGATTTTCTATTTCTTCTTCAATTTCCTTTTCTACTCTGAATTTAAATCTTAAAGAAAGGAAATGTCTTAAAATAAAACCTAAAAGAATACCTATAATAATTCCACTAACTAAAATTTCCAAGCCCATTTTAATAATTTAGTTTAGACGACCTAAAAAGAGTTAAAATATAATATGAAAGAAAAATCTTTTTTAATTTTACCTTAAAAATAATGAAAAAAATAAATCTTTGTCTTATGATTTTAGATGGTTTAGGTAAAGGAGAAAATAATCTTTCCAATCCTTTTAGATTTGTTAAAAAAAATATTTTTGAGGATCTTAAAAAAAGATATCCTTATACTCTTCTTCAAGCAAGCGGTTTTTCTGTTGGTTTATCTCCAAATGATCCAGGAAATTGTGAGCAAGGCCATCTTACCTTAGGAACAGGAAGAATTAATTACACACCTAAAATAAGAGTTGATTTAGCTATCGAGAAAGGAGAGCTTAAAGAAAATCCGGTTATTAAGGAAATAGTTAATTTTTATTTTGAAAATAATTCAAACATTCACCTCCTTTTAACTTTAAGCGAAAAACCAGTCGAATCAGATATTAATCATCTTTACTCTCTTTTAGATATCTTAAGGTTTTATCAAATAAATAAAAGAATTTATCTTCACTTTTTCTTAGAAAGTACTTTTTCTACACCTAAATCAAGCTTGAAACTTTTAAAAGAAGTTTTAAAAGAATTAGAAATAAGAAAAATAGATGCTAAGATAGCTACTTTAATAGGAAGTTTTTATGCTTTGGACACATCCAAAAACTATGTTTTAAGAACTCAAAGAGCCTTTTTAGCTTTAGTAAGTGGTATAGGAAGAAAATACAAAGATTTAGAAACTTTTATTAAAGAAAAAGAAAATGATGAAAATTTTAAAGAAGATATGTTAGAACCGACATTGGTTTTAGAAAATGCTTATGTAAAAGATAATGACATTGTTATCTTTTTAAACTATGAACCCCAAGGGGTTAAAGAGCTTGCTTTAGCCTTTTTCGACCCCAATTTTAACGAATTTACAAGGCCTCTTAAAAAAAATCTTTTTTTAATTTCCCTTGTCGATTATTTTGATAATTTACCTCACACTGTTATTTTTCCTAAAGAAAAAATTGAAATTAATCTCTCCAGAGCTATTTCTGAAGCTAAATTAAGACAATTTAAAATTACTGACGAAACAAGAAAAAAACATTTAACTTATTATTTTAATGGACTTATTGAAGAGGAGCATATTAATGAAGTTATTAAAATTTTACCTGGCATCGATTCCGAAGAAAATGCTTACAAAATTACAGAAGAAATTTTTAATTATCTTAAGCTTGTTATTAAAGAAAAAAATTTTCACTTTGTTGCCGTCAATTTTTCTATCTTTGATTTTTTTGGCCATTTAGGAGATTTTAATAAAGGAGTTAAAGCTATAGAGTTTATGAGTGAAAAAATAGAAGAATTTTTAGAAATTGTAAAAAAAGAAGATTGGTATCTTATGATTACTTCTGATCATGGAAATATTGAAAAAATGCTTGACGTTCAAAGAGGAATAAAAGATACTTTTCATAATAAGAGCCCCGTCCCTTTTTATTTAATTCATAAAAGCTTAGAAAAAGAAAGAATTCCTTCGGAAGAAGTTTTAGGAAGTCTTGTTGATGTGATGCCAACTATTTTAGATCTTTACGGTATTTTAGAAAATTATAAAAATTTTATTGAAGGAAAATCGCTTTTAAATCTTCTTCAATGATAAAAATAAATCTAAAAGAAATACCTGAAAAACCAGGTGTTTATATTTTTAAAGATAAAGAAGGAAGAGCTATTTATGTTGGTAAGGCTAAAAATTTAAGAAAAAGAATTACTTCTTATTTTAAAAATCCTAGCTTAAAGGTTAAAGAACTTTTAGATTTAGCAGAAGATTTAGAAATTTTAACGTTTAAAAGCGAAGTAGAAGCAATTTTAAAAGAAAGTGATCTTATTAAAAAACTTAATCCTTATTTTAATCATCTCCTTCGTGATGACACTAATTATTTTTATGTTGTTTTTACTAAAGAAAAATTTCCTCGAGTTTATGTCACTCATAGACCTGATCGTTTTAAAACTTATAAAGTTTTTGGTCCTTTTACCGAAGGAAAAGCTATTAAAAATCTTCTTCAAAAAATAAGGAAAAAACTACCTTTTTGCACTTGTAAAGAAAGCCATTTAAGAGAATGCCTTAATTCGTCTTTAGGACTTTGTTTTGGCTTTTGTTGTTTAAAGGGTAAAGAAGTTTCTCAGAAAGAAATAAACTCCTATTTTGAAAATCTAAAGCTTATAGAAAAATTACTTTCTGGAAATTTAAAAGATTTAAAAAAAGAGATTTTAGAAGAAATGGAAAAAAGCTTGAAAGAAGATAATTTAATATTAGCTAAGAAGCTTTTTGATGTTTATTCATCAATTAAAAAAATAGAAGAAGAAATAGAAATTATTGGGCAAGACTCTCTTTATCTTGAAAATACAAGAAGAAAAATACTTTTAGAGCTTAAGGAGAAATTAAATCTTAAAGAAATTCCTAAAATCATTGAAGCTTATGACATTTCCCATCTTTATGGGGATTTTAAGGTTGGAATGATGCTTACTTTTTATGAGGGCTTTTTAAAAATTCAAAAAATAAGAAAATTTAGAATAAAAACAGTTGTTAAACCTGATGACCCCAGAATGATTTATGAAGTTTTAAAAAGAAGGCTTAGACACAAGGAATGGGGTTTGCCTCATTTGATTTTAATTGATGGAGGTAAGATCCAATTAAAATTTGCTTTAATGAGCATTAAAGAAGCAGGACTAGAAGAAAAAATTAAAGTTATTTCTTTTGCTAAACCTAAAGAAGAAATTTATTTTGATCCTCAAAAGAAGCCCTTAAGTCTAAAAGATTTTTCTTCTGAAACAGCTGATTTTTTAAGACTTTTAGATTTGAAAGTTCATCAATTTGTGTTAAAATATCATAAACAGCTAAGAGAAAATGAAAAATTTAATTGAAATTTTACAAATTTTTTTTGGAATTTTGATTATCGCTTTAATTTTACTTCAGCAAAGAGGGATGAGTGGAGGAGTTCTTTTTGGTTTTCAATCTGAATTTTTTTTCAAAAAAAGAGGAATGGAAAAATATCTTTTTTATTTGACTTGGTTTTTTATAGCTTTATTTGCCCTTTTATCTCTTCTTAGAATAAAATTTAATGTTATCTAAAAAAGTTTTTCGAGAATTTTATTTAAAAACTTTAAAAGGCTTTAGAGAAAAGAGATTACCTCTTTTCCCTCTTTATATTTTTATATTTTTCTTTCTTTTTTTCTTTTTTTCAATCTTTCTTATTTTACCTTTTACTCCTTTTGAGAAAAAAAATACCATTTACAGAGAAGGACTTTGGGAAGATGTTAAAATTCTAACTCCATACTTTACTACTAATGACTCAGAAAGAAGTCTTTCTAATTTGATTTTTCCATCTCTTTTTGAATTTTATAATGGCAAGCTTATTTCCAAATATTTAAAAAACTATACCCTTAATCAAGAAAAAAATGAACTCCAAATAGAACTTGAAGATAATATTTTCTTTGCTCATGGAGAAAAAATAACTACCGAAGACATTAGATTTAGTTTAGAGTTTGCAAAAAAATATTCACCATCAGAGCTAAACAGATTTTTTAATAATTTAGAATTTAAAATTTTAAGTGAAAGGCAAGGTATTTTTTATTTGACTAAACCCGATAATTATTTTCTTTACCGTTTAGCCTATTTTAAAATTCTTCCTTCCAAAATTTTTTCCTACTACTCTCCAGATTTTATAAATTTAGAAATTTCAAAATTTGGTCCCGGAGCTTTTGTTTTTAAAGAAATAAAAGATGAAGGAAGAAAAATTTTAATTTTGGAAAGAAATAAATATTTTAAAGAAAAAGTCTATCTTAAAGAAATCAAGTTTCATATTTTCAAAGATCAAAGAGAAGCCCTTGATGCTCTTTTTAAAAAAGAGATAGATGGTTTGGCAGGAATTAATTATTTCCATCTCCCACCAGGTTTTAAAAAAAGAGTTAACATTTATGAAATTTTAATGCCAAGAGTCATAGGCATTTTTTTAAATAAAGAAAAAGTAAAGGATGAAAATATTTTTTTATTTTTAAACTCTAAAATTGATAGAAAGGATATTGTCAGAAAAATTTTTGAAAACAAAGCTGAAGAAAGTAAGGGTATTTTTTCTTCTTCGATAAGAAAAATCTTAGGTTTAGGAGAATTTAAAGAAGAAAACAAAAAAGAAATAGAGAAAAAAGAAATAAATTTAAATCTTGTTTTACCAAATTCATTTTTTTATCCTGATATTGCTAGGTATCTTAAAGAAAAATTTGGAATTAACTTTAAAATTGTTTCTCCAGATGAACTAAATCTTACTTTAAAGAAAAAAGATTATGAAGGAATTCTTTACGGAATAAATTATGGTTTTCCCCCTAATTTATCTTATTTCTTTTCTATAGGTGGCATTAACTTAAATAATTTTGAAAATAAAATTTTAGAAAAAGAATTTTTTGATTTGAGAAATAATCCGCAAAAAGATATTTTTAAAGCTCAAGAAGAAATAGAAAAATTAATTTTAGATCAAAAAGCCAATATTTTTTTAGTTAATCCTTATTTTATTTATCTTATTGATAAAAAATTTAAAGGTTTTGATATAAATTTTATTATAGATCCTACAGAAAGATTTATTAAAATAAATGAACTTCGCTGAAAATGAAACCCTTTTTAAAAGAAGAAATCATTGACATCATTCTTATTTCTCCTGATAGAGTTATTTATTACGATTTTGATGAAAAGGAAAACAGTGTGATTTTAAAAAATTTTGAGGTTTTTAAAACGCCTATTTATGAAAATGGTGTTTTTTTCAAAAACAATTTAGAAAAAGCTTTAGACGAAATTATAAAAAAATATAAAATAAAAGAGCTTGGCATTTCTTTACATTTTCCTAATATTTTCTTTCAAAAGGTAACTATTCCAAGAACACCTGATGTTTTAAATGCTATTAAAAATTATCTTCAAAATTATCTTCCTCTTAATTTAGAAAAATACAAAATTATTTATAAGGAAGATGTTTACAAGCTTTCAGGAAATTTTGCTAATTATAATGTTTTCCTTTTTCCTAAAGAGTTAGAAGAAGAAATTTTAGATTTTTTCTTTAAAGAAGATGTTACTCTTTATTTTGTTTCTCCGTCATTTGAAGCCATTTTAAGCAATCTTCTTTATGAAGCTCTAATTTCTTTTACTGAAAATTACTTAATTTTTTTTATTGATGAAAAAATAGCCCACATTTTTTATTTAGAAAATTTAAAACCAGAAAAAATTTTTTTTGAAGAAGTAAGCCAAGAAACAAATTTTGATCTTTTTATCGAAAGATTTATAAATTACTTTACCTCTCAAGATAAAAAATTCGAAACCTTAATTTTTGCTTTTCCAGAAATTCAAATAAAAAATTATAATTTTGTAAAAATTAATCCTTATGAATTTATTGGTAAGGGAAACATTGTCCTTCTTAAAAAAATTTTTCAAGATCAGCCCTTTTTAGATTTTCTTAGCTTAAAACCAAAAACAGTTTATTTTCTTAACAAGATAAAAAGAAGCTTTAATTTAAGCACCATTTTTGTCTTTTTGGTTACTTTAATTTCTCTTTTAACTCTTGTCTATTTTTATTTCGATTTTTCTAATAAAGAAAAAGCTCTTAGAGAAGAAATTCAAAAAATGCAGAGGAAAGGAAATATTTCTGAAATTAAAAGTTCTTTAGATTATTTGATAGAGCTTAAAGGGAAAATTGAAGAAAAAGAAAAGGAAAAGAAAATTGATGTTTTGATTTCTCTTATAAATAATGGTTATGAAGTTGAAAGCTATGATTTTCAAAGGAGAGAAATGATTTTTAAAGTAAGTAAAGATAAGATAGAAGATTTTAAAAAAGAAGTTCAGGGTTTAAATATAAGAGAAGAAACAGCTGAGAATTATTATAGAATTATCTTAACTTTTTAGATTTTATGGTAAAATAAAAAATTATGAAAAGATGTGAAATTTGCGGAAAAGGGAGAAAAAAAGCTGTTAAAAGAAAGAAACTTAGAGGGCAATATAATCCTGTTAAAACTTATTTTCAAAAACCAAATATTCAAATTCTTAATATTAACGGCAAAAAATTAGAGGTTTGTAAAGAATGTAGAAAACTTATTCTTAAAGGTAAAATAAAAGTTTAATGGAAACCCTCATTATTCTTTTTTTAATTTTTTATTCTATTGTTCTTCATGAAATCTCTCATGGTTATGTTGCTTATAAATTAGGTGATCCTACAGCAAAATATGAAGGAAGGCTTTCTTTAAATCCTTTAGTCCATCTTGATCCTTTAGGAACAATTTTGCTTCCTTTATTTACTTACGTTTCTTTAGGTTTTGTTTTTGGTTATGCTAAGCCTGTGCCCTACAATCCAGAAAATTTGAAAGATAAAATAAAGGATCCAATTTTAATTGCCTTAGCAGGACCGATAACAAATATTTTTATTCTTTTATTTTTTCTTTTTCTCTATAAACAAAATTTAAACCCTTTAATCAACGAAATTTCTTTCAATCTTATAAAAACAAATCTTGTTTTAGCTCTTTTTAATCTTTTACCTATACCTCCTCTTGACGGCTCTAAACTTTATCTTCTTTTTATGCCCTTAGAATCTTATATTTTGCTCGAAGCATACGGTTTTGCTTTTATAATTTTATTTTTGCTCTTCTTTCAAAACGCCTTTTTCCACTTTATTAATAAAATTTTTCTTTTTTTAATATCCTCTTGATATAATTTATAAAAATGAAAAAATTTATGCTTCCCATTTTAATCCTTTTTATTTTTCTTTTAATCTTTTTAGTTTTTGTTTTTGACCTTCCTTCAAAAATTTCTTTTAAAACACATCAAAAAGAAATAAAGACTAAGGAAAATAAAATTCAAAGAACAGAAATTGAAAATGTCAGTTACTCTTTTAGTGATTACCTTTTAGAAAAAGAAAAATTAAATGAAGAAAAAATTTATGCTAAAAAAAATGAAATTTTAACTTTAAATTTTAAGGCTCTTGATAAAGACTACGAAATTTTTATAGATGGTTATAATCTTTTTCATAAAATTTCAAAAGGAGAGTCAAAAACCTTCCAGTTTCAAGCCTTAAATTCAGGGGCCTTTGATATTATTTGTTTAAATTGCAAAAATAAAAAAATTGGTAGTATAATAATAGAAAAATGAGCGGTAAAAATTTTTTTCTTTATTCTCTTCTTCTTTCCTTTCTTATCAACTTCTTTCTTTACTTTATTTTTGAAAATAAATCCGCTATAGGTCAAGGAGCATATTGTCAACCTCTTCCTTATCTTACTTTTAGCGGTTCTTGGCCAGGACAAGGTTATCTTGTCATGACTTCATCAACCCCAAATGTTTTAGTAAGATATGAAGGTGGAGGAGCAGGCATTGTTTCTGGTTCAGGTTCACCAGGTCAAATTGCTTTTTGGTCAGGTTCAAGTATTTTAAGCGGTGACAATAATCTTTTCTGGGATAATACTAATAAAAGATTAGGAATTGGAACTACTACTCCACAAACAACTTTACATGTTATTGGTGACATAACAGCAACAAATTTTATAGGAAACTATGCTGGCACAGTAAGCTCTGCTAAAGTTTCTTCAGGGGTTTTTGGTTCTTTAACTGGAGGTGGAAATTTCTCTTTTCCTGCTTTCTTGGGCATCTCAACTTCTTCACAACTTAACCTTCCTCAACCCTTATCTGTTTACGGAAATGCTTATATTGAAGGCAATCTCGGTATCGGAACCACAACTCCAACAGCAAAGCTACAACTAATAACTTCAGACACTTTAACATCCCCATTTGAAATTAAAGCAAGCGCTTCCTCCTCTTTTTCGACTTTGCTTAGTTTAATATATAGAAGACCAATAACAATTAATAATACCAGTAATTCTAATAATTTAAGTTTTTTTCAGGTTTTAGTTACTATAGACACAGCAAGTTTAATTTCTGCTGGGAAAATGCGATCAGATTGTGGAGATATCAGGTTTGTAGATTCTGATGAGACTACTTTATTAGGTTATTGGATAGAATCTGGCTGTAATACGGCTTCCACGCGAATATGGGTTAAGGTTCCATTTATTCCTGCAAACTCATCAAAAACAATTTATGTTTATTATGGAAATCCCAGTCTTACAAGCATGAGCTCTCCTATGCGAACTTTTACGCCAAATATAATTGGAGTATTTAGTGGAAGTTGTACAGATTCGACAAACTGTTATTTTATGGATAACCATACAGAAGCAGATGCAGTAAGAAATTATCCAGCAAATATTTGTAGAAAGTATGTAGACAGAATTTATTGGGGCAGTGTTTGTGATAACAGTTCTCCAGGAAGTTCAGTAAGAGATAACTTTTATTCTCGCTTTAGATTTTTGTTTGTTCCTGATGTTAGCGGTACATGGTATTTTGCAGTTGACAGCGACGATGGGAGTGAACTTGTTAAAAGCAATGCTGATATGTATGGAGGAATTCATGAGCATACAGTAATAGCAAGCTGGTATGGAGGGCATGGATGGTGTAATTGTCAAAGCTATAATGGGTCAATTTATTTAACAGCTGGTCAAGGTATATGGCTAGATTATATTCAACAGGAATGGGGCGGAGGAGAAGCTGCGGTTGTTTGGGTTAGAAGACCCGGAGATACTTGGCGAAATTTAAATATATATAATTTCCCAAATCAAATCTTTAGTCGTGAATATACTTCACCAGAACCAACAACAAGTATTGGGTCAGAGGAAAACTTGATGGTAAGTAGTAATAGTTTGAGTGTTTTATATGTTCAACCGCAAACAGGTAATATAGGTATTAAAACATCTAACCCACAAGCCTCATTAGATATATTAGGAAGAGTTAAAAATAGAAACACTAGAGCCCAAATAATAGATACCTTTCATATTTGCAATGGAGGTTCTACTTCATGGACAGATTTTCCTGGGATGGTGCTTAACATAGAGACAGGTGATCAGACAGTATTTATATTAGCACATATAGGAGGTGTTTATAATACTGATACAGCAAACGGCTATGCTAATTTTAGATTGTTAGTAGACGGTAACGTCGTATTTACTACAACACAAAGGCCGTATGGAAATTTGACTACTTTTTTAATGCCGTGGGTTGGCACGCTTAGAGCCGGTTTTCACGAGATTAAAGTTCAATGGAGAACGAATACCGGGGTTATATGCGCTGGAGGCGATAGTCAAAATAGAAGCCTTATATTAATAGAATTATGAGATAAAAATTTTATAAACAGAAACTCATGTTTAGCTATCTCAAAAATTAAAAATAATAACATTACTTTATTTCGACGTTCCAAGATAAAAAATAAAATTAAATCTTAACCCATCTTAACCAACTCTTTCTTTTCGCCTACAAGTCTTTCAAATCTTTTCTATAGAAGAGAAATATATAAATTTAATGTATGGGATATAAAGTTGTAATTGTTCAATATTTTGTGATACAATTAAAATAATGAAAAGGGGGAGAAAAAAAGAAACATCATTATCAAAATTTAAAGGTTTGACATTGCCCCTTTTTGTTGAAAAAGACAATGATGGTTTTTATGTTGTTGAATGTCCTGTTTTAGAAGGTTGTTATACTCAAGGGAAAACAATTGATGAAGCTTTGAAAAATATTAGAGAAGTAATTGAAATGATTTTAGAAGAAAAAGAAGCACAGGAAAATTTAAAGTCTTATCGTCCTTCAGAAATAAGTCTACATACAATTACTATTTGATTTTATAAAACTACCACTTCTTTCAGGAAGAGAAGTTTGTAAAGCCTTGGAAAAGCTTGGGTATGAAAAAGTAAGACAGAGGGGCAGTCATATTCGTTTGAAATGTCCGGGAAGAAAATCTGTGACTGTGCCTAATTATAAAGAAGTTAGTCGAGGTCTTTTGAGAAAAATTTTAAGAGATGCTGAAATTTCTATAGAAGAATTTTTAAAATTATTAGAAGAGTAAAAATTAACTGTAGACGAAATCAACAATTAGATTAAAGAGAAACTCAATAATAATAAAATTATGGCTAACAAAAAAACAAATATAATTAATTTACCAAAAAATTATTTTATTCTTTGATTAAGGCCCAAGAAAGTTGGGAGAGAGTAAGTAATTAACTTGAAGATTTTTTGCTTTCTTTGGATAAGAGATTTATAAGAAAGATGAAAAAAGCACGAGAAGAACATTTAAAGGGGAAAATAAGGGATCTTACTTTTAAGATTTCCTATTAAATATTTACCGAAAGAATTAGAGGGTTTACAAAAATACCGAATTGGTGACTGGCGGGTTTATTTATGGGTTGATCATAAAAAGAAAGAAATTACTCTTTATGGAGTAGAAGATCGAAGAAGAGCTTATAAAAGATTTAAGAAATAAATATGATGAATTAAAAATTAACAAACTAACGAGTTTTGGCAAAATTAAAAGTTATGTTAAAGAGAAAACTGATTTATTTAATTCACATTTATCGATCCTTTTTTCTCGCCCACAAGTCTTTCAAATCTTCTTTTTTCGATAACTTCTTCTTTCATTAAAACTTTTGCAACTTTTTCTAATTTATCTTTTTTAAGAGTCAAAACCTTTAAAGCTCTTTCTAAAGCTTTGTCAATTATTTTTTTAACTTCTTCATCAATTATTTCTGCAGTTTTTTCAGAATATTCCTTTTCCAAATAAAATTCTCGAGGAGTTCGAGAAAAAGAAATAGGACCCAATTTTTCTGACATACCAAATTTCAAAACAAGCTGTCTAGCTAAATCAGTAGCAATTTCTAAATCGTTGCTAGCTCCAGTAGTAATGTCATTATAAACTAATTTTTCTGCTGCATAACCACCCAGCATTGAGGCTAATTCATCTAAAAATTCTTTTTTGAAATAAAAGCTTCTTTCTTCAAGAGGTGTTTTTAAAGTATAGCCACCTGCTCTTCCTCGAGCAATAATTGATATTTTTTGAACAGGGCTAGCAAAAGGAAGATAATGAGCTACAAGAGCGTGTCCTGCTTCATGATAAGCAGCAATCTCTTTTTCTTTCTTCGAATAAACTTTTGTTTTTCTTTCTGGTCCTAATAAAACTTTATCAATGGCATCTAAAAGATCTTCTTGTTCAATAAATTCTTTATTTCTTCTTGCTGCCAAAATTGCCGCTTCATTACATAAATTAGCTAAATCTGCTCCTGAAAAACCAGGAGTTAATTCTGCTATTTGCTTTAAATTAACCTTACCAACTCTTTTATCTCTTAAATGAATTTTCAAAATTTCTTCTCTAGCTTTAACATCTGGAAGATCCAAAACAATTTTTCTATCAAATCTTCCAGGACGAAGTAGTGCAGGATCCAAGACATCAGGGCGATTTGTAGCTCCAATAACGACGACTCGTGTTCCTTTTTCAAAACCATCCATTTCTACTAAAATTTGATTTAATGTTTGTTCTCTTTCCTCATGTCCACCAGTGATCCCAACTCCTCTTACTTTTCCAATAGCATCAATTTCATCAATAAACAAAATACTGGGCTGATTTCTTTTGGCAATTGCAAAAGCATCACGAACTCGACTATTATGAAGCAAAATAGGTTTTTCTCCTCCAAAAAATGCTTCATTTTCACATCCACAAAGATCATAAACATAATCGTTATAAGGTTTGATTAATATTTTAGTAACTATTGGCTTTTTAGGTTGTTTTGTTTTGTTTAATTCTAAGAAAGGATTACTTGTTTTTCCAAATTTGACAATATAATATTTCGACTCATTAATAACTTTATCTCTAATCTTCCTTTTAGGAGATATTTTTTTATTTAGACTTGCTGAATATCCATGTAAAGCAGAAAGCCAGATAATTTCTAAAGCTAACCTTTTTGAAACAGTTGATATGATTAGTCTCCCATCTTTTGAAATAAAACCATCTCCTTTATATAAACCTTCAAGATAAGCTTTATAGTAATTAAACGGAAGTTCCCATAAAAATGAAGGAATATGTTTTTTCTTGGCACTATTGCCACAATGTTTTTTAAAAAATTTAGAAATTATTGATGAGTGGATAGTAATTCTTATTGAGTTTGTATCCTCATATTCTTTTATATGTGGCTTAATGTTAAAAATTTTTTCTATTAAATTAACGCAGTCTTCTATTAATTCTTTTTCATGAATACCAAAAATAAATTGAGTAAAGTATTTTGTTGTTCTTCCTTCTGCAGTGTAATAGCCCATGAGTCTCATTAAGTCTTCTGTAACCTTGATTTTTGTCGGTACACCAAATTTTAGTAAATTAAAAGAAGATAAGAGCCTAGGTTTTTTTCTTCCAATTTGCCAATCTTTTATCGTTGTTTGAGCAAAACCAATAATTTTACCGATTGCTTTCTGGGAAAGAACATTCCTCATACTTAAAGCAAAATTATAAGTAAAGTTTGTTTTTTGAAATTCTTTTTCATACAAATCTAAATAAACCTCCTTATCATTAAAATCAAGTTCAGAAACTTTATGAGTTGTTCCCAATCCTTTTATAAACAAACTTCTTCGTTTAAAAGGTAAATTTACCAAAACATCCCCAATCCTAAGTTCCTCCGCTCTTTTGCAGACAATTTTATTTTTTTCTCTTACAAAAATGCTATGATCGCCCGTTGTTTTAATTTTCCCCCCTCTAAAGTAAATTTCATAAATCTTATCAACTTTATGTCTAAAAACTCCTCTTACTTTTGTCCATTTTGGTTTTTTAAAGAAATATCTGCCTTTAGATTCAAATCCCAATGTCTCCAAGTTGTCAGTAAATTTAATAATTCCTTCTTCGTTTTCCTTATAATATTTATCGACAACCTTTTTAATTGGAAGAAGCTTAATTTTATTGTTTTCTTTAATTAATACAGGAGTATCACCTGTAACCGAAGCTCCAACTCCTACGAACATCTCGACGAATTCAGATCCAGAAATATAGAAAAATGGAACACCTGCTTCTGCCGCAGTTGCTCTTGCTAAAAGTGTGTTGTGAGAAATGAAACCGTTAGAAATAAATGAATGTGATTTTTCAACTGTAAAGTCATAAACTTTGTTTTTGCTATATTCTTTTTTAACAATAGGAACAAAATAGAGATCGGCTTCTAATAATTTTTTAAGATAGTAAAATTCATCACTTGTGGCATTTTTTGATTCTAATTCCTCTATAAATCTTATCAAAGTATTTCTAGAGATTCTGTTTCTATCTCTAGTCTTATCGGTAATATAAGCTAACCAGCTATTACTTAACCTCTTTTGACTTATTTCTTTACAAGCTGTATTTACTATCTCTCCAATATTATAAAAAACATCAACATTAGTATTTCCTTTCCATCGTGTATAAAGATAATTTTCAAGTTCTTTTTGTTTTCGAGGAAGCGCAAAACCTATTTCTTTAGCGAATTTTAAAAGATGCGTTCCGCTTATAGTTAAAGAATAAACATCTCTAAGATGTCTGCCATCAACTCTATGTTTTACTCTTATCGAGGGAACAATGCCAAGATTTAAGAGAAGCATGGCAACTTGATAAATAAGTTTTTTACTCACAGAACTAAGACCAACACCCCCTCTATTTTTTTCTACATAACCATCGCTATCAAAAAGACCTCTTAAAAATGATACTACTATTTTTTTACTTCCCATCATAATTGATGTAGGTACATATTTGTCATAAGAAATAAAACAACTCATCCCTTTTTCAAAAAATCTTTTCTTTGCTGGCCAAGAAGAAATTCCATAAACGATTGATTTGTTTCTGTTCCTGGTATATTGTGGTCTTGTAAAAACGCTATATTGCGGGTAGTTAACTTTGAAATAATTTACAAAAATTTCAGCCAATTCTTTATCAGCAGTAGTTAATTCAAGTCTGCTGCCAGCAGATAAATTTTCATCACCAGTTAAAATTCCCATTATATAAGCTTCTTCTTCTGTTACTTCTTCTAAATTACCGAAAATCTGGGTGTTAAACTTTATCGCAACAATATCACCCTCATCTACATCTTGTAAAGTTTTGAAAATCAATTTCCCATCATTATCTAAAACAACTATTGGATGTTCTGGAGTTCCTTCGAGCTCAAATCCTTGTTTAGTAGTGATTTTTATAGTTTCGGTCTCAGGAAGCTCATAAAAATAAATAGCTCTATCTTGCACTTTTTCTAAATTTTCTAAATCCAAAGTAGGCAAATAAGCACCCTCAACTTTATTTGTAAATTTATCAACATAAAAATATTTAGGTATTTCTTGAATTTCCATAATTCCTTTATTAGTAAAAACCAGAGTATCACCGACTACACATTTACCGCTTCCTGGTGGTCCCACAAGTAAAACTCCCTTAGGAATCTTGGCGCCAATTTTTAAAAATTTATCTGGGTTTTTCAAAAATTCAACAACTTCCATTAATTCTTGTTTGGCTTCTTCTAAATCAGCAATATCTTTAAAGGTAACTTTATTTGGATCATCAGGATTATAAACTTTAATGCCTGATTTTCCGAAACTAAAAATTTGTGATGTTCCCTTTTGAGTTTGTTTAAACATTTGCCATATAAACCAAATAATAATAGCTACAGGAAGAACATTTAAAATAAAGGAAAGTAAAAGCTGTACAAAAGAAAATTCTGGCTTTTTATTTATCTTAATATTCAAATAATCGTTTTTATGTATTTTTTCTTTTTCAAAAACCTCCCAAAGACTTGAGTTAGGATCTTTAGAAGTTCTGAAAATTTTTCCATCTTTAGTTAAAAAAATAATATTTGAATCTGACTCAATATTTATTTCTTTTACTTCTCCTTTTTTAACTTTGTCTAAAAAGTTAACGAAAGAAATTTCTTGCTCTTCTTTTAGTTTTTTTTCACCAATAAAAAAGATAAGAAAAAAGAGAACTAAGGAAAAAAATAAGGCAAAATATTTTAGCTTTTCGCCTTTAAGCATTTAAAGGTTTTAAGACAAGATGTTTTTCTTTAGGATTAAGAGTTTCGATAATAAAGTTATATTTATTTTCAGGTTCTAAATTTTCAAGATTTTGAAAGATGAAACCTTGAACAAAACCATAATCTCCAACTTTAAGTTCGGCCACTCCAAAAACGTTATTTTTTTCTTTCAAAACCGCTTCTACTTTATCTCCTTCTTTATAATAGTCGCTTATAAGCGTCCAAGGATCAGGCCTCAAGTCTCTTAAAGAAAAATTAACCTTATCTTGCTTTATCTGAACAATTTTAGCTTTAATAATCTTACCAACAGGAAAATTGCTACTTAAATCTTTAGCCAATTCACTAGGAATTTCCATAATATGAATCAAACCATCCATGGCTGGATTTTCATTAAATCTTACAAAAATTCCAAAGGGACTTAAACCGACAACTTTTACATCCATAACCTGTCCTACTTGAAGGTTAGAAATAATTTTTTGGTAAATTTCTTCTTTTGTTAATTTCTCTGAAAGAACTAATTTATTTTTTTGAGGATCAGCAAGCCAAACTCTGCATTTTATTTTTTGTCCCACAAATTTTTTAAGATGTTCTAAAATAGCTTCTTTATTATTATTGACCCTTGGGTAATATTCAGGAGAAAGCTGGGAAACAGGTATAAAACCTTGAATACCCTCAACCTCAACAATAAGACCACCTCGATTAGCCTCTTTAACTTCAAGATCCAAAATAGTTTTATTTTGTTGATATTCCAAAATTCTTTGCCATTTATTTATTTGAATAGTATCTTGAAGCAAAATTTCATAATTTCCATAACCATCATTTAAGCCAACAATTCTTACGCCAACTCTGTCACCAACTCTTATTTTTTTAGCTATCTCTTCACATTCTTTATAAAAAATTCCATAAAGCCTTCCAGTACCAAAAGGACTTAAATCTACAAAAAGCTCACCTTTCTTCTTGCTAATAACGACACCTTCTAAAATGCTTCCAATCTTCAAATTCTTAAATCTTATTTTTAATGCTTGTGTTTGGTTTTCTTGAATCTCTGCCGTCATTTTTGCTAATTAATATTTTACCTCAATTTTTGTGTTAAAATAAAAAATATGGTTATCAAAAAAGAAAATTTAGGTACTATTTTAGAATTTAATGGAACAAGTTTTTTACTTGACCCTAAAGAGTTTAGGGCTAAAGAAAATTATACAATAATTTCTTCTAAACTTATCAAGGAGAAAAACTTTGATAAAATTTTTGCTTTTCCTGGTGAGTACAATGTAGGCAACGTTTTTATTTATTCTTTTTTAAATGAAAATGATAGTTTAAGCCATCTTTTTGAAACAGAAGAAGGTTTTTTGCTTTTTACCAATTCATATATTTCAGAAGAAAACATTAAAAAAATTAAAGAGATAACTCAAAAAATCGAAGCTCTATGTTTTTTTGAAAAATTTAAATTTGAAGATATCTTTAAAAAATTTAATCCTGATGTTTTAATTACTAAAATACCCATTAATCTTTCTAACTTTTCTAAAAACAAAGGAAAAAGTTTTAAAATAAATTTAAAAAGGTCGGAAAAACAAATTTACATTTTAGAATAATGGTTAAAAAAATTAAACCATTAATTTTTACTTTAGGAGTGATGGCAATTCTTCTTTTTTTCTGGTGGTTTAGCGGTGGCTCAATTATTTACGGACTTAAAAAAGAACCGCCTCCTTCAGTTAAGGCCACAGCTTTTATTTTTAGAAACTTCCAAGCAGGTACAGCTTTTATTTTGAATTCTTTAGCAGATTTTTTGGGTAGGTAATGAAAAACTTAAGAATAATAGCTCAAGAAATAACTTCAGAACTTAAGAGGGCCTATTTAGATTATGCTCTTTCAGTTATTATTTCTCGTGCTTTACCTGATGCTAGAGATGGTCTTAAACCTGTTCAAAGGAGGATTTTGTATGTAATGAAAGAATTAGGTTTATGGCCAAATGAAAAATTTACTAAATGTGCTAATGTTGTTGGAACTACTATTGCTCGTTATCATCCTCATGGAGATCAAGCAGTTTATGATGCTCTAGTAAGAATGGCTCAAGATTTTTCTCTAAGATATCCTCTTTTAATTGGTCAAGGAAATTTTGGTTCTATAGATGGGGACCCGCCAGCTGCTTATAGATATACGGAAACTAAACTCTCTCAATTTGCAGTTGAAATGCTTGCTGATATTGATAAAGAAACTGTTGATTTTAGACCAAATTATGATAATACTCGCGAGGAACCAGTTGTTTTGCCAGCTAAAATACCTAACTTAATTGTTAATGGTTCAATGGGAATTGCTGTTGGTATGGCTACAAATATTCCTCCCCATAATTTAACTGAAGTGATGCAAGCAGTTAAAGAAATTATTAAAAATGAAAAAATAACGGTTAAAGAACTTTTAAAAATAATTAAAGGACCAGATTTTCCTACGGGAGGAATTGTTTATGCAGGAGAAAAATTAGAAAAAGCTTACAGTGAAGGAAGAGGAGGGATTATTATAAGAGGAGAAATAGAAGTTGAAGAAACTAAAAGAGGAAAAGAATTTTTAGTTATTAAATCAATCCCCTGGCAAACAAGCAAAGCAGAGCTTGTCAAAGAAATAGCTAATCTTGCCTTAGAAAAAATAATTCCAGAAATTAAAGATGTAAGAGATGAATCAAACAAGGAAGGAATTAGAGTTGTTATTGAAATTAAACCAGAAGCTGATATAGAAAAAATCAAAAGGGATCTTTATAGGCTTACTTCTCTTCAAAAAACTTTCTATTTCAACTTTATTGCTTTAGAAAACGGAATCCAACCTAAAACATTTGATTTAAAAGAACTTCTTCTTACTTGGATAAATCATAGAAGGGAAGTTATTAAAAGAAGAACAAAATTTGATTTAGAGAAAAATAAAGAAAGAGTACATCTTTTAGAAGGTTTTGATAAAGCCTTAGAAAACTTAGATAGAGTCATTGAAACTATTAAAAAGTCTAAAGATAAAAAAGAAGCCTTAGAAAACTTAATGAAGAAATTTAAACTTTCGGAAAAACAAGCTGATGCTATCTTAGAAATGCCACTTCGAACTTTAACCCAAATGGAAAGACATAAAATTTTGGAAGAACTTAAAGAAAGAAGAAGTCTTATTCAAGAGTTAGAACTCATTTTAAAAAGCCCTAAAAAAATTGATGAAATTATTATTAAAGAAGCTGATGAAATCATAAATAAGTATAAGTCAGAAAGGATAACCAAAATTGTTTATGAAGAAATTAAAGAAGAGAAGAAAATTATCGAAGAAAAAACTTTCTTTCTTTTAATTTCTGATAAAAATCAAATCTTTACTTTTGAAGAAACTAAATTAGATCTTGAAAGGCTTATTAAAAATAAAATCTTTCCTAAAAAAGTTTTTCTTTTAAATACTAAAGATTATCTTTTAATAGCCACTTCAAAAGGAAAAATTTACTTTCTCAATGCCTATGAGCTTTATCATAAAGATCAAAAATATTTAGAATCTTTTATAACTTTGGAAAGCGGTGATAGAATAGTTTCTGTTTTTCCTTCAAGACATAAAAATTTAATTTTGTTCACTAAAAAAGGTTTAGTTAAAAAACTAGAAAAAGAAGAAGTATTCTCGAACCGAAAAGTTGGTGTTTTAGGAATAAAATTAGAGGCCAATGATGAAGTTATTTCTGCTTTTGAAATTAAAGGAGGCGAAGAAATTTTTGTCATCACTTCCGAAGGGAATATTTTGATTTTTAAAGATAATTTGCCGATCCAAAAAAGACAAGCTAAAGGAGTAAAAGGAGTAAAAGGTGAAGTTCTTTTTAGCGGAGTTAAAGATGGAGAAAAGCTTATTTTATTTTTCAGTAAGGGGTTTGTCAAATTTTTTGAGATAAAGGATATAAAAACGCAGCAAAGAGGTGGCAAGGGAATTTCTATTTTTGAAAAAGATAAATACGGCTTTCCTCTTTTCACTCAAGTGATAAAAGAAGAAAAAGAAGTTCTTTTAAACGATGAAACAGTAAAAAAAATAAACCTTAAAGAAATTCCTTTGGTTAAAAGAGTAAATGCTCCTAAAAAAATTCAAGGTGTAAATGAGATTAAATCTGTTTTTCTTTTTTAAATGTTTACTAAACCAGGAGAAATTGTTAAATATTTAAAAGATAAAAAGTATATCACGACTAATATGAATGGTGCTGATTTTGGATGTGGTAGCGGCTATTTTTCGGTTCTTTTAGCGCAAAGCGTTTTACCTTCAGGAACAATTTATGCTATAGATATTTTAGAAGACGAACTAAAATCAGCACAAGAATTTGCTAATAATTTAGGAGTAAAGAATATAAGATTTTTAAGACAAGATTTAGAAAAAAACTCAGGTTTAGCTAATAATCAAGTTGATTTTGTTTTTATTTCTCAAGTTCTCTATCAATCAAAAGAGCCGCAAAAGATAATTAAAGAGGCTTTTAGAGTTATAAAAAATAGTGGTTTTTTAATAGTTTATGAACCTCAAGCTTCAAACTTTTTATTTTCTGGTCAAAAGGTACATTCTCAAGAAGAAATTGAAAAAATTTGTACTGAAATAGGTTTTAAAATATTAGAAAGAAAAGAATATCCAGGTTTTTATCTTTTAGTTTTTCAAAAATGAGATTTGATTTAGAAGAAATAAAAAATAAAATTTTAACGGATATAAAGATTCAGCTTATTTTACTTACTGCTCTTACTCTTTTTATAGGTTATATTTTTTTAAAGCCATCTGGAGAAAAAAAACCAAAAACTTGCTTTAATACTGATTTAAAAATTTGGGCTCCTTTTGATAGAGATGATTTTTTAAGTTTTATTTCTTCTTTTGCTTCTAAATACTGCCTCAAAATAGTTTATGAAGAAATAAAATTTGATGATTTAGAAAAAAGATTTATTTATTCTTTGGCTGAAAATAACCCTCCGGATATTATTTATGCTCCTAACTTTTTTGTTTTTAGAAATAAAAAATATTTAGAAGAAGGCTTAGATAAAAAACTTAAACTTTCTAAAAAATTTTTCAAAGAAGAGATTGATTCTTACGGCATTCCTGTAAATATTGATTCACTTCTTTTTGTTTATAATAAAAAAGTTTTTCAGTTTTTAAATTATAATCCCCCTAAAACGTTAGAAGAATTAAATGATCTTTTAAAAGATTTTAAAGATAAGGGTTATAAAGATTTTTATTTAGTTTCTTTAGGAACAAAAGAAATCAAAAACAAAAAAGAAATTATTTTAGTTTTAAAGTCTTTAAAGAAATCGTCTATTCAAGAAGCTATAGATACTTACTTTAGTTATAGTGATGAAAATTCTTCAAATTTTGCTTTAGCAAGAAATTTAGGAAAAGATGAAATCAGTCTTTTTTCTTCAATTAAATCAGCCTCAGCTTTTGTTTTCTATGAAGATCTTAAAAAAATTCTTAAATTAAATCCTAAAATAGACTACGAAGTTTCTCAAAATCCTATAGAAACATTTCCTCCTTCATCTAAAAATTTTGTGAAAGTTTTTTATTTTACTTTACCTAAAGCTTCACAAAAAAAGGATATCTCCTTTTATTTTCTAAGTTGGCTTTTTAGCGAAAAAAATTATGAAAATTTTATAGAAAAATTTGATCTTATACCTAATTTCACTCTTCAGAACTTATCAGAAGAAAAAGAGGCCTTTATTAAAGGAGCAAGTTTTGGCTCTTCTTACTTAGAAATTATTTCTCAGGAAAATTATAATGATTTTGAAAAAATTTTAAATATTTGGGAAAATAATAAAGAGGAAGGGCGAAGAGCCTTATCTTTACTTAATTTGAAATTTTAAATGAAAAAAATAATTTTATTTTTATTTATTTTTTCCATTCTTTCTTTGCCAAAATTAGCTTTTCTCCAAAACGAAGATTTTTCTAAAGGGATTGTTTATTGTCAGAATGACCCTTGCAGTTTAGAAGAAATTTTTTTAAATATTAGAAGACTTCTTTCTTTTGCGGTTTTTATTGGTTTTTGGTTTTCTGTCTTAGTTTCGGTTATTGGTTCTTTTTTATGGATGTTTGGTGGCCCAAGACCCGATTTAGAAAAAAGAGGTAAAGATATGATTAAAACAGCAATTATAGGTTATATTCTCCTTTTAAGTGTTGGTGTTATTTTTGATTTTGTTTTAGAATTTTTCGGTCCTAAATTAAAATACTAGTAAAATGAAAAAACTAATTTTTCTTTTTTTAATAATTTTTACTTTAAAGATTGCTTTTTCAATTAGTGTTGCGCCTCCAGGAATTCAAGATCCTTATCAAGGTATAGGTTCTCAGGAGCCAAACGAAGAAAATCAAACATCAGATCCTTTTTATTCAATTTTAAATTTTTTTAAAGAGCCCATTTATTCTAGTTTAAGATGCGGAACAGGAGCTAAATCAGCAACAGAACAGATTTTTAAATGCATTTTTGATATTTTGGAGCTTCTTAAAAGTTTTGCCATAATTTTGATGGTTATTGCTTTTTTTGGAGCAGCTATCTATCTTATCACCACACCGTTTTTTGGTTTGAAAAATGTAGCTACAGCTTGGAAAATACTTACTTGGACTCCTGTAGGTATTGTTATTGTTCTTTTAGGAGATCTTATTAAAGATCAAATAGAAAGAATAATTTTTGGGCCATGAGAAAATTTTTATTTTTAATTTTATTTTTAATTTTCAATTTAGGTTTTGCTCAGATACAAATCGAAAAACCAGGAGAAGTTGTTGTTACTTGGACAGAAACAACAATAAATCCTTGCCCTCCTGGTATATTTGGTAAAGGACCTTGTGAATTTATTTCTTTAATGGAATTTATACAAAGAGTTTGGAATTTTATTTTATATTTAGCTCCTTTTTTACTAACTGCTCTTATTATTATCGGAGGATTTTGGTTTTTGCTTATTACCTTTAAGCCAGAAGCAAGAGATATTGGCTGGAGATATATTAAAAATGCAGTTGTTGGTTATGTTGTTTTGCTTGTCATTTCAGGAGTTTTTACTTTAATTAGATTTATTTTTGGAGGTCCAAGTTTTTAACAATTTTATTTGATTTTTTATTTTTTCTAGTTAAAATTTATAAAAAGGTCGAATGAATTTTAATAAATTAAAAATGAGAAAATTTAATAAATTACTTATTGGATTAGCTTTATTTTCAACTCTTTCACCAATTTTTTTAACTTACGCTCAAGAGCCTATAACTACAATTCCTATAATATCTGATTGTATAAGCAGAACTGACATAACTGATAAAATTTTATGTGTAGTTCAAAAAGTTTTTTACATTTTAGGTTTTGTAGCTCTTGCTGTTGGTGCTTTTAGTATATTTCAAGCTGCATGGACATTTATGACAGCAGGAGAAAAAGCAGAAGAAGTTGGTAAAGCTAGAAGTAAAATTGTTTTTGCTATTGTTGGAATAATTGTTGCTCTTCTTTCTTTTGCAATTGCTTTTCTTATAAAACAACTTCTTGAATCTTCAAGATAATAAAATTTTAAATGCTCGAATTTTTAGCTCAGATAGCCACAAATACCTTTCCTGATTTACCTCCTATTTTATGTAAAGATATATATTTTTTAACTTGCGTTTTTTCTATTTTTAGCCAAATTTTATCTATTGTAAGCATTTTGGCGGTTTCTTTTGCTTCTTTAATGTTCGCTTGGGCAGGTTTTCTTTATATGTCAAAACCTGAAAAATCTAGTGAGATTCATAAAAGAATTTTATGGGGTGCAGTTGGACTTGTTGTTGCACTTCTTTCTTATGCGATAGTTTTACTTATTACTCATTTAATTTCTTTTAATTCAATTTTTGTTTTTGCAGAAGAGCTTCCTTCTTTTTCTCCACCAGAAAAGATAACTTGCGGAGGCATCGAGATTCCTTCTGTTTTTGAAACTTCTACTCTTCCTCAAAATGCTTGGTCAGTATGTTTTTTTTATTTACTTTTTTTATTTTTAAGTTATCTTTATAAAGCTGCTTTTTTAGCTACAGCTATTATGCTTATTTGGACAGGTTTTAATTATATGGCTAAACCAGAAAAATCTTCTGAAATTCATAAAAACTTTATTTATATTGCTATAGGAATTTTAATTTCATTTTCTTCTTTTACAGTAGTGAAACTTATTGAAAGATTTTTCTTCAGCTTAAGATAAAATGGAGCTAATTCATCCAGAAGTTTTAAAAGTTTTTACTAATTTTTTTAGATTAGTTTTTACCTTTATCTTATTTTTACTTGTTTTTCTACTTCTTTATTTTGGTTTAAGATACATTTTAGGAGGTAAAAAAGGAGCAGAAGAATTTCATTCAAAAATAGTACCCTTGATTATAGGAATAATTGTCATTTTTCTTTCTTTAACTATACCTAGTTTGATAAGAAGGTTTTTTGAATGATATAATAAAAATAACAGGGCAGGTGGCGGAATTGGAAGACGCACAAGGCTTAGGACCTTGTGGCCGAAAGGCCGTGAGGGTTCGAATCCCTCCCTGCCCAAATTGCCCCCATCGTCTAACAGGTTAGGACACCAGCTTCTCAGGCTGGAAATACCGGTTCGAATCCGGTTGGGGGCAATGGAGGGGTGGCAGAATTGGCTAATGCGCCGGTCTTGAAAACCGGTGGCCCTTTGTGGCCTTGTGGGTTCGAGTCCCACCCCCTCCGCTAAAGCTTGAAAAATTTTCTAATTCTATTTTTGAATTTGTGATAAAAAACAAAAATAAGAACAAAAAAGGCAAAAATTGATTTTCCAAGAAAATCTAAAATTTCTGAAGGCTTATTCATTTTTTTCAATTATAATAGGATTAGGTTCATAAAATTTGCTTCCTACAATAAATCCCATTCCAAAACTGAAAAAGGAAATAAGAATTATAAAAATAAAAAGTTGCACCTTTTTGTTTTGAAAAAAATTTTTAAAAATTTCCATGATCGAAGAAAATAGACTTCTTATAATTACTCTTATTTTACTAAATTTTATGATAATTTCTTTAACAGCTCTTTTTTCTTTAGGCAAATTTGATCTTTTTTTAAAACAAATACTTTTTTGGCTTATAGGTTTTTTACTCTTTTTCTCTTTTAAATTTATAGATTACAAAATAATTTTTGAAAAATTCTATTTTTATCTTATCTTAGCTTTTAGTTTTTTTCTTCTTATTTTAGTTCTTTTTACTCCAGGACATATAAAAAGCTGGTTTAATTTAGGACCATTTAGTTTTCAACCATCTGAATTTGCTAAACTTTCTTTTTTTCTTCTTTTGTCTAATTTTCTCTCTTATTATCTTTCAAAATTAAAAAACGTTATTTATCTTTTTTTCTCTTTTTCTTTACTTTTGCCTTATATTTTTTTAATTTATCTTGAGCCTGATATGGGAATGGTTTTCCTTTATTTTCTTATCTGGTTTTTTTCAATATTATTTTTTCTCCCTAAAAAAACTTTAGCTATTATTTTAATTTCTTTTTTCATTATTTTTCTCTTTCTTTATTTTTTTGTTTTTAAAGAATACCAAAGAGAAAGAATAATTTCCTTTATCTTTTCTGGGAAAGATCCTTTAAAAACAGAATATAATTTAAGACAAATAAGAATTATCTTAGGAGTGACTAACTTTTTTGGTTTAGGTGTTGGCAATTCAGAAATTGGTAAATATGGGTATTTACCTTCTGCAAGTACTGATTTTATTTTGACTTTTATTATTGAAGAAAGAGGTTATTTCGGCTTTCTTATTTATCTTTTTTTGATTTTCCTTTTAATAAGAGAAATTTATAAAACCTATTTCTTTTCTAAAGACATAAACATTAAAAACTTTACTTATTTAGTCATTATTTATTTTTTAGTCAAGTTTCTTTTAACAACTCTTATAAATTTTGGTATGTTTCCCATAATTGGTCTTCCTCTCCCATTCCTTTCTTACGGTGGCTCGCATTTGATTTTCGATTTATGGCTTTTAGGCATTTTAAACTCTTTTGAAGAAAAAAGAAAATGAAGGAGGCTATTTTTATTACCGGTCCGACTTCTTCAGGAAAATCAGACTTAGCTGTTTATTTAGCAAAAAAATTTGATGGTGAGGTTATCAATGCTGATTCTCGTCAAGTTTATAAGTTTTTGGATTGGGGAAGTGGAAAAATTACTCAAGAAGAAATGAAGGGAATAAAACATCATCTTCTTTCTATAGCCTCTCCTAGAAAAAATTATTCTTTAGCGAGATGGCTCAAAGATGCTTACAAAGCATTGAATGAGATTACAAAAAAAGGCAAAATACCTATTTTCTGCGGAGGAACTGTTTTATATCTTAAAGCTTTAAAGGAAGGATGGAAAATTCCAGAAGTAAAACCTGATTACAAATTAAGAAGAAAATTAGAAAAATTAAGTAAAGAAGAGCTTATAGAAGAAATAAAAAAAATTAACCCCTTAGCTTTAGAAAACCTTGATTTAAATAATAAAAGAAGATTAATTAGAAGGCTTGAAATCATATTAAAAACAGGGAAAATCGAACCTCTTAGAAAAGAACCAAGGCTTAACCTTCTTATTTTAGGTATCTTACGCCCTTGGGAGGAATTAGAGAAAAGAATAGAAGAAAGACTTGAAAGGAGAATGCCATTTATTATTGAAGAAATAAAAAAATTAAGAAAAATAGGCCTTTCTTTTAAAAGAATTATTTCTTTTGGCTTAGAATATGACTGGTTTGGAAGATATGTTCTTGGTGAAATAAGTCTTGAAGAGGCTAAAAAAGGTTGTCTTTTAGAAACGAAAAGATTTGCTAAAAAACAAATTAGAGAACTTAAAAAAATAAAAGAAATCGTTTGGATTAAAAGCGAAAAAGAAGCAGAAGAAAAAGTAAGAAGCTTTTTATTCACATAAATTTTAGAAAAAATTCAAACTTTTTTAATAAAATGGTAATTAATGAAAGTTTTAATGATAGGTTGGGAACTTCCGCCTTTTAATAGCGGAGGTTTAGGAGTTGCTTGTTTTTATTTAGCTAAAGAGCTTTCAAAAAAAATTGATCTTACTTTCTCTCTTCCCTTTAAGCTTCCTTTAAATTCTCTTCCTTTTAAAGTTATCTTTGCTTCAGAAAGGTATTTTAAAACTAAAGGATATTATGAAAAATTTATGCTTCCAGTAAATAGTGAACTTCTTTCACTTGTTTTCTCTTACGGAGAAAGAATTTTGTCAGTTTATCATGAAAAACCAAGTTTGGTTCACGGTCACGATTGGTTTTCTGCTCCAGCAACTATTTTTTTAAGTGATTATTTTAAAGTGCCTTCTTTGATTCATGTCCATTCAACAGAAGTTGAAAGAACAGGTAATAATCCCAACCCTATCATCTTTAAAATAGAAAAAGAGTATTTTAACAAAGCTGACTTTCTTTTAGCGGTGGGAGAATTTACTAAAAATGTTTTAATTAACGTTTATGAGGTCCCTAAAGAAAAAGTTTTTGTTTTGCCAAATGGATTTGATTGGGGAGATAAAGAAAAAAAAATTCCTTTTTATATTAAATATCTTAAAGAAAATGAATGGAAAATTGTTCTTTTTGTTGGAAGGCTTGTTCTTCAAAAAGGACCGGATTATTTTCTTCATACTTTGCCTTTAGTTAAAAAATTTATTCCCAAGGTTAAATATGTTATCGTTGGCTCAGGAGATATGTTTCTTGATTTAGTAAGAATAGCAAAAAATTATCATGTTGAAGAAAACGTTCTTTTTACTAATTTCTTAAGAGATAAAGATCTTTGGGGAATTTATAGCTTAGCAGATCTTTTAGTTGTCCCTTCAGTAGCAGATCCCTTCGGATTAGTTCCATTAGAGGGAATCAATTTTTATTTACCAGTAATTGTTTCTTATCAGACAGGCGTTGGTTATTATTTAAGTCATATGATGAAATTTAATTTTTGGGATATTAAAGAAATGGCTAATAAAATTGTAGGTATTTTAAAATATGAAAGTTTAAAGAAAGAATATACTAAAAATCTTTTTTATGAAGCAAAAACAAAATTTGATTGGAAGAAATCAGCAGAAGAGCTCCTTAGTTTTTATAGTAAAATTTTAATTAGATAAATGCCCTCAGTGGTTTTTTATTTTAAAGTTCATCAACCGAGAAGACTTCGTCATTATACTGTTTTTGATATTGGTGAAAATAAGAATTATTTTGATGAGGAAAGAAATGTCTTTTACTTAGAAAGAATAGTCAAAAAATGCTATCTACCAACTTTAAATATTCTTTTAGATCTTATAAAAAAAACTAAGGGCAGATTTAAATTTTCTTTAGGAATAACAGGGATCTTAATTGAAGATTTAAAAAAGAACTTTCCTGAAGTTATAAGGCTTCTTCAAAAACTAGCTCAAACAGGCTCTGTAGAATTTACAGGAGAAAATTATTATCATTCTCTTTCCTCTCTTTATTCTTTAAAAGAATTTAAAGAACAAGTTATTAAGCATAAAAAATTAATAAAAAATATTTTTAATCAAGAGCCCTTAGTTTTTTCTAATACAGAACTTGTATATTTTGATGATTTAGCTCCTATAGTAAAAAGTTTAGGCTTTAAAGCTATGCTTGCTGAAGGTGTTCCTTGGATTTTATCTTGGAGATCACCAGTTTTTTTATATGAAGATCCTGGTAAAAATCTTATTCTTCTTTTAAGACATTTTAAACTTTCTGATGATATTAGCTTTAGATTTTCTGCAAGATGGTGGGAAGAATGGCCTCTTACTGCTGATAAATTTTCTAGTTGGCTTAATGCTTTTAACGGGAATGGAGAAGTAATTAATCTTTTTATGGATTTTGAAACTTTTGGAGAACATCAATGGCCAGAAACAGGTATTTTTGAATTTTTGAAATCTTTACCTTTTGAAGTTTTAAAATATAAAGATTTAGAATTTTCTTTGCCAAGTGAAGTCATTAAAAAATATCCTGTAAGAGATGTCTTTTCTTCTAAATCGCCTGTTACTTGGGCTGATACTGAAAGAGATCTTACTGCTTGGCTAGGAAACGAAATGCAAAAAGAATGTATAGAACTTCTTTACTCTTTAGAAAACAAAGTACCTTTTCATCTTAAAGAAGTATGGAGAAATCTTCAAACCGCAGACCATTTTTATTATATGTGCACCAAGTGGTTTGCTGATGGTGATGTTCATAAATACTTTAGTCCATACGAAACTCCTTATGATGCTTATCTTAATTTTAGAAACGTCTTAGAAGATCTTAAATTAAGAATTAACGAATCAAATGTCAAGATACATTTTCGAAGTTAGTTGGGAAGTAGCTAATAAAGTAGGAGGGATTTATACTGTTCTTTCGAGTAAAGCTAAATATATAAAAAAAAGATATGGAGATTTTTATTTCTTAATCGGTCCGTATTTGGGTGCTAAAAACGAAGCGGAGTTTCATTTTTTAAAACCACCGGAAAATTTTGAACCTATTATTAATGATTTATATGCTAAAGGGGTAATGGTTTATTATGGAGAGTGGTTAATTGAGGGGAGGCCAAAGGTTTTTTTAATAGATTTTTCTAAGTATTTAACCCAAGTTAACTACTTAAAATATGAACTTTGGGTTAAGTTTCAAATTGATTCTTTAAGAACCGGTGATGACTATAACTATCCTTTAGCTTGGTCAAGAGCAGTAAGTGATTTTATTGAGGAGGTTAGCAAAAGGGAAGAATTTAAATATTCCATTTTTCATTTTCATGAATGGCTTTCAGGTTTTGCTCTTCTTTTTTCCTTGGATCTTCCTATCATTAAGATTTTTATGACACACGCTACTGTAGTCGGAAGAACTCTTTCCTCTTTAAATTTTGATATTTGGGAAAAACTTAAAGAAATTGATCCTTTAGCTAAAGCTTATGAGCATAGCATTGAAGCTAAACATATGGTAGAAAAAAGATCAGCAGAAAAAGCAGATTATTTTGTAACTATTAGCCAAGTAGTTAAGGAAGAAGCAGAAATTATTTTAGGAAGAAAGGTTGATTTTATTTTACCTAATGGTTTTGATCTTTCGCGATTCCCAACCTTTGAAGAAATCTCAAGTGAACACCGTAAAAATAAAAATATTATTTTAGAATTTTTGCTTTATCTTTTCACTCCTTATTTTAAAAAACATTGTCCTGTAGAAAACTCACTTATTTTCTTTACTAGTGGAAGAAAAGAAATTGTTAATAAGGGCTTTGACATTATTATTAAGGCCTTAAACATTTTAAACGAAAAAATGAAAGAGGAAAATATAAGTAAGAATATTTTCTTTTTCTTTTTTGTTCCTGATGAAATTAAAGATGTTAATCATGAAATCTTAAATAATCTTATTGTTTACAAAAGTTTAGAAGAATACTTTGAAAGTATAAAAAATGAAATTAATTCAAAAATTTTGCATTCTCTTTTACATAAAAACTATAATCTTACTTTAGAGCATATTTTTTCTTCAGAGGAGCTTTTAGAAATTCAAAGAATTTTAAATCAAATTAAAGCCTCTGGGAATGTTCCTCTTTCAACACATATTTTGAGTGAAAATAATGAATTTATAAAGCTTTTTAGAGAAGAAGGGCTTTTAAATAAAGAAGAAGATAAGGTGAAAGTTCTTCTTTATCCTATTTATTTAAGTCCTGCTGATGGCTTTTTAAATCTTAATTATTATGAAGCTATTAACGGTTGCCATTTGGGTGTTTTTCCTTCTTATTATGAACCATGGGGATACACTCCCTTAGAAAGTTTAGCAGCTGGCGTAATGACAATTACAAGCGATTTAACTGGTTTTGCTAATTATCTTGAAGAAAAAAGACTTATAAAAAGAGATTTTCCAGGAATATGGATTTTAAGAAGAAAAGGAAGAAAAAATGAAGAAGCTGCAAAAGATTTGGCTCAAATGATGATGGAGATAGTTAAGATGAAAAGAATTGAAAGAATACAAAACAAATATGAAGCCAGGGTTTTAGCTTCACATTTTGATTGGGAAGAAATGGTAAAAAACTATTTTGAGATGTATGAGAAAATAATTAAGAAATTAAATGAGGGTTAATTTTTTAGAATTAAATCTTTCTTTAGAAGGTCTAAGCGATAAATTTTTTCTTAAAAGGGATAATCTTTGGCTTATTTTTTCTAGTGAAAAAAGCAGATTTTTTGGAGGTTTTTATTTTAAAGAGAAAACTTTTAGGTTTATTGATGAAATAAAATTTTCTTCTAAAGTAAGAGAAATAAATATTGTTTCTCCATTTGAAGTTTTTTTAGAAACTGATAACAATCAGATTTATTTTTCTTTAAGAGAAAAAAATTCTTTAGAAATTAGAACTTTAAATTTTGAAGAAATCTCTCTTTCTTTTGATAGCAACTTTATTTTTAATTTAGATCCTTTTTTAAGACAAATAAGATTTGAAAGATTAAATTCTAATACTTTTCTTTTTAGTTTTTATTTTGAAAATAAAAAAATTTTGGATATTTTGATTGGATCTTCGAGTTTTATAGAATTTGAAGGGAATTGGTATGAAAAAGAAATGGATTTTGACAAAAAAAGAAACTCTTCTCTTTTTAAATGGTGGGTTTTGGGTGATTTGAAAACAAAAACTAATTTTTTACAAATAAAAATTTTAGAAGAAAAATTTTGTAATTTTTTAGAACCTTTTAGTTTTTCAGACAATCATTATTTAAATTTTTTTCTTTCTCGTTTGAATAATCTTGTTTTAGAAAATTATTTACCTGCTGGTTTCCCTTGGTTTTTTGAGAATTGGTTCAGAGATGAGCTTCTTTCTTTATATTTTTTGAGAAATTTTTTAAATCAGAAAAAATTTATTTACAAGTATTTCTTTAATCTCGAAGAGATATGGAATTTAAATAAACCTAATGGAAGCATTTCTGCAGATACCTTACCTCTTATTTTTATTAATCTTTCTGATGAAGATATAGAATATTACTTTAGTTTACTAAAAAAATTTTTAAATCTTTGGGAAAAAGAATTTTTAAAAGAAAATAATTTAAATCTGCCCCCAAAAAGTACTTGGATGGACACTCTGGAAAGAAAAGATGCCATAGAAATATATGCACTTTATCTTAAAGTTCTTAAAAGACTAGGTTTGAAAGAAAAAGAATATTTAAAAAAATACGATTTTTATTTAAAGTTTTTAAAAGAAAAAGTGAAAAACTTAAAAGACGTTAATCTTGTTTTTGTTTATTTTTTTCTTCCAGAACTTTTAAGCAAAAACGAATGGTCTTTAATATTCGAAAACTTTATTAATGATTACTTTTTAAATTGGGGAGGTATAAGTACTTTAAGTTTTAAAGAAGAAGGATTTTTTGATATACACACAGGAGAAAACCCATTAAGTTATCATTCTGGTGATTCTTGGTATTTTTTAAATAATGTTTTTGCTTGGGATTTAAAAAATTTGCATGAAAAAAAATATAAAAAGATAATAAATAAAGTGATTTATGCTTCTCTAACTGATCTTTTAAAAGACGGTATTTTAGGTTATTCAAGCGAGCTTAGCTCTGCCAAAGAAAGAAAAAGCGAAGGTTCTCTTCTTCAAACCTGGTCAATGGCAAGTTTAGTTTTTCTACTTACTTCTTTCCAGAATTTTGATATCTTCTTCAAATCTTTGAGCGATTGACATAACGTCATCACCGTAAAATCTTAGAGAAGGATTATTCCAATTAGAACCAGCAAAATATATCATCGCTGCTTTCCATTCAGCAAAGTAAGTTTTTGCATCGGCACCAGCATCTTTAAGATAAAGCCCAGCAGCAACAAAGGAATCTAAAATATTCCAAGGAGAAGGTGGGTTATTTCCAGTAATTTTAGAAATTCTTTCCTTATATTTCATCCATGTTGAAGGTAAAAATTGAGCGGGTCCCATAGCACCTCCCCAACCATACCAAGGCTTACAAGAAACAGGCATTTTATTAGGATCTAAACCCAATTCTTTAACTATTTCTTCAAATATAGGTCTTTCTGATGGTTTCATAGCATCTTTATAATGACAAGTTCCCACATTTTGTCCTAATTTTGATTCATAATTTAAAACAGCTAAAAGAAAAGCCGGTCTTACACCAGTATATTTTTCTACAATTTTTGCATATTCATAAGCTTCACCAAAAGTAATTGGTCCAGCGCCACCTGCTAGTCTATAAATTTCCTTTCTTATCTCTGCTGCTGTTCTTTCTGACTCTTCCAATTTTTTACTATATTCTCTTTCAAGTTTTTGTGCTTGAGCTAAAAGCTTGTTTTTTTCTTCTTTTAAGTCTTGAAGTTCTTGATATTTTATTTTTGAAAGCATGAGAAGATTGTTTTGCTCTTCAAGCTGATTTTCCAGTTTAGTTTTTTGTTTATTTAAAATTTCGTTAAGTTCTTTTAAATTATCTAATTCGTTATTAATACTTTCTTGAACTTTTTGAAGGTAATAAAATTGACTAAAATAATCCGAAAGTCTCGCTTCCGCCAAAAATACTTCAACAATACTTCTTTGTTTTAGCTGATAGTAATACCTTACTAAAACCAAAAGATAATTTTTAGACTTTTTGATTTTTTCTTCAGTAATATTAATTGATTTTTTTGTCTCTTCTATTTTTTTATTTAAATTTTTTATTTGCAAATTAATTGCTTGAATTTCAAGTTCTGTCTTTTTTATTTGCGAGTTTACCAAGTTTATCTCTTGCTGTATGCTTCTTTTTTGACTTCTTATCTTATTTATCTCTTTTTTATAGTTTTCTATTTCTTTTAAAACTTCTTGAAGTTGAGCTTCAAGAGATCTTTTTTTAGCTTCAATTTCAGGAGGAAGAGTTTTTTGTGCTATCTGAGTAAAAGAAAGAGGAGCAAAAGCAAAGTTGATTCCTATAAAAAGCAAGATCAAAAAAATGATTTTTAGGCTTTTAGCATTTAAAAAATAGAAATAATTATTTTTTCTTTTAATATTAAAAAGAGTCAAACTTTTAGGTTTTATATCTTCAATTTTTTTCATTTTTATGAAGCTGAGGTTTGCGTTTCTTCTTCTACTTTAGCTTCTTCAATTAAAGTAGCCACAGGATTTTCTGGACTAATTAAAACTTTGATGTTAGGAGGTATTTTAAGATCTTTTACGTAAATAGTATCTCCTACGTTCTTTAAGGAACTTAAATCAACATAGATAGCTTGCGGAATATCTTTTGGTAAACACTCAATTTCAAGTTCTTCCAAGCTTATGTTAACAACACCGCCAAGTCTAACACCAGGAGCTTCACCAACAAATTCTAATGGAACTTTTGTAGTAATTTTTTCTTCTAAAGATGGTACAAAAATATCGAAATGAATAATTTCATCAGTTATAGGATGAAATTGAACTTCTTGTAAAATTCCCAAAAATTTTTTTTCATCAAAATAAACTTCAAAAAGACCAGATTCATAATTTTCATAGAATTTTAAAAAATCTTTTTTTTGAGCTATGATTGGAGTTGAATCTAAATTTGGTCCATAAATAACTCCAGGAATATAACCTTCCTTTCTGTAACTTTCTGCTTTTTTATTTTTTTCTCTCGGAAAAACTTTTAGCATCTTTGTGCCCCCGGCAGGACTCGAACCTGCAGCCACCGGCTTAAAAGGCCGTTGCTCTACCAATTGAGCTACGGGGGCTATTTGCCCTGCCTTTATAAGGCAGGGCAGAGAGGAGCCGTCAAAAAACCTTCAACGAGCCCCAGTAAAATAAATTATAAGGCTTTTTTTGATTAATTTCAATAGAGTTAAAGAAGTTTATCGGCAACCTTAGAAGCAGCGTAAGAAAATGGTTTTGTTTTTACTTCAAAACCGTAACTTTTCACTAAACTTATTATTTCTCTAATTGTAGAATGACTCTTTCCATTTGTTCCTAGGTCTAAATGGAGCTCAAAAGAAAAAGTTAAATTTTTTTTATTTAATTCTTTTATAAGTGCTTCGCTTATATTTAAAGAAATAATAGCTTCTTGCCAGAGTCTGTCATATAAAGCTAAAGGTTTATTAAAAAGAGTCTTTTTCCAAAAAAATCTTCCGCCTCTACCAAGACGATGTACCGCTATAACAGAAATAAACTCTACTTTCCTTTCAAACATTTCAGAATCTGTGCCCACCATAACCTTATATTCAAAATTTCTATCTTCTTTTATGAAATTTTCTATTGTTTTTAAAAGCTCTTCTTTACTTAAAAGCTCACCGTTAGCCTTTTTAAAGCCAGAAAGCATCTTAAATAAATTATACACAAAAATTTGTTTTTTTCTTTTTTTTGTTTTATAATTCTATCTAAAGGTCAAATTAATTAATTTTAAATTAGTCATGAAAAAAGGTTTTACTTTAATTGAACTTTTAATAGTTTTAGCTTTAATTTCTATTTTAGCAGGTATTTTAATTGTCGTTATTAAACCACAAGAAATATTTAGAAGAGCTAGAGATGCACAAAGAAAAGGAGATTTAAGTAACGTTCAAAGAGCTATCGATGCCTATTTAGCTGATGTTATGCAAAATCCAAATATTTCTGTAAACTGGTGCACAACAAGCACAATTTCCTATTCATATCCCTTTACATCAGCACCTGCTGGCTGGCCACCTACTACTGGATATACAGCTACAGGAACAACAAGTACAGCAGTCAATGGAACTGGATGGGTAAGATATGTAACCTTAGCTTCTTCAACTTTAGTTAATCTTTCTTCTCTTCCCTTAGATCCTTTAAATAGTACAGTTGGCGGAACAGGTTACTTTTATGCTTTTGTTTGTACAGGAAATGCAGGAGAATATGAGTTAGATGCTAAACTTGAAGGAGATACATCTTCTATGCAAAATGATGGCGGAAATCAAGATGGACTTTATGAAGTTGGACCAAATAAGAATCTTTATTAATCTTTAACTAAACTAAAGGTTTCTAAAGGATAACCATTTAAAAATTCTTTTGAATTCATTTTTTTTCTATCTTGAAGCTGAAGTTCGTGTATAACAATAAAACTACCATTAATTTTGAGCCCTAGTTCATTTTTATATCTGAAAAAATCTCCTAAATTGATTTTTCTTATATTCTCATCTAAATTTTTTTCTTCAATTTTTTCTATAGAAAAAATTTTTAGCACTTTCTTTTCTCCTTTGTGCCAAATATAAACATATGTTCCTGGTTCAGGATTTAATGCTCTTATTTTTCTGTCCCAGATTTCATAAGGCTCTTTAAAATCTAAATATCCGTCTTCAAATTTTATTTTTCTTGTATAAGTAGCCTTAGTTTCATCTTGAGGGATAGCTTCTATTTTCTTTTCTAAAAAGGGTTCGATAATTTCCTTAAGTTTAAAACCACCTAATTTTCCTAATGTTTCTTCAAGTTCAAGATATGTTTCATCCCCTTTTAAAGATATGCTTTCTATTCCTACTATAGGTCCATGGTCTACAAGTTCATCAATCAAAAAAATTGTTATCCCAGTTTCTTTGTCGCCATTTAAAATTGTTTCTCTTATAGGATTAGGGCCTCTATATTTTGGAAGAAGTGAAGGATGAATATTTAAAATGCCCAATGGAAAAATATCTATAATTTCTTTAGGTATGATTTTTCCAAAGCCGGCAATGACACCAGCTAAAGGTTTTATTAAATCAAGCTCCTTTTTAACCTCTTCCCAATTTTTTACTTCCAAAACAGGTATTTTTTCTTTTAAAGCAAAAAGATAAACTTCATTAGGTGAAACTTTAAGCCCTCTTCCTTTTCTTTTAGCTGGGAGAGTAAAAATCAAAAGAATTTTATAAAATTTTAAAAATTCTTTCAAAACATAAATGCCGAACTTCGATGAACTAAAAAAAACTATTGGCAAAATTTTTTTCATTTATTTGAATATCTCCTCTTTATTAACTTCTTCGAATTTATAAAGTTTTTCTGCTTTTTCTGCAAAAAGAATTCCGCTTAAATGATCAATTTCATGTTGAATAATTTGTGCTAAAAGACCTTTTGCTTTGATTTTTCTTTTCTTACCAAAAAGATCAATATATTCTACTTCCACTTTAGGGTATCTTTTTATTTTTCCCCATATACCAGGAAGAGAAAGACAACCTTCTTCAAGCAAAATTTTTTCACCTTCAAATTTTATAATTTTAGGGTTAATAAAAGTTAAAATTTTATTTTTATCTTCAGCAATAAAAATAGAAAGATTTAAACCTATTTGATTGGCTGCCAAACCAACGCCATGATGTTTTTTCATAATTTTTTTCATCTCGCTGACAATTTTTTTTATATTTTTATCTATCTCTTTTACCTCAACCGTTTTTTGTTTTAAAATATCATTAGGGAAGGTAATTAGTTCATACATCTTTTATAAAATGCAAAAGTTAATTTTTGACATCGAAACTTATGGACCAGAATTTTCTGAACTTCCGAGAGAAATCCAAGAATATCTTTTAGAAAAATTTTCTAATGATTTCAAAGAAAAATCAAGAGAAGAGCTTATTGAGATTATTAATGAAAGGATTTCTCTTTTACCGCAACTTAGCGAAATAATTGCTATTAGTTTTTACAATCCTGACACCCAAAGAGGAGCTGTTTATTTTCAAAGTAAAGATGAAATTGAAGATTGGTCGGACAATTTAATAGATTTTAAAAGATTTACTTCAGAAGAAGAGTTAATAAAAAAATTTTGGGAAATTATTCCTAATTATCAAGAGATCATCACTTTTAACGGTAATAAATTTGATATACCATTTTTACTTTTCCGATCATTAAAACATAAAATTAGACCAACTTATTCTCTTTTAGATAAAGAATATCATATCGACCTTTATGAAAAATTAAGTTTCAACAGTAGAATTCAAAAAGTAAGTTTAAAATTAGCAGCTCTTTCTTTGGGTTTAGAAGATCCTAAAGAAAAATTTGATGGTAAAAAAGTAAGAGAGCTTATAAAAAATAAAGATTATAAAAGCTTAGCTTATTATGCGTTGGGTGATGTTTTAACTACAGCTAAACTTTATGAACTTTGGACGAATTATTTAAGATATTTTTAAAATAAAAAATGAATAAAATAAATAGCCTTGAAGAATTTAAAAAAGAATTTGGTTATGTGATAGATAATACTTGGTATCCACGAGTAACAAAAATTTGTGAAATTAAAAGCAAACCCGCTCTTTACTATTTTTATGCTGAAGCACCAAACTTTAAAGAAGCTACAAGTAAAAAAATAAAAGCAGCTGATGAAGGGAAAATAATTCACGAAATTATTGAAAGCTTTATACAAAGAAGACAAATTATTGTTCCTCCAGAATACGAAGGTATTAAAAAGGCTTTTGAAGATTTTCTTAAAAATCACTCCTTCTTTTCTAAAGAAGATTGGTTAGAGAAAAAAACAGTTCATTTTCTTCATCGCTACGCCGGAACTTTTGATATTATTGGTGAACTCGACGGTCAATTTTCTTTAATTGATATTAAAACCTCTCAAAGCATTTATGAAGATTATAGACTTCAAACATCAGCTTATTTTATGGCTTTAAATGAAGAAGGATTTTTTAGAGACGAAAAAGGAAGAAAAATTCCTCTTCTCAAACCTTTAGAGAAAAGATATGTTTTGAGAATTAATCAAAAAAGAATTTGTGAAAAATGCGGAGCTGTGATGAGAATAAGAAAGATGGGTTCAAAAATAGAAGGAGGTGATGCTTTTTGTGATCATAGGTTTGGCGAGATTTTAGGAGAATGGGAACTTAAAGCTTTTGATAACGTTGAAGAAGATTTTAAAGCTTTCTTAGGTTGTAAAACTCTTTGGGAATGGGAATATAGAGATTATCTTAAGGAAATAGGATATTTATAATTTGAGGCACGGGCCGGATTCGAACCGGCGTAAAGCGGTTTTGCAGACCGCTGCGTAACCACTCCGCCACCGTGCCTTTAGTTAAATTATAAGACAACTTAATTTTTTTGGAAAGCCTCGATTATTTTATCCAATTTACCATCCATAATTTCATCTAAATCATACCAGCTTTTATTTATTCTATGATCGGTTACTCTATTTTGAGGAAAATTATAAGTTCTAATTTTTTCAGATCTTTCTTGTGAGCCTATTTGTTTTTTTCTTTCTTCTGTTAAGTTTCCTAAGATTTTTTCTTGTTCCATTTGCCATAGCTTGTTTTTTAACATTTCCATAGCAATTTCTCTATTTCTTTGCTGACTTCTTTCTACTTGGCAGGAAACAACAATTCCTGTAGGTTTATGTCTTATTCTTACAGCGGTTTCTACTTTGTTAACGTTTTGTCCTCCTGGCCCACCAGCTCTAAAAAACTCTATCTCTAAATCGGATTCTTTTATTTGAATTTGAGGCAAAGAAAGTTTAGGTAAAATAGCTACCGAAGCTGTTGAAGTATGAATTCTTCCACTTTTTTCTGTAATAGGAATTCTTTGAACTCGATGAACACCAGCTTCTTGTTTTAAAAGATCATAAACTTTTTCACCAGTAACTTCGGCTACTAAAGTTTTTATTCCACCCAGATCACTTTCTGTAATATCTAAAATTCTATATTTCCATCCCTTTTTGTCAAAGAATTTACTGTACATTCTCCAAAGATCTCGAGCAAAAAGAGCAGCCTCTTCACCACCTACTCCAGCTCTAATTTCAAAATAAATGCTTTGAATTTCTTTATCCTCCATTTTTAAATTTTAAAGAACTAAGTTATAATTAAATTACTCCTCTTTTTTCTTTTTAGAATATTTTTTGACAAATTTTTCAACTCTACCAATAATAACTTTTGTTTCTTCCTTACCAGTAAAAAGAGGAGAACAACTTCTACAAGTTTCTACAAAAATTTCTTTTTTTGTTCCATAAACTTCATATTCAGCACCACAAGCACATTTTACTTTTGTTAAAATATATTGGGGATGAATTTTCTTTTTCATGTTAATTTAATTATAACAAGTTTTTTGATAAAATAAAAATTATGAATCAAAAAATAACCATGATCACAGAAGAAAGAACGATTTTTGAAGAAATGCAGAAAGCTGGTGTTCAATACGGAAGAGCTAAAAAATATACTCATCCCACGATAAGACCATTTTTAATTAAAACTTTATATAATATTGAAATTTTCAATCTACAACTAACTCTTCAAAAAATGCATGAGATGGCTAATGCTCTTACAGATTACTTGAAATCAGGTAAAACAATTCTTTTTGTAGCTACAACACCAGCAGCTTCTTCAAGAGTAACAAACTTTGCTTTAACTTTTAATCAGCCTTATATGAACTATAAATGGGTTGGCGGTTTTTTGACAAATTTTTCAACCTCACTTTCACGCTTAGCTTATTTTAAAGATCTTCTTAAAAAGGAAGAAACCAAAGAATTAGAAGAATATGCTCCTAAAGAAAGATCAAAACTCGAAAGAGAACTTAATAAATTGAAAAATATCTATAGCGGTGTCATTAAATTGGAAAAACTTCCAGATGCTCTTTTTATTGTTAATTTAGCTCATCCATCACACATTACTGCTAAAAGAGAAGCTTTGAGACTTAAAATACCTATTTTTGCTTTAGCTGGTTCTGACAATGATATTACCGGAGTAAACTATTTTGTTCCTTGCAATGATAAAGCTCCTCGAAGTATCGCCTTTATAATGGATTGGTTAGAAGAAAAAATTAAGTCAAAATTAAATAGTTAAATAAAATCATGGATAGAGAAGTTTTGGAAAAAGTAAAGGTTTTAAGAGAAAAAACAGGTGCTCCTTTGGGAAAATGCTTAGAAGCTCTTCAAAATTCGAATTATGATTTAGAAAAAGCAGAAGAATATTTAAGAAAAAAGGGTGAATCTCTTTTAGAAAAAAAGAAAGAAGTTAAAACTTCACAGGGAAGAATCGCTGCTTACGTTCATTTTAATGGCAGAATAGCTTCTTTGCTTGAACTTAAATGTGAAACTGATTTTGTAGCTCAAAATGAAGAATTTAAAAAATTAGCTTATGAATTAGCCATCCAAGTTGCTGCTTTAAAACCTCTTTACATTTCTTTAGAGCATATTCCTCAAGAAGTTTTAGAAGAAAAAAGAAAAGAATTTTTAGCTGGTTTAGAAAACAAACCTCAAGAAGTTCAAGAATCTATTTTTAAAGGAAAATTAGAAAAATGGTTAGAAGAAGTTTCTCTTTTAGATCAGCCTTATTTTAGAGATGAGAGCATCAAAATTAGAGATCTTTTAAATAGTTATGTGAATAAATTCGGAGAAAAAATAGAAATAGGAAGATTTGTAAGGCTTTCTTTAGATGATTAATTTCCTTTTAATCTTTTTAAGTTTTCTTTCTTTGTTTTTAGGCATAGTTTATCTTTATTTTCAAACTAAAAATATCAAACTTGAAAAAAAAGATTATATTGAATGGCTTAAACTTCAAAACAAAATAAGAATTTATAGATTGAATTTCGTTAAAAAAATCTATTCACCATTTTTAAATTTTATTTATCATCTCCTTTTAAACTTTTTTGAAAAAATTCTTATGAGAATCAAAATCGAATCCTTAAAACTTGAAAGTTGGGCAATAAGAAAAATAGAAAAAATAAAGGAAAAGAAAAAATCACAAGAATCCCAAAACAAAGAAATCTAAAGGCTACCCGAATGTTGACCAAATACCTTACCCGAATTTTGTCCAAATAATTTAATATCTTTAGTTTTTCACAAGTTTTTTTGAAAATTTAGTTTTGTTGCTTTATATAATTTTTTAAATATGAGGGAAAAACTTTTTTTGATTTTATTTTTTATCTTTGTTTTAATCTTTTTATCAGTTTTCTATTACTTTCAGGTTTATCTTCCTAAACAAAAACTTATCGAATATCAGAAAGAGCTTGAAAAAGTAAACAAAGAAATAGAAAGGTTAAAAAAATTTGATGAAGAAAAATATGCAGAAAAGGTAGCTAACATTTTAAGCTTTGAGAATTTCATTTCTACAACAACAGATATTCAGCTTGAAGGAGTAGAGATTATTCCTAAAGGAGACAGAAAGTTAGTTATTAATCACGCAGAGGGATATCAGATAGAAATTCCAAATAATCTTATTCTCAATCAATCTAAAAGCACAACTGGATTACATTTCGACGATTTAAACCTAATAAAAGAATTCATACACGATCCTCCAAAATTCTGGACAGTAATGAGTATTTTTGTTTTTGAGAAAGATGAGGCACACGAGGTTTTTGAAGAAACTTGGAATAGTATAAAAGGTATATCGAGAGAAGGGGAATATGGGGGAGTGATTATAAAAACAACATCTACTTCAACAAAGATTGATATCAACGGCGAAGATTTTTATAAAATAAAACACATAAAAATAGAAGATGGACATGAGACTATTTATAAATATGAATATGTAATTTTTAAAGGCAATAAGCTTTATTCAATCTTTGCTCCGCCTTCTGAAGAATTTGAACAAAAATATATAAAAACTTTCAAATTCATAAAGAAAAATGAGTAAAACAAAAGTAATTATTTTACTTTTATTTTTACTTATATCTTTAGTTTTTGCTTTGGAATGGAAATTAATTATTGAAGCAGTTGATAAAGCTTATAAAAATGTTGGTTTGAAAACACCAAGTTATATTTTGACAATTATTGAAAAAGAAAGCGGGTTTGGAGAAAACTTAGGATATAATCTTGGTTCTAAAGAGAAAAATTTGAAAAGATGTATAGATATGTGTGAAAAATCTTTGATTTATACTAAATGCTATTCTTTAGAAGAAAGAACTCAATGGTGTAATGATCAATACTCTGCTCTTGAAAAAATTACTTCTAATTTAGGTTTAGATATTAATAAAGTTCCTTTTTCTCCTGATTTTGGAATTGGTTATACTCAATTTCAACCAACAACTTGGCTTCAATATAAGGAATTAAAAAATAAAAATCCGTGGAATTTGGAAGATTCGCTTTATGCTGCGGCACTTAAATTAAAATATGACGGAATTCATGATAATGAGTGGAAAGCAGTTTGGCACTATAATCATAATGAAGATTATATAAATGATTATCTTGGAAAACGTAAAGAATGGGACCAAATCTTAGATGACACCATCTTTGTTTATGATTGTCATTTTAATGATTTTTCTTGTGCCCTTTCAGCAATAAAAACAAATTATCCTGAATGTACAGAAAATAATTGGTCAATAAAGAAAAAGAAAGAATGTATTAAAACTAAGGTTGCTGAACAGAAAGAAAAGAAATTAGCTGAGCTTGAAATGAGAAAAAGATTTTTAGAAATGTCAATTAAAACCATGCAAGTTAAATATGCTAATTCTACTCCAGCAATTCTTACGTATAAAAGCCCCACAGAAGTTAAAGAAAATAAAAATTTAAGCTCAGAAAATAAAAATCAGACCTCTTTAGAAAATAGAACCCAAAATCAAATTTATAAACAGAATTTAGCCACTTCAAACAAAAATGTTACATTTTACTCATATGAAGTTTATAAAAAACCTAAAGAACAAAGTACAGTTAAAGAAAATCAGAGAAATTTAGTAAATTTCTTAAATGAAACTTCAAAAACTTTAACAACTTCTACAAAAATTTTGTCTACTTCAACTCAAAAAATTCCAGATAAAGAGATTTCACAAAATAGCGTAAAACAAATAAATAATAATCAGACTCTTACTTTAGGTTATGGCGGTGGCGGAGTTTCTTCAAATTCAAATAAAAGAAAAGATCCTTGTGATGATTACAAAAACAGAAATTATCCTAAAATAATTATTAATGAAGTTCAATTTGAAACAGCCTCAGATACTAAAGATGAGTTCATCGAGCTTTATAATCCTAATAATGAAGAAATAGATTTAACTTGTTGGAGCTTAGAAAAATACACCGCGGATAAACGCGGATCTAATACGGATAATGCGGATAAACAACCTATAACTCTTATTCCTTCTTCAAAATTTAAAGGTAAAATTAAACCTAACGGTTATTTTCTAATTACTTCTTCATCAACAAAGGAAAAATATCAGGGAGATTTATCTTATGCAGAAAGTTATTCAATTGCTAATAATAATGTAATCATTTTAAGAAAACCAAATGGAGAGATATCTGATTTAGTTGGTTATGGAAGTGATAAAGAAAAAATTTATCAATACGAAACCTTACCATTTGTTTTTGAAAATCTCGAAAATAGATCAATTCAAAGAAAAAATTTTCAAGATACTGATGATAATTCAAAAGATTTCTGGCTTCGCAATCCATCTCCTAAAAATTCATCATCAAATGCAGAACCTCCGAGAGAAGATTTTATTGATTTAAGCGAGATAACTATTCAGAAATTTGAGGTGGAAGTTTCTACTTCATCTGATAGTAAGTCATTTATGATTAGTTTTTCTATATCAACAACATCTGCATCTTCTTCCAATTATTATTTAGAGATAAAAATTTCAACCTCTACTCAGTTTTTTGATCTTTCAATATTAAACTATCCTACATCAGTTTTCCCGCTTGATTTTAATCAAAATGATTACTTATTTAATGTTCCTTTTGAAAATTGCTTAAGTTCAAATCTTAAGTTTTTTGTTTTTATTAAAGACAAGCTGGATGAAGAAAACAAAATAGGAACATCAACGGAAATATTTTTAGATGATAATTTGTGTTCTCAAATGCTGATCTTGCAATGTCAAGTTATAGATCATTCGCAAGATAATTTTGAAAATGCCAAGAAAGAAGGCAAGATACTCATTTCTAAAGTTAAAGTTATTCCTGGGGTAAATGAAAATAAGGGTGAATTTATTGAACTTTATAATCCTAATGATTTTCCTGTTGATATTTCTAACTGGTATATTAAAAAAATTACTCGTGAGGGAAATTTTAGTGAGGCAAATATAGTAGCACCAACAAAACTTAAAGCTGTAATACAGCCTTTTTCTTATTTTCTTATAACTAACAAAGAAACATGTTCTCTTTTAAACATTTCTCCAGATTACGAATACCCAACTTCATCTCCTTATGGTTTAACTTATGATAATGGTATAGCTCTATTTGACTCCAATAATCAAACTGTTGATTATTTGTGCTGGGGAAATGTTAATAACTTTAATAACTGTTTAGAAAATCCACCTGATAATAAAATAATTGAAAGAAAAAAATTTGAAAAGGAAGAAATGTTTTCGTCAGAAGAGTTAAATAATTATGGTCACGGATATATTGCCCTTGATGATGATTATAACTACATAGTTAAAGATACTTTTATCTTTTCTGAAGCCGAACCTTATAACTCGCAAATTTCAAAACCGATTCCTAAATCAATTATTAAACCAACATTAAACCTTATTACTTCTACAACCACTCTTACAATTTTTTCTTATGATAATCAAATAAAAGAGACAAAAGAAATTAATTTTCATGAATTTGATTTTAATTTAAATTGGTTTTCTCCTGCTTTTTATGAAACCTCATCTATGTTTTATACTTTAAATAATTCTTTGTTAGACGAGATAAAATTTAAACCATTAGCTTACAATTCTTTTAAGATCAATTTGAAACCATCCGACATTTTTCTTTCTTTAACATACTCTGCTAATCTATCTCTTTATCGATCTTTATTAAACGGAGATTTACCTGTTGAAGAAAAAGAAATTTCTTCTTCATCTTCGTCTTATTCTTTTGAAAGGAATAGTTACAATAATAATCCAGAAATTCCTCTTAGGGATATAAAACTTTATGAAGATGAAAACGGAAATATTAAAAAGGTTGTCTTTACTAATATTTCTGAAAGTTACGAGATTATAAACTTAAAAATAATAGAAAAAAGATTCGAAGGAGCAGGTTTTAATGATATAAAGATTAGGGTTAAAAAAATAGAAAATGCTAATGTTATTGAAGAAAAAATTTTAACTTTAAAATATAAAGAAATTGGAAGAACAATATGTAATGGGGAATATAATTTTGCTTACTATGAAGCTTATAGAGATGAAATTAATAACTATAACATAGAAGCAAATGCAACTTATGAATTTGAAATTATTGAACCAAATGAAAATTATTTCTTTAAAAAATGCGAAGGAAAAGATTATATTTTTAAAATTTACGGAGGAAATATGATTTTTCTACAATGATTAATAAAATAAGGAATTTTGCTATTATTGCCCATATAGATCATGGAAAATCAACTTTGGCAGATAGGTTTTTAGAGATTACTGGTACTGTTCCTAAAGAAAAACTTAAACCTCAGCATCTTGATAGGCTTTCTCTTGAAAGAGAAAGAGGAATTACTATTAAAATGCAGCCAGTAACCATGGAATATAATGGTCATCTTCTTAACTTAATTGATACACCAGGACATGTTGATTTTACTTACGAAGTTTCTCGAGCTCTAGCTGCTGTTGAAGGAGCTATTTTACTTGTTGACGGAACTCAAGGAATTCAAGCACAAACTGTAGCTAATTTAGAAATAGCTCAAAGTCAAAATTTGGAAATTATTCCAGCAATAAATAAAATTGATCTCGAAATACCAAATTTAGAGGAACTAATTGAAGAAATTAAAGAGTTAACAGGTAAAGAAAAAATTTATTTGGTTTCTGCAAAATATGGAACAGGAGTTGAAGAACTTTTGAAGGGAATCATTAAAGAAATTAGGCCACCAGAGTTAAAAGAAGAAAAAACTAAAGCTTTAATTTTCGATTCTCATTTTGATCCTTATAAAGGCATTATTGCTCATGTTAGAGTTTTTTCAGGTAAGTTTAAAAAAGATCAGATTGCTTTTTTAAGACAAAAAAAATTTAAATTTAAAATTCTTGAAGTAGGAATTTTTAAACCTGAGCTTAAAGAAATAGACGAACTTGGAGAAGGTATGATTGGTTTTATTGCTACAGGAATAAAAGATTCAGGAATTTTAACTATTGGAGATACTATTACTTTAGATTTAGAAACAGAACCCTTACCTGGTTATCAAAGCCCCCAGCCAAATATTTTTGCTTCTGTTTATCCTTCAGAAGAAATTAGTTTCGACGTTTTTAAAGAAAGTTTAAATAAATTAAGACTTAACGATCCTTCTCTTTTTGTTGAACCAACAAGCCATCCTCTTTTTGGGAGAGGTTTTAATGTAGGTTGTTTAGGGCTTTTACATTTAGAAATTTTTGAAGAAAGACTTAAAAGAGAATTTAATACAGAAATTATTATTACTATGCCATCTGTTAAATATTTAGTAAAACTTAAAAATGGAGAGATTAAAGAAATTAAAAATCCTAATGAACTTCCTTCTGAAGATAAAATTTTAGAAATTCAAGAACCAAAAGCACATGTTGAAATTTTTACTCCACAAAATTATCTCAATAGCATTTTAGAAATAATAAGAGAAAATAGAGGAGAAACTTTATATGTCAATACAGAAAAGATTTTTGTGAGAATAAAAGCAAAAATGCCTTTAGATGAATTAATTTCAGGATTTTTTGATGAATTAAAATCTGTTTCTTCAGGATATGCTTCTTTAAGATGGGAGTTTTTAGGTTATGAAAAAAGTGATTTAGTAAAACTTGATATTTTAATTGCTGAAGAAGTTGAACCTAGCCTTTCTCGAATTTTACCAAAAAGTAAAGCAGAAAAAATAGCTCGAAAAATTCTTCTTTCCTTAAAGGAAAATTTAGAAAGACAAGAATTTCCTATAAAACTTCAAGCAAAAATTAGTGGAAGAATTATAGCCAGAGAAACTGTACCTGCTATTTATAGAGATATTGCTGGTTGGCTTTATGGAGGAGATAGAACAAGAAAAATGAAGCTTTGGCAAAAACAAAAGAAAGGTAAAAAGAAATTAGAAAAACTTTTCAAAGGTAAAGTAAAAGTACCTAATAAAGTCTTAATTAAAATTTTAAAAATAAAATGAAGCTTTTAGCCTGCCGAGTTAAAGATTTAGAAATTTTTGAGGAAAAAGAAAAATTTTCGGAAGCAATTTTGATTTTTGTTGGTATTGAAAAAAATGATAAAAATTTAAATTTAGAAGAAATAGCTAAAAATTTTTTAGAGAAGGAAATAATTGAAAAAGATGGTAAATTTGATATTAAAATTAAAGATTCTCATTTACCTTTAGTTTTAGTTTCTCAAATAACTTTAGCAGCAAGTTTTTCCTCTCAAGGAAGAATCTCTTTTGATTTTTCTCCACCTAAAGAAGAAGCTAAAGAAATTTTTGAGAGATTTTATCAAGCCTTAAAAAATTTTTATAACCGAACTTTTAAAATGCCTTTTGGTAGTTATCTTCAATTAAAATTTATAAATATAGGTCCTAACAACTTCGTTTTTTCTTATGATTAATTTCCTTTTAGGTTTTTTAACAGCAGATTTTGTTTTAACAATTTCGCTTTTTTTAAATTTGAAATTTTTTTATAATAAAAGTTACCCTCTTTTTCTTATTTTGGGATTAATTGATCTTGCCATCATAATTTTTCTTTTATACGTAAAAAATGCCAAAGAAAAATGAAAATAAACTCGATAATTTGAGACATTCCTTAGCTCATATTTTAGCTTCCGCAGCTTTAAAAATTGATCCTAAAGCAAAATTGGGAATTGGTCCGACAACAGAATTCGGTTTTTATTACGACATTCTTTTTTCTTTTAAAATAGATGAGAGCTATTTAGAAAAATTAGAGAGTTTAATGAAAGAAATAATTAAACAAAACTTACATTTTAAAGGCAAAAAAGTATCTTTTAAAGAAGCAGAAAAAATTTTTAAAGATCAACCTTTTAAGTTAGAGCTTATTAAAGATTTAAAAACTTACGGAACTACAGATTACGAAGAGATTAGTTTAATTAAGGCTAAAAAAAAGAAAGCTAAAAAAATAAATAAAGTGACTATTTATTTTACAGGAGATTTTGTTGATCTTTGTCGAGGAGGCCACGTAAAAAATACAAAAGAGATAAATCCCGAAGCTTTCAAACTTATAAAAATTGCTGGTGCCTATTGGCGAGGTGATGAAAAAAATCCAATGCTCACAAGAATTTATGGAGCTGCTTTTGAAACAAAAGAGGAATTAGAAAAGTATTTAAAAGCACAAGAGGAAGCAGAAAAATATAATCACAGGGTTTTAGGAGAGAAGCTAAAAATTTTTATGGTTTCAGAATATGTTGGTAAAGGACTGCCTCTTCTTTTACCTAATGGAGAAAGGATTAAATATAAGCTTTTAAGTTATATGAGAGAGAAAGAAGAAAAAAGAGGTTATAAATATGTTTCTACTCCACATATTGCTTCTTGGAGGCTTTATGAAAAAAGCGGACATCTTAAATATTATCAAAATGATATGTATCAAGTAATTGATCCTGAAGGTGATAATTTTTACTTAAAACCTATGAATTGTCCTCATCATCATATGATCTATTTAGAGCTTGTTAAAAGTTATCGAGATCTTCCTTTACGTTTAGCTGAAGCAGGACCAGTTTATCGCGTAGAAAAATCAGGAGAAACTTATGGGTTAATGAGAGTTCGCGGACCGATTACACAAAACGATTCTCACATTTACACTACTGAAGAGAATTTAGAAGAGGAATTTTTAAGTGTTGTTGATCTTTTTCTTGAAGTTTTTAAAGAAATCAAAGTTTTTGAAGGAAGATATTGGTTTAGACTTTCACTTCCTGATTTTAAAGGTAAAAATAAAGAAAAATATGGAGGAGATTTAAAACTTTGGAAATGGGCAAATAGTCTTATAGAATCTGCTTGCAAGAAAAAAGGTCTTGATCTTGTTCCAGTTTTAGGAGAGGCTGCTTTTTATGGGCCTAAGCTTGATATTCAAACAAGAAATATCTACGGCAAAGAAGAAACGATTGCTACTATTCAAGTAGATATTTTAGTTCCTAAAAGAATGGATCTTTATTATATAAATAAAGAAAATAAAAAATCTTATCCAATAATTATTCACAGAGCTATTTTAGGTTCTTATGAAAGATTTATAGGTTTTCTTTTAGAAGCGACAAAAGGAAATATTCCTTTTTGGCTTTCACCTATAGAATACGTAATTTTGCCAGTAAGTGATAAAAATTTAAAATACGCTTTAAGAGTAAATGAGATTTTAAAATCTAAAAATTTTTATGGTGAAGTAAGAAGTGAAGAAACTTTATCAAAGAGAATTTTAATTGCTGAAGAAGAAAGAATACCTTTTATTTTAGTTGTTGGCGAAAAGGAAGAAAAAAATAATAGTGTAGCTTTAAGGGTTAGAAATAAAGGTGATGTCGGTGAAAAAAGTATAGATGAAATTTTAAATATTTTCGAAGATTTAAGAAATTCTAAAAAGGCTGAACCATGATTTTATTGACTTTTCTAAGATTTTTATGTTAAAATTAATCTAAATTTTGAGGTCGCGTTTTTATTTTTCTTATTAAATTTAAAATGGCAGCAAAATTTGAAAGAACAAAACCACACCTTAATGTAGGTACCATCGGACACATTGATCACGGTAAAACAACTTTAACAGCAGCTATTTTGCATATTTTAAAACTCAAGGGTTTGGTCGAAAAAGCTTTGACCTATGAAGAAATTGATAAGGCTCCAGAAGAAAAAGCCAGAGGAATTACTATTAATATCCATCACTGCGAATATGAAACCGATAAAAGACACTATGCTCATATCGACTGTCCAGGTCATGCTGACTATGTTAAAAACATGATTGTTGGAGCTGCTCAAATGGATGGTGCTATTTTGGTTGTTGCTGCTAATGATGGTGTTATGGCTCAAACAAGAGAACATATTTTACTTGCTCGTCAAGTTAATGTTCCAGCTATTGTTGTCTTTATTAATAAAGTTGATATGGTACCTGATAAAGAACTTATTGATTTAGTTGAGGAAGATGTGAGAGCAGAACTTAAAAAACACGGTTATCCAGGAGATGAAGTTCCAGTTATTCGAGGTTCAGCTCTTAAAGCTTTAGAAGCAAAATCACTTGATGATCCTTGGGCAAAACCAATTTTAGAACTTCTTGATGCCTTAGACAACTACATTCCTGAACCAGTGAGAGAAATTGATAAACCATTCTTGATGCCTATTGAAGATGTCTTCCTTATTGAAGGTAGAGGTACGGTAGTAACTGGAAGGGTTGAAAGAGGTAAGATTGCTTTAAACGAAGAAGTTGAGGTTGTTGGTTTAAGACATGAACCATTTAAAACAGTAGTTACCGGTATTCAAATGTTTCATAAAGATATGGATGAAGCTATTGCTGGAGATAACGTTGGTTTACTTTTAAGAGGTGTCAAGAAAGAAGATGTGGAAAGGGGAATGGTTGTAGCTAAACCAGGAACCATTACTCCACATACTGAATTTGAAGCAGAAGTTTATGTTCTTACACCAGAAGAAGGAGGTAGACATACACCTTTTACTTCAGGATATAAACCACAATTTTATTTCCGAACCACCGATGTTACTGGTGAAATAAAACTTCCTGAAGGTATTGAATTTATTAATCCTGGAGATAATGCTAAAATAAAAGTTACTCTTATTTATCCAATAGCTTTAGAAGAAGGATTAAGGTTTGCTATCCGAGAAGGTGGTAAAACTGTTGGTGCAGGTGTAGTAACTAAAATAATAAAGTAAAAATAAAAAATGCCTAAAGCAACCTCAAAGACAGAAAATAAAGTTAGGATTAGATTTAAATCTTATGATCATAGACTTTTAGATAGATATCTTAAAGAAATTGTAAGTCTCTTAAGTAAAGAAGGCATTCCTATTAAAGGGCCAATTCCGCTACCTACCGAATATCGAAGATATACAGTGAATCGCTCTCCTTTTATTTACAAAGATTCTCGAGAACAATTTGAAATTGTTATTCATAAAAGAATTATAGATATTTTAAATCCTTCGCAAAGAGTTTTAGAGCTTCTTAACTCTTTAGATTTGCCAGCTGGCATCGAAGTAGAAATTAAGCTTCTTTAACTGTTAAAACTTTTGGTGAAAATTCAAAAATGGAAAATTTAAATTTAAAACCAAAATTTTTATTAGGAAGAAAAATAGGTATGACGCAAATTTTTAAGAACGATTTTCTAATTCCTGTAACAATTATTTTGGCTGGGCCTAACTATGTTGTTGGTGTGAAAACCAAAGAAAAAGATGGTTACTCTTCGGTAATTTTAGGCTTTGGATATAAAAAGAAATTACCAAAACCTGTTAAAGGAATTTTGAAAGATTTAGGAAATTTTGAAGTTATTAGAGAATTTAGACTTCCTTTTGATCCTGAATTTAAAGTTGGTGACGTTTTAGATGTAAATATTTTTGAAATTGGTGAATATGTAAACGTTTCTGGCGAAAGAAAAGCTAAAGGGTTTCAAGGAGTAGTTAAAAGACATGGTTTTAGTGGTGGTCCAAAAAGCCATGGTCAAGAAGATAGATTGAGACATCCTGGATCAATAGGAGGAACTAATCCTCAAAGAGTTATTAAAGGAAAAAAAATGGCTGGTAAAATTTCTCCTTTAAGAGTCACTGTTAAAAATTTAGAAATTGTTGATATTTTGCCAGAACATCATCTTTTGGCTCTTAAAGGTAGCGTACCAGGTGCCAATAAAAAAATTGTTGAAATAAGAAGCAATTTTCTTTCTAATAAAGGTAATATTTTTCTAACTAAAAAAATTTCTAAATTAATTAAAGTTTGAAACTTAAAATGAAACTTCCTGTATATGACAAAGAAGGTAAGATAGTTGGAGAAATTGAATTTCCTGAAGAAATTGCTAATTTAGAATTTAATGAAAATTTAGTGCATCAAGCAGCCAGATGGCAAATGATGAATTCTTATTTTCCTTATGCTCATACTAAAACAAGAGGAGAAGTAAGGGGTGGTGGTAGAAAACCTTGGCCCCAAAAACATACTGGAAGAGCTAGACATGGATCAATAAGATCACCCATTTGGAAAGGTGGTGGCGTAACTTTTGGTCCAAGAAAAGAGAAAAAGAGAACTTTAAAAATAAATAAAAAAATGAGAAGAAAAGCTATTCTTATGGTTTTAGCGGAAAAATTAAGAAATAATTATTTGAAAGTATTTGATAATTTTGATTTTGTCAATGGAAAAACAAAAGAAATATCAAAAATACTTGAAAAATTTTTAAAAGAAAGAAAAACAAAAAAGAAAAGAGAAACAGCTTTGCTTGTTTTAGAAAATAATAAAAAAGAAGTTATTAAAGGAATAAGAAACCTTCCTTATGCTTTTGCTATCGAAGCTCGCAATTTAAATATTCTTTCTCTTTTAAACCATAAATATGTCTTCTTGGAAAAAGGTGCGATAGAAAAAATTAAAGAAACTTTTAAGATTTAAAAATGTCTCTTTGGGATAAAATTTGGGGAGGAAAAATTTGGGGAAAGAAGAAAAAAGAGGAAGAGGAAAAAAATAAAGAAACTTCTAGAGAGGAAAAGAAAGAGTTATCTTTAAAAGATTCCCTTTCTGAAAATTATCTTTTTGTACCTCTTTTTTCTGAAAAGGCTATGAAGCTTATAAGAGAAAATAATGCTTATACTTTTCTTGTTGATCCTAAACTAAATAAAAGTCAAATAAAAAATATTGTTAAAAAACTCTTTGGCGTTAAAGTAAAGAAAGTAAGAACTATTAATTATCCAAAAAGAGTTAGAGGAAGTATTGTCAGAATAAAAACCTCAAGGCCAAAATTTAAAAAAGCTATTGTCTTTTTAGAAAAAGGAGAAAGGATACCTCTTTTCGAATAAGTGATGTTTATGTTATAATTAAAAAAGCGCTTTTTTATTTTTGTTTTTAAAAATGCCAGTAAAAACAGTTAAATCAAGAAGCAAAAGTAAAATTGTTAAGACAGTTATTGATTATAAGTCTGTTTTGACAGAAACAGAGCCTTATAAGCCTCTTTTAGTTTCTTTAAAAAAAAGAACAGCCAGAAACAGTCAAGGAAGAATTACAGTAAGATTTAGAGCTAATCCCTATCATCGAAGGCTTTATCGAATTGTTGACTTTTCGAGATTAGATAAAAAAAATGTTCCTGCTAAAGTAGAAACTATTGAATATGATCCTAATAGAACTGCTTTTATTATGAGAGTATGTTATCTTGATGGTGAAAGAAGATACCATTTAGCCCCTGAAGGTATAAAAGTAGGAGATACAATTTTGTGTGGGGAAAATGTAGAAGTCAAATTAGGAAACAGACTTCCATTAAAAAATATCAATCCAGGAACAGAGATTTATGAAATAGAACTTTTTCCTGGTTCTGGAGGAAAGCTTGTTCGTTCTGCTGGAAGTTTTGCTGTCATGATGGGTATAGAAGGAGATTATGCTATTATAAAAATGCCTTCTGGAGAAATAAGAAAAATTCATAAAGAGTGTTATGCAAGTATTGGTAGAGTTTCCAATTCAGATCATAGAAATGTAAGGATAGGGAAAGCTGGTAGAAATAGATGGAAAGGAATTAGGCCAAATGTTAGAGGTACAGCAATGAATGCTAGAGATCACCCCCATGGTGGCGGAGAAGGAAAAACTACAAGAGGAACAAGAAAGCCAAAAGATAAATGGGGAAATGTTACTGGTGGTCGAAAAACTAGAAATCCTAGAAAGCCTTCAAATAAATTTATTATTCAAAGAAGACCAAAGAAAAGATAAAAATGGGTAGAAGTTTAAAAAAAGGTCCATTTGTAGATAAAAAACTTTTAAAGAAAGTTATGAAGGTTAAATCTTTGCCAAGAGAAGAATGGGATAAACATCCTATTCGAACTTATTCTCGCGCTTCAACAATTACTCCTGAGATGATTGGTTTAGTTTTTGAAGTTCATAACGGTAAGCAATTTGTAAAAGTTAAAGTTATTGATGATATGGTAGGCCATAGATTAGGAGAATTTGCGCCCACAAGGAAATTCATAAGACATGGAGGTAAAGCTGCTAGAGAATTAGAGAAGAAATTAAGCACTCAAGGAACGCTTCAAAAATGAAAGAAGTAAAAGCTGTTTTAAAATATTTTAGAATGTCACCAAGAAAGGTAAGACTTGTAGCTAAAGTTATTAAAGGTCTTGATGTGGAAAGAGCTGAAAAAGAACTTCTTTTCCGAAATAAGAAAGCAGCTAAAGCAATTTTAAAACTTTTAAAGTCAGCTGTAGCTAATGCTTTAAGTCAGGGTTTAACAAAAGAAAATCTTTATGTAAAAAATATTACTGTAAATAAAGGTCCTGCTTATAAAAGATATTATTTTAAAGCCTTAGGAAGAGTTGGTTTAATTAGAAAACAAACGTCGCATATAGAAATTATCTTAGCTTCCAAAAATGGGTCATAAAGTGCCACCATATGCTTTAAGAATAGGAATTAATAGAAATTGGAGATCGAGATGGTTCTTTAGTAAATATTATCCTATTTTTTTACAAGCAGATTATCTTATTAGAAAAGAAATAGATAAGATGTTTCCTCGTCATGGAATTATTGATGTTATAATTGAAAGAAAAAGCTTAGACCAATGTAAAGTTGAAATTTATGCTGCTAAACCAGGTATTGTTGTTGGTAAAGACGGACAAAATTTAAAAAACCTTTATAAAAGATTGGAAAAAGTACTTAAACCACTTTTTCAAAATACAAAACTTTCTTATCCTTCTCTTGATATTAGCGTTGTTGAAGTTAAAAAACCTTATCTTTATGCTCAGTATCTTGCTGAACAAATAGCTATTCAAATAGAAAAAGGTGTTAAAACAAGAACAGCTATGAAAAATATTCTTAACCAAGTTAAGGAAATTAAAGAAATTCAAGGAATAAAAATAAAAGTTTCAGGTAGAATAGATGGTGCTGATATTTCCAGAGAAGAAACCATGGCTTATGGGAAACTTCCACTTTCTAAACTCACAGCTGATATTGATTATGGTTTTAAAGTTATAATGACAAAGTATGGAACTAATGGTGTAAAAGTTTGGCTTTATAGGGGCGATAAAAAAGATTATTTAGAAAATGCTGCAGCCTAGAAAGTTAAAGTATCGAAAAGCTTTTAAAGGAAGATCTCTTAAGAGAAGTATTACTACCAAAGGACATCTTTTGAGTTTTGGAGAAATGGGGCTTAAAGCTTTAGAAACAAAAATGGTTGATGCTAAAGAAATTGAAGCAGCTATAAACGAGCTTAAAAGAGGCTTAGGTAAAAAAGGAAGATATTGGCTTAGAATTTTTCCCCATAAACCAAAAACTAAAAAACCTCCTGAAGTAAGAATGGGTGGAGGTAAAGGAGATGTGGAAACTTATGTAGCTCTTGTTAGGCCAGGAACGATTATGTTTGAAGTAGCCGGTCTTCCTAAAGATGATCTTAAAAACTTACTTAAAAGGGTCCAACATAAACTTTCAGTAAAAACAAAAATTGTCAGTGAATAAAATGAAAGCCAAAGAACTTAGAGAAAAAACAATTGAAGAACTTAGAAAGTTGGAAAGAGAGTTGAGAAAGAAAATTCAAGAATTGAAAATGATGAAGGCTTTGAAAAAATTAGATAAACCACATCTTTTAAAATTTGCAAGAAAAGATTTAGCTAGGGTTCTTACGGTCATTAATGAAAAATTAAGACAAAAATGAGAAAAAAAGTTGTTGGTAAAGTTATTTCAGATAAGATGCAAAAAACAAGAGTAGTTATAAGCGAAACTTTAAGAAAACATCCTCTTTATAAAAAATATTATCGTCATCGAACCAAATATTACGTTCATGACGAAAAAGAAGAATCTCGTGAAGGTGATGTAGTTTTAATTGAAGAAACAAGGCCAATTTCTAAACTTAAAAGATGGCGCTTAGTAAAAATTATTAAAAAAGCAGAAAAATGATCCAAAGAAGAACAATTTTAAAATGTGCAGATAATTCTGGAGCTATTAAGCTTCAATGTATTGGTATTGTTGGTAAAGGGAATGCTCGTTATGCAGAAATTGGTGATATTATTACTTGTTCTGTAAAAGAAGCCGAACCAAGAAGGGAAATTCAAAAAGGAATGGTGGTAAGATGTTTGGTAGTTAGACAAAAAAAACCTTTTAGAAGAAAAGATGGTACATATATAAGATTTGAAGAAAATGCTTGCGTTATTTTGAAGGGAGATAAAGATATTTACGGAACCAGAATTTTTGGTCCTATTCCAAGAGAAATTAAGGAATTAGGTTATGACAAGATCGCTAATTTAGCTACCGAACTTGTTTAAAATGCAAAAAATAAAAAAAGGAGACACAGTTTTAGTTGTGAAAGGTAAAGACAAAGGAAAGAAAGGAAAAGTGATTAAAGTTATTCCTAAAGAAGCAAGAATTATTGTTGAAGGAGTTAATTTGGTTAAAAAACATCTTAAACCAAAAAGAGTAGGAGAGAAAGGAAAAATTGTAGAAATACCCGCTCCTCTTTCATGGGCTAATGTTAGATTAATTTGTCCATCATGTTCAAAACCTACCAAAGTAGGTTTTAGGTTCGAAGGAGAAAAGAAGGTCAGATATTGTAAAAAATGTAATAAATCATTTTAAAAATGGCTTTAAGAGAAAGTTTTTATAAAGAAATAATTCCCAGACTTAAAGAAGAACTTAAGATCGAAAATGATTTAAGAGTTCCTAGACCAGTTAAAGGAATAGTTCAAATTGGTATAGGTAAAATGGTTGCTAATTCTCCGGAAAATAAAGAAAGAATTATTGAAGATGCTAGTTTTGTTCTTTCTATGATAACAGGTCAAAAGCCTAAACTCGTTTTAGCTAAAAAATCGGTAGCTGGTTTTAAGTTAAGAAAAGGAATGCCTGTAGCCCTTTTAGTCACTCTTAGAAAAAAGAGACTTTTAGATTTTATAGAGAGACTTTTGACTTATGCTCTTCCTAGAGCTAAAGATTTTAAAGGTTTAACATCTAAAAATTTTGATGCTAAAGGGAACATTAATTTAGGCCTTAAAGAAGCAAATGTCTTTCCGGAGACAATTTCTGATAAAATTAAATATAGCTTTGGTTTTGAAGTAAATTTAGTCGCTTCAGGAAAAACCAAAGAAGAAAACCTGAAACTTTGGGAAGTTTTAGGTTTTCCTATTAAAAAATAATGCCAAGCAAAGCACAAATAGAACGTTGGAAAAAAGAACCAAAATTTAAAACAAGAAAAAGAAATTTTTGCTTTCGTTGTGGAAGGACAAGAGGTTATTTTAGAGATTTTAATTTGTGTCGAATTTGTTTAAGAGAAATGGCTCATCGGGGAGAAATTCCCGGGCTTAAAAAAGCAAGTTGGTAAAATGGTAATGACTGATCCTATCGCTGACTTTTTAACAAGAATTAGAAATGCTTTGAAAGTAAAGAAAAAGAAAGTTGAAGCTCCTTATTCGAAGATGAAATTAGCTATTTCAAAAATTTTAAAAGAAAAAGAACTTATTCAAGATTTTAAGATTAGAGAAGAAAATGGTAAGAAATTTATAGTTTTAACTTTAAAATATGATGAAAACGGAGAGCCTTTAATTGAAAATCTTGTAAGAGTTTCTAAACCTGGAAGAAGGGTTTATATGGGTTATAGAGATTTTAAACCAGTAAGAAGTGGTTTTGGTTTTAGAATTGTTTCTACTTCTCGAGGTGTGATGACAGATATTGAAGCTAAAAGAAGAAAATTAGGCGGCGAAGTTATTTGTGAAATTTATTAATGTCAAAAATAGGTAAAAAACCAATTAAAATTCCTCAAGAAGTGAAAATTGAAGAAAGTGATGGAATTTTAAAAATAAAAGGTCCTAAAGGAGAAACAAGTTTTTCTTATCCTAAAGATATTTTTAATTTAATTTTTGAAAATGGAGAAATTAAAATTTTTCCAAAAGCTGAAGAATTAGATAAAAAAACAAAAGCTCTTTGGGGAACTTTAAGAGCTCTTCTTCAAAATAAAATCATTGGGGTTACTCAAGGATTTATTAAAACCCTTATTTTGCAAGGATTAGGTTACTCTGCCGAAGTTAAAGGAAAGGAAATTTTTTTAAAATTAGGTTTTTCTCATCCAGTTGTGGTTGAAATTCCTCAAGGTCTCGAAGTAGAAGTAAAAGGAGAAAAAGGAAGATTTTTAATTTACATTAAAGGCATTGAAAAAGAAGAGGTTGGCAATTTTGCTGCTAAAATAAAAGCTTTAAAACCTGCTGACAGATATCACTTAAAAGGCTTTATGTATGAGGGCGAATTTATTCCTACTAAACCAGTTAAAAAATTAGGAAAGTAAAATGAGAAAAAAAGAAAGTAAAAAAGATAAAAGAATTAGAAGACATTTGAGAATTAGAAAAAAAATTTCAGGAACACCAGAAAGACCAAGACTCAGTGTTTTTAAATCAAACAATCATTTGTATGCCCAAGTTATTGATGATATTCAAGGAAAAACGCTTGTTTCTGCTTCTACTTTAGAATTTAGAGATTTAAAAGCTTCTCGAAAAGAAAAAATTTCTAAATTAGCTGAAGTTTTAGCTGAAAGACTCAAAGAAAAACAAATTAATAAAATTGTTTTTGATAGAGGTGGTTTTAGTTATAAAGGTCGAATAAAAATTTTTGCCGAAAAATTAAGGGAAAAAGGTATAGAATTTTAAATTCATGGCTGAAAAATCTGGTTACGAACAAATTGTCATTGATTTAGCTAGGGTAGCGAAAGTAACCGAAGGAGGTAAAACTTTAAGGATTAGAGCTGTTGTTGTCATAGGAAATAAAAACGGCGAAGTGGGTTTAGGTATTGGTAAGGGTTATGATACTTCTGAAGCTATAAGAAAAGCAGTTAATGAAGCGATGAAAAATCTCATCAAAGTTCCTATCGTAAATGGTACCGTTCCTTTTGGAGTAGAAGCAAAATATAAAAGTGCTAAAGTTTTAATAAAACCTGCTAAACCAGGTAAAGGACTTATTGCTGGAAGTGTAGTCAGGTCTGTTCTTTATTTAGCTGGCTATACAGATGTTTCTTCAAAAATTTTAGGAGTTACTAAAAATAACCTTGTAAATGCTTTGGCAACTATTAAAGCTTTAGAAAAGCTATCAAAAACCTATGAAAATAAGTTAAAATTAAAAGAATTATTAAAAGTTAAAGCAAAAAATGGTTCAAATACATCAAATTAATTTTAGGTTAAAGAAAAGTAAAAGAATTGGTAGAGGAGGCAAAAGAGGAAATTATTCAGGAAGAGGAATGAAAGGACAGAAAGCAAGAGCTGGAGCCAAAATTAGACCAGCTTTAAGAGATGTTATTTTGAAATTTCCCAAGCTTCGAGGAGTTGGCAATAAAAAAATTGAAAGAAGGATTATTGAAGTTAATTTAGAAAAAGTAGATAAGGCTTTTAACGAAAAAGAATTTGTTGATTTAAAAAGTCTTCAAGAAAGAAAAATAATTAAAATTCCTAAAAGTTGGAAAACGTTTAAAATCAAAGTTTTAGGTAAAGGATCATTAACAAAACCATTAATTTTTTCTAAAGAATTACTTTTTTCTAAAAAAGCTTTAGAAGAAATTAAAAAAAGTCAAAGTGAGATAAGATGAAGTTTTTTAAAGCTTTTGTTAATCTTTTTAAAATAAAAGATCTTAGAAAAAGATTTTTAATTATTTTGTTCCTTCTTTTTATTTATAGATTTTTTGCTCATATTCCTTTACCAAATGTTGATTTGGAGAGATATAAAGAACTTTTTTCAGCCAATCAATTTTTAGGACTTCTTAATATTTTTTCTGGAGGCATTTTAGCTAACGCTTCGATAGCTCTTTTAGGTGTGAGTCCTTATATCACCGCTTCAATCATTATCCAACTTTTAACTTATGTTATTCCTAAACTCAAAAAGCTTTATCATGAAGAAGGTGAATACGGAAGGTTTAAAATAGATCAATATACAAGATATTTAACTGTTTTAATTTCCTTTGTTCAGGGAATGGGTTTTCTTAACCTTTTAAGTTTAAATAATCTAGTTGTTTTTGAATCTTTTTTTGAAATCTTAAGAGATGCCTTTATTTTAACTGTAGGTTCTCTTATTATCATGTGGATTGGTGAAATTATTACTGAACAAAAACTTGGAAATGGTATTTCTTTAATTGTCTTTACAGGTATTATTTCTTCTCTTACCCGTTCTCTTTTTTTATTTTTCACAACCTTTAGTTATGAAAAACTTTTAATTTATATACCTTTTCTTATTCTCGCTTTTTCTTTAATAGCTTTAGTTACTTTTATTAATGAAGCAGAAAAAAGAATACCTCTTGTTTCTCCTAAAAGAGTAGCTGGAACAAGAATATATGGAGGAGCTTCAACCTATCTTCCTTTGAAAATAACTCAAGCAGGTGTTATTCCTATTATCTTTGCTTTAGCCTTTATTGCTTTTCCACAAACATTAGCTCAGTTTTTATATCTTTTTAAATTAGAATTTTTAAATTATTTTGCTGAAGAATTGGTTAAAATTTTAAACAACCCATTTATCTTTATTTTTGTTTATTTCTTTTTAGTTTTTGGTTTTACTTATTTTTACACTTACACAGTTTTTAATCCAGAGGAAATTTCTAAAAACCTTCAAAGAAGTGGTGTTTTTATTCCAGGAATTAGACCAGGAAAAGAAACCGAAAAATATTTAGCTGATTCTATTAATAAAATAAATTTTTTTGGTGGAATATTTTTGGGTGTTATAGCTATTTTACCTTATCTTACTTCCTATCTTACGCAAACAAGATATTTAGCTATCGGAGGGACATCGCTTCTTATTTTAATTTCTGTGGCTTTAGAGACCATCAAACAAATAGAAGCTGAAATCTCTTTAAGAAGATATGAAATTTAAAAAAATTATAGTTTTTTTAACGGGCGAACCTGCTTCTGGTAAAGATACGCAAGCTTCACTTTTAGCTAAAAAACTCAAAGCTAAAAAAATAAATGTTTCTGAAGTTTTAGATGAATTTTTTAAAAATTATAAAAAAAACTATTTAAAAATAGGGAAAAAGAATATAAATATTAGAAAAGAAAGAGAAAATAGATTTAGCGGCAAACTTGTTTCTTTTGATTTAGTTTCTTATTTGATGAAAAACGAAATAGAAAAAAACTTAAATTACAAAAAAAACCTTATTGTTTTAGGTGGTCCTCGAAGTATAAAAGAAGCTAAGACTTATCTTAACCTGGTCAAAAAGCATAAATTAAATTATCTTTTTATTTATCTCAAAATAAGTGAAGAGGAGGTTTTTAGAAGAGCTCTTTTAAGGAAAAGAGAAGACAATCTAGATGTTGAAGAAAAAATCAAAATAAGACTTGAGTTTTTCAAAAAATATACTTTGCCAGCTATTAATTTTTTGAAAAAAAGAGGGGAAATAAAAGAAATTAATGGCGAAGGAAGCGTTAAAGATGTTCATCAAAGAATTTGGAAAGAGGTTAAAAGTAATTTAAATCTCTAAAGGATTGATTTTGATTTTTTCAAAACCGTATTCTTTTAGAGTTTCTCTTATTCTAATTTCTTCTTTTTGACTTCTTAAAATTATTTCTAAGAAAAATCTTTTTTTAATTCTATAAGGTTTAGAAAAAATGGGTCCTAAAACTTCTACATTTTTTTCTTTAAATTTTTCCTTAAGTTCTTTAGAAATTTTTACCATATTATTTTGAAGAAAATAAAAATCACTTGAACCTTTAATAAGTTTAATTACTTTGTAAAAAGGATTTAAACGAAGAAGCTCCCTTTCTTTAAGAAGTTTTTCTATGTAATCTCCTTTCAAAAAAGATTTTTCCCACTCAGGATTTCTTATCGAAGAAATTAAAAATATCATTTTTGTTTTTTCCTTTAAAAAATTCAAAATTCTTAAATATTTTTCTCTTAAAAAAGGATCCGAAGATAAATAAAAATTTTCAAAATTAAAGAAATAAGAAACATCAGCTTCTTTTAAATAACCAGAGATTAAGCTTAAACTTCCTAAGAGAATAAATTTTTCTTTTTTCTCAAGATTTTCAAAAAATTTTTTGCCCTTTTTTTCTGCTAAATAAACTTCTTGGTAATTTTTTTTAAGATAGTGGTATAAAACTTTAGCACCTATTTTTTTGAAAGATATTTCTAATGGTTTTAAACAGAAAGGACACTCATTTTTTTCTAATTTAATTTCTTTAAGACATTGAAAACAAAAAAATTTTCCTTCATCAAAAAAAATTTCACCTTCACATTTAGGGCATTTAAGCAAATGAAAACAGTTTAAGCATCTTGCTGAGGAAGAAATCTTTTGCGGAAAAAAAATGATAACTTTTGAAAAATTTTTTATGCTTTCTAGAGCTTCATCTAAGCTAGTTAAAATATGAACATTTAAATTTAATGAAGGTTTTATTTTTAACTCTTTTATTTTTTCTAAGCTAGGAAATTTATCTATATAAGTTAGCTCGATTTTCTTTATCTCAGCTAATTTTTTAATTATTTCTCGATAATCAAAATTTATTTTTTTAAAAGAATCATAATAGAAAAAACCTCCTTCTCTATAAACTATTATTTGATCTATATTTTTCCATGGCAGAAAAATTAAATTTTTAGAAACAATCAAAGAAATTTTTTTACTTTCACCAAGCTCTTTGGAAATTTCTTCAATTTTGCTTTTGCTCCAAGGAGGAATAAAGATTTTATAAGAAAGACCTTCTTCTTTTAAAAATTCTTCAACCTCTTTAGAGAAACTTTTTTCAGGAACAACAATTAAATTTCTTTTTTTTCTTAAGATTTTTGAATTTAGTTTTTCAAAAAAATTAATTCTAAAAGCTTTTTTTTCTTTTGTTTTTAATTCTTCTAAATTTAAATCTAAAAATTTTTTTGAAGGGAAAAAGAAAAATTTAAAAACAGAAGAATAGGAAAAGCCAAAATAATTTGATAAAAATTTAGCAAATTCAAACTCATCTTCGTCAATAAGACTTTTTTCTTTAACAACTCTTATAACTTTTTTAATTTTGGGTAAAATTTCTAAAATATCTTTTCTTGCTCTTTCAAGACTTTCTATTTCATAAACAATGCCCAAAACATTCTTTTTTCGAAAATTAATTTCCACAAGACTTCCTTTGCTTATAGGAATTTCAGAAAAATAAGTAAAGTAATCTGGGGAGTTGGGAGGTAAAGGAATTAATGGTATAATATTAGCAATTAGATAATTTTTTTTATCCATGTTTCTTAAAATAGGTATTGACCTTGGTACAGCCAATTCTAATGTTTATCTTCCAGAAAAAGGAGTAGTTATTAGTGAACCTACTGTTGTTGCTTATGATGAAAAATCAAGAAAAATTATTGCTGTTGGTAGAGAGGCTAAGGAGATGATCGGTAAAACTCCGAGAGAAATTAAAATTTATAGACCACTTAAAGAAGGAGTTATTGCTGACTATCAAGCTACTTTAGCTATTTTAAAATATTTCCTGAATAAAATCAAAATCACTAAGTTCTTTAAACCAACTCTAGTTATTTCTGTGCCTGCAGGTATTAGCTCTACAGAAAAAAAAGCTATTATTGATGCAGGTCTTGAAGCTGGTGCTAGAGAAGTCTATCCAATAAAAGAACCTCTTTTAGCTGCTCTTGGTGCAGAAATGCCTATTCAAACACCTTCTGGAAATATGATAGTCAATATAGGAGGAGGAACTACAGAAATTGCTGTTATTTCTTTAGGTGGTATTGTCACTTTTGAGTCTCTTAAAATTGCCGGTGATAAAATGGATGAAGCTATTAGGGAATATCTTAAAAGAAAATTTAATTTAGCTATAGGAGAAAGAACTGCTGAACAAATTAAAATCCAAATAGGTAGTGCCTTACCTCTTAAAAATCATAAAAACCAAGAAGATCTAAAAATGACTGTTAACGGAATCGATTATTTAACAGGTCTTCCTAAAAGTATTGAAATAACTTCTTCCCATGTAGCCGAAGCTCTTCAGAAAGAACTTAAGGAAATTGTAAATGGCATTAAAAGAGTTTTAGCAAACACACCACCAGAACTTGTTGCTGATATCATGGAAAAAGGCATTGTTCTTTCCGGCGGAGGAGCTCTTTTAAGAAAGATTGATGAGCTTATTTCTTCGCAAACCTCTATTAAAACTTTTATCGCTGAAAATCCTCTTTTCGCTGTAGCTCGAGGAACAGGTAAAGTTTTAGAAAAAATTGATATTTATAAAAGATTAACCTCATGATTTATGGTAATGAAAAAGAACAAAATTTAGTAAAAGAATGGTTAGAATCAGAAAAAAGAGGAGCGCTTTTAATTTTTGGTCCTGAGGGGGTAGGAAAATTTTCTTTTGTTAAAGAAATTTTAAAGGATAAAAAAAATGAATGGGAACATATAATTTTAAAATCTGATAAAAAAATTTTTAGTATTGATTCAGCAAGATTTATAGGTAAAATAACTTTAACTAAACCAAAAAATAAAAGAATTATTTTGATTGATGAAATGCATAAATTTAGAGAAGAAAGTCAAAATGTACTTTTAAAAACTATTGAAGAACCAGTCTCGGATACTCTTTTTGTTTTTGTCTCACATCAAAAAAAGAAAATTTTACCTACAATAAGATCTCGAAGTTTAGAAATTAAATTTTCTTTAGTTCCTCAAGAACTTACTTTAAAATTTCTTAAAGAAAAAAATTTCTCAGAAACAGATATTGATTTTTCTCTTTCATTTTTCCCATACCAACCAGGGAAAGCCTATCATCTTATTAAAAACAAACAAAAAATTACTTTTTATAAAAATTTTTATTTCCAAGCTACCTCCTTAGAAAAGATAGAACTTTTAAGAAACGTTTTTAACTATTTTGATTTAGAAAAAAATTTAGATTTTAATGAAAAAATTAATAAAATTTATAAAGAAATTATCGAACTTTTAATTCTTAAGAAGAGGAAAGAACTCATAGAAAAAGCTGTTTCTTTAAAAGAAATAAATCAAAAACATCTCTTTGAAATAAAAGACCTTCTTGAGCTTTATAGCGAAACTGATCAAGATTATAACTGGTTTCTTCAACTTACAAATTTAATTTTAAGCTATGGATAAAGCTTGGGAAGCTTTAAAAAAATTCTTTTTAATTATCTTAATTCTTTTCTTATTTAAAATTTTTATTACTTCACCATCTTTTCAAAAAGAGTTTCAAAATTTTAAAAAAGGTATTATTAAACCATCAAGTCGGAATTTAAAATAAAAAAATACAAATGATTCAAGAATTTAAAAAAAATTTAGATAGCCTAATTAGTGAGCTAAAAGCAAAATTAAATGAAATTAGAGGTCATCGCTTAGGTCTTTCTTTTTTAGAAAATTTAGAAATAGAAATTTATGGTAGAGATTATCCTTTAAAATCTTTAGGTTTTCTTTCTCAACTTGATCATTTAACTTTCCGTTTTGAAGCTTTTGATGAAAACTCTTTAGGAGAGATTGAATCTGGATTAAGAAATAAAAATCTCGGCCTTAGTCTTTCGAGAGAAAAAAAATCTTTAATTATAAAATTCCCTCCTTTAACAGAAGAAACAAAAAAGAAAATTTTAAAAACTTTAGCTGAGCTTAAGGAAGAAGTAAGAATTAAAGCTAGAAAATTAAGAGATGAGTTTTTAAAAGAGCTTAAAAATAAAAAAGAAAGAGGTGAAATTTCTGAAGATGATTTTTATAAAACCAAAGAAAAAATCGATGAAGAGATAGAAAAGTTTAATAAGTCTGTCGAAGAAATTTTTCAAGTTAAAGAAAGAGAAATCCTATGATTGAAATCTTAACCTTTCTATTTTTTCTAAATTTAATCATTTTTGTTCATGAATTCGGCCATTTTCTTTTTGCTAAAAAATTTAAAATACCTGTTTTACATTTTTCTTTGGGTTTTCCTCCTTTTATTTTTACGAAAAAAATTGGTGAGACTTTATATAGTTTAGGAGTTTTGCTTTTAGGAGGTTTTGTCAAACTTAAGGGCGAAGAAGAGATAGAAGAAGGAGGTTTTTTAGCCTCTCCTCCTAAAGTAAGATTTCTTATCGCTTTAGGTGGAATTCTTATGAATATTTTATTGGCCTATTTTCTTTTCTCTTTAAGTTATTTGATCTCTTTTCCTCAATCTTCAAATAAAGTCATCATTACAGGTTTTTTAGAGGAAAGTCAATTTAAAAATGTTTTTAAAAAGGGAGATATTATAAAAAGTGTAGAAAAAGACGGTGAAATTTTTTATTTCAAATCTCCTCAAGAAGTTTCTAGTTTTTTAAGAGAAAATCTTGGTAAAAAAGTTCTATTTTTAATAAAGAGAGAAGGGAAAGAAGAAAAAATTGAAATTGTTATACCCGAAAAGCCTCTTAGAAAAAATGCAGTTTTAGGAGTTTATCTTTCTAATTTTGAATTAGTAAGAAAACCATTTCCTTTGAATTTTCTTTCTGCTACTTATGAAATCTTTAAACAGACAAAAAACATTTTTCTTGGTTTTTCTTCAATTTTTAAAAGTATTTTCTTTAAAGAAAAAGTGCAAGCAGAAGTTGTTGGGCCGATAGGTATTTTTAGTTATTATAGGAACATACAAGAATTTGGTTTAGGTTACGTTCTTTATTTTATAGGTACTCTTTCTCTTTATCTTGCTTTTTTCAATTTACTTCCTTTTCCAGCTTTAGATGGTGGAAGGATAATTTTTATTTTGTTTGAAGCAATTTTTAAAAAGAGATTAGAAGTTAGATTTGAAGCTTTAATTCATACTCTTGGTTTTGTTTTTCTTTTCCTTCTCCTTATTTTTATTACTTTAAAAGATGTTTTAAAATTATTTGAGTAATGGTTTATCCAAGAAACAAAGAAAATATTTCTGAATGGTATTTAGAAGTTTTGAAAGAAGCTGAAATTTTTGATTATGGTCCAGTTAAAGGAACTATTATTTTCAAACCTTATGGATATGCTTTATGGGAAAATATTCAAAAAATTTTAGATAAATTTATAAAAGAAGAAATAGGCGCTTTAAATTCTTACTTTCCTCTATTTATTCCTGAAGGTTTTTTAAAAAAAGAAAAAGAACATTTAGAAGGTTTTTCTCCAGAAGTAGCTGTAGTAACTTATGCTGGAGGAGAAGAGTTAAGCGAGAAACTTATTGTTAGGCCAACCTCAGAAACAATTATGTATGATGCCTTTTCTAGATGGATAAAATCTTATCGAGATCTTCCTTTAATTGTTAATCAATGGTGTAACGTTATTCGCTGGGAAAAAAGGCCATTTCCTTTTTTAAGAAATACAGAATTTTTATGGCAAGAAGGACACGGAGCTCATGCTACTCATGAAGATTCTTTAAAAACCGTCTTAAAAGCTTTAGAAGTTTATCTTAAAGTTTATCAAGAATATTTGGGTATTTTTGGCTTTGCTGGACAAAAGTCAGAATCAGAAAAATTTGCTGGAGCTTTGAAAACTTTTACTTATGAAATTCTTATGCCAGATGGAAAAGCCCTTCAGGGTTGTACTTCCCATGATTTAGGACAAAACTTCTCTGTACCTTTTGAAATTAGATTTCAAGACAGAGATATGACCTTAAAATATGTTTGGCAAAATTCTTGGGGTTTTTCAACAAGATCATTAGGTGCTCTTTTTATGGTTCATGGAGATGAATATGGTTTAATTTTACCTCCCAAGATAGCTCCTTATGAATTTGTGATTGTTCCTATTTATGATGGAGAAAATAATGAAAAAATAGATCTCTTTGCTAAAAAAATAATTGAAACTTTAAAAGAAAAAAACATTTCTGTTTTTTATGACACTTCCGAAGAAACTCCAGGATTTAAATTCAACAAATGGGAACTTAAAGGAGCGCCTTTTCGTCTAGAATTAGGTAAAAAAGAAATAGAAGAAAAGAAAATTACTCTTTTCAGAAGAGACACGCGAGAAAAAATAAGTTTAAGTTTAGAAAATCTTTTAGAGAATTTGAAAAAAATAGAAGAAGAATATCTTTCTCATCTTTTAGAAAAATCAAAAAATTTCACTGTAGAAAATTTGTTTGAGGTTAATTCTTATGAAGAGTTTAAAAAAGTTATGGAAGAGAGAAGAGGATTTTTAAGTGCTTTTTGGTGTGAAAGAGAAGAATGTGAAATTAAAATCAAAGAAGAAACAAAGGCAACAACAAGATGTTTACCCCTTGAATTTAATGAAGAAAAAGGCAGATGCATTTATTGTCAAAATGAAGCAAGACGTCGTTGGCTTTTTGCTCAGAGTTATTAAAAATGATTAAATTTCTTAAAGAAATTTTTTTAGGAGTAGATTTAGGAACTCATTCAACAAAGCTTTATCTTAAAGATAAAGGATTTTTAAAAGAAGTTCCTACAGTGATTGCTTTTAATAAAAGACAAAACTCAGTTGTAGCTATTGGTGAAGAGGCAAGAAAAATGTTAGGAAGAAATCCTGAAAACATTGAAGTTGTTAAACCACTAACCCATGGAGTTGTTACTAATTTTGATGAAGCGCTTTATTTTTTGAATTACCTTCTAGAAGAAATTAGAAAAGAATACTTTTCTCTTTTAGGCGCAAAATTTTTAATTGGTGTACCCTTAGGTCTTACAGAAGTTCAAAAAAGAGGAGTTATTGATGTTGGTATTGGTGCTGGTGCTAAAAAGGTTTATTTAGTTGAAGAACCAATTGCCTTTGCTTTGGGAGCTAATTTAGAAATTGAAGAAGCAAAAGGGTTTTTAGTGGTTGATATTGGCGGAGGAACAACAGATATTGCTTTGATCTCTTTGGGTGGAATTGTGATAGGTAAAAGCATTAGAATTGGCGGGGAAACATTTAATCAAAATATTATAAATTATCTTAAGGAAAAATATGAAGTAATTATTGGTGAGGGACAAGCAGAAAATATCAAAACGACTATAAGCTCAATAATTAATAAAACTTCACAAACATTTGTTGTAAAGGGAAGAGATATTTATTCTGGTCTTCCTAAAGAAGTAATTTTTACTTCTCAAGATCTTCGTGAAAGTCTTTTAGAATCTCTTTTGGAAATAGCCAATCACCTTAAAGATATCATTAATTCTGCTCCACCAGATCTTTTAGGAGACATAAGTAATTTAGGTCTCTTTTTAGGTGGAGGAGGATCATTGATCGAGGGAATAGATGTTTTTTTAGAAAAAGAAGTTAAAGTTAAAGTTAATTTAATTGAAGAGCCAAAGTTTTCTGTCATTAGAGGAATTGGTAAAATAATAGAAGATTTTAGTCGTTACCAAAAAATTTTACTTACTTTCTAATGAGAGCATTTTTAATTTATATCACCATCGCTTTAATTTTTCTTGGTTTAAGCACTTTTGTTTTTGCTGAAGAAACAAACAAAATTCAGCTTTTTTCTTTAAAAGTTCAAAGAGTTTTTGAGAGCATTTTAGAAAATATTTTTGTTTTGAATAAAAAAGAAAACGTTTATCAAGAAAAATACTTTAACCTTTTGCAGGAACTCTCTCAACTTAAACTTAATTTAAAATCTGTTGATGAAGAAAATAAAAAAATTAGTGAATTAAAAAATCTTAAAAAATTAGAACTTCTCAAAAGAGATCCTTATGGTTATTTTTATTTTGAAAATCATCCTTCAGCCAATGAAGGAGATATTGTTGTTGATTCTAATTTAACTTTAATAGGTTTTGTTTTTAAAAAAAATAAAAGTTTCATAATAGTTAAATCTTTACTTTATCCAGAAATTGAATTTAATGTTAGTGATATCAATGGAGAATTTTTAGGAACAGGAAAAACTACTGGAGATGGTTTTTTAGAGGTAGTTTTGTCTTCAGCTAAAGAAATAAAAAAAGATTCTCCTATTTTTACCTACGGTAAAGACAACATTTTTCCTCCCAACTTTTTAGTTGGCAGTCTTTATGAAGTTAAAAAAACAGGCAGGCAAGAGAAATTAATAGTTAAATTAGAAGGAGTTTTTGAAGGTAAAGATTTTTATCTTTTTAAATGATTTATCTTTCTATAATTTTGCTTCCCATTTTAAGTTTTTTTCTGCCACAAATATTTTGGGCAAGTTTTTTTCTTTGGTATTTTTTTATAACCTCACAAGAAAAAAACTTTTCTCTTTTTCTTTTTTTCTCTTCGTTTTTTTACGATCTTTTTTATGTTAAAAATTTAGGTTTTTTTCTTTTAATTTATGCTTTTCTTTTCTTGATTATTAAAATTCTTTCTAAAATATTTCCTTTAGAAAATAATTTTTTCCTCTTTTTTTACTTTATTTTTTCCAATATCTTTTTAATTTTGTCCTTAAACCTACCACTTCTTTTTTCATTTAAAATTTTTATATATAACCTTATACCCTTTTTTATCTTTTTTGCTTTTTGGAAGTTAATTTTCAAGATTATTTAAAATGGACGACCTTTTCCTCCCTTCAGGTAAAAAGATATTTTCTCCCATAAGATTTAATTTTACTTATTTGATTATTTTCTTTTTTTTCATTTTTCTTTTAACTTTTTTTAACTTTTTAAATTTTCAATTTTTTTATAAAAATCGCGCTAAGGAAGCCCTGGAATCATCAAATTATTTAACTTTTTTTTATTTTCCTCCAAGGGGGCGGATTTATGATCGAAATGGAAAAATTTTAGCTGATTCAAAAAAAACTTATGATATTTACGCTCATATTAAAAATTTAGAAGATTATGAAAAAGAAGTTTTAGAAGAAATTATAAAAAAGGAAAAGCCTCTTTATTTTTATTGGGGCGACGAACTTATTATTAGATTTTTAGATTTAGATAAAGTAAACAAAATTTTAACAAGGAAAGAAGATTATCCTCATATTTTTGTAATTCCGAGTTATAAAAGGGTTTACTACGGGAAAGAAGCTTGGGGAAATGTTTTAGGTTATGTAGCTCTTTCAGAAAAAAACAGTTTAGAATTTGAAGGAAAAGAAGGCATCGAAGCTTATTATAATGAAATTTTAAAAGGCAAATTAGGAAAAATAGTTTTTAAAAAAACAAAAAATGGTTTAGTAAAAATTTACGAAGAAGAACCGATCCCCGGACAAGATATTTATCTTACTATAGATAAAGACTTTCAAGAAAAGGTTTATGAAGAATTTAAAAGTTACTTTGAAGAAACTGGATATAAAAGTGGTGCTTTTGTTTTAACTGATCCTCAAAATGGTGAAATTTTAGCTCTTATCTCCTATCCTTCTTTTGACCCCAATACTCTTTTAGAAAGAAAAGAAGAATTTAAAAAAATTTTAAATAATCCTAGAAAACCATTTTTCAACAGAGTTGTCTCAGGTCTTTACTCGCCTGGTTCAACTATTAAAACGATTATAGCTTCAGCTGCTCTTGAGGAAAAAATAGTTACACCACAAACAAAAATTTATTCTTCAGGAGAACTTAAAATTCCTCACCCATATTTTCCAGGTGTTTATTCTGTTTTTAAAGACAATAAGGTTCATGGTTGGACAGATATTTATAAAGCTATTTCTGATTCTGTTAATATTTATTTTTATGCTGTGGGAGGAGGTTATCCTTATCCTTCTGATGAGATTCCTTTAAGAAAAGGTTTGGGTATCGAAAAAATTAATTTTTACTTTAAAAAATTTGGTTTAGGGGAAAAAACAGGTATTGATTTTCCCGGAGAAAAAAGAGGCATGCTCCCTCTTGAAAAAAATAAAGACCTTTCTTCTTGGAAGCTTGGTGATACTTATAACGTTTCTATAGGCCAAGGCGATCTTTTAGCAACCCCTCTTCAGATAAATCTTTGGAACTGTTATTTTGCTTATGGTAAAATCTATAAACCTTTTTTAGTTAAAAAAATTGTTTCTTCAGAAAAAAACAAAATTGAAGAAAAAACTCCGATAATTTTAAAAGAAAACATAATTTCGCAAGAAAGTTTAGAAGTAGTGAGAAAAGGTATGAGAATGACAGTGACTCAAGGTACAGCCAAAATTTTAAATGATCTTCCTTTTTTTTTAGCTGGCAAAAGTGGTTCTCCACAAATTTTAGGAAAACAAAAACTTAACGCTATTTTTTCTGGGTTTGGGCCCTATGAAAAACCCAAACTTTGCGCTACTTTACTTATAGAGGAAGTACCTTACGGTTCGGTAGCTTCTCTTCCTTTGTTTAAAAAAATAATGTATATTTATTATGAAAGGTTTTTAGAAAATGGAAGAAATTCTTTTTAAAAAACCTGAATTTACTGAAGAAGAGAAATACTATCTTGAGCCATTTTTTACTAATTTAGATAAATCAGTTTATGCAGTTGTTTTACTTCCTCCTGAAGTTATTGGTGCTTTATCTTCACGAGCTTCAAGAAGCAAAGATGATTTAAGAGCTCTGTTTTTAAACGAATTTGTTAAACCATTTTTAGAGTCTGAATACGGAAAAGCTTGGAAAAATTTTATTGATTTTCTTCATCAATATAACTATGAAATTTTATTTGCCAATCCTAAAGCAAGAGATTTTTACATAAAATGGTTAGCTGAATATGGAGACGATTCTATAGCGCAAATGGCTGGTACTCATCTTATTTTTTCTTCTCTTTCACAAGTAGCCATTAAACATTTCGAAAATCAAAGAATCGGCATAGCCCCTATAGAGAAATCAACAAGATATGTAGATTTTGGTGAAAAAGTAAATAATCATTATCTTTACTTTTTACCTCCAGAAGTAGAAAAAGCTGGCTTGAAAGATGATTATGAAAAAGTGATGGATACTATTTTTGAATTTTATATTTCTTCAACAGAAAAATATTTTAATTATCTTAAAGAAAAATACCCTGAAGAAAAAGAAAGAGTTTTAAAAGCGAAAACTTTTGATGAATGCCGAAGAATTCTTCCTCTTGCTACTTTAGGTCAAGTTTCTTTTTTTGGTAATGGTCAAGCTTTTGAATATTTAATTAATAGATCTTTAGCAAACCCCTTAGAAGAAATAAGATGGGCTGGCAAAAGAGCTTATGAGGAGCTAAGTAAAGTTATACCTGCCTTTTTAAGAAGAATAGAGAAAGAAGAATCAATAAATTATCAAAAGTATTTAGGCGAGAGAAATTTAAGATTAATCGAAGTTTTAGAAAAAATTAATTGGAAAGAGGAAAAAATAGATTTAAATGAAAATGTAAGACTTTTAGCTTATGATGAAGATGGCGAAAATAAAATAATTGCCGGTCTTCTTTACCCTTTAGTTAAAGAACCATTTGATTTTGTTTTAAATAAAGTAAGTGAACTTTCTCTTAAAGAAAAAGAGGAGATCTTAGAGAAGATTTTAAAAGAAAGAAAATATCGTTGGCAAAAAATGCCTAGAGCTTTAGAGCTTGTTTATCTAAAATTTGAGATAAAAATAAATATAGGAGCTTGGAGAGATCTTCAAAGACATAGAATGCAAACTCTTATAAATAAAATTTTTAGCATTGAAGAAGGTTTTGAAGTGCCAAGCTTTTATGAAGAAATAGGTCTCAAAAAAGAAGCAGAAAAAATTATTTTACTTTCTGAAAATCTTTATGAAAAATTAAAAAAAATTAACATTTTTGTTTCTCAATATTCAGTCTTGTTTTTGCATAAAATTAGATTCTTACAATATCAAAACCTTCGAGAATTCTTTTGGGAAGTAGAGCTAAGAACAACTCCTCAAGGTCATCCTGATTATAGAAAAGTTGAACAAGAAAAAGCTAGAATCATTCAAAAAATTTATCCTTTAATTTCAAAGTATTTATTTGTAGATTTTAATGAATACGAATTTGCTAGAAGAGGAGAGGAAGAAAAGATAAAGGAAAAAAGAGAAAGTTTAAAAAAATTTTTAGAAAAAAGTTAAAATAAAATTAGGTCGGAATTAAATTTAAATAAAAAAATGGAAAATCATCTTTATAATCTTTTCAGCCAATTAGTTCAAGACCGAAGAAGCATATATAGAATTAAAAAGTTTTATTTAAAAGATGCTGGCAAATGTAAAAAATGTAAAGAGCTTTGGCAAAAAATTTTGAAAAATAAAGAAGAAGAAACGAAAATGATTTTAGAAGTTTTAAAAGAACACAACTTTAGTTTATAATTAATTTATCGCCGACGTAGCTCAGGGGCAGAGCACCGCTCTGGTAATGCGGGGGTCGCGGGTTCGAATCCCGCCGTCGGCTACTTAAAGGTCATATATTAATTTGAAGAAACTGCTGAAATTCAGCAGGTAAAAAAATGTCATCAGAAAAACTCAAGCTTTTAGAAGAAAAGTTCCGCTCTCTTTTTTCTCTTTGGGTCGATCCTTCAAAAGTAAATCAGCTTGTTTTTAATTTTAAAGTTGATGAAAGAGGAGTTCTTATGGAAATTACAGGTCCTAGAGAAGTTTTAGCTATGATTATAGGAAGAAAGGGCGCAACAATAAATGCAGTCAGAAGGATTGGAAAAGTCATTGGTGCCTCAGTAGGAGCTGCTTTATCTATTAAAGTTAACACTCCAAGAAGCTAAATTTTTAAGATTTAAGTGGTTAAAATTTAATTGAGAATGCTTATAATCTGGCTTCTTTTTTTAAGCCCTATTTTATTTTCGGCAAATAAAATTCCAGAAAAAAACGTTTTGCCTCTTTTTGAAGTTAGAGAGTTTAAAAAAGCTGATGAAAAAATTTTTTCTTTAGAAGATGAAATTTCTGCTGAAGGAGTAATTGTTTTAGATGATTCAGGAAAAATTATCTACGGAAAAAATATAAATCAAAATTTTTCTTTAGCTTCCTTAACAAAACTTTTAAGTGCCTACACTTCTTTAGAAATTTATAAAAAAAATCAAATTTTTTCTTTTACTTCTTCTGCTTTAGAATTGCCAGGAGAAGTTGGTAATTTTAAAAAAGGGGAAAAATTAACTTTAAATGAACTTCTTTCCGCCTCTCTTATAGCTTCAAGTAATGATTCTATTTATCTTTTAGCTGAATACTATGGAGTTCAAAATTTTGTAAGAAAAATTAATGAAACTTTAAATAATTGGGGATTTAAAAATACTAAAATTTATGAACCTACAGGTATTTCTTTAGAAAACTCATCAACGCCTTACGAATTTTCTCAAATTCTTTTAAAGCTTTATCTAAAAAGACCAGAAATTTTTGAAATAAGTAGAAAAGAGTATGTTGATATTAACGGAAGAAGGCTTTGGACAACAAACATTCTTTTAAGAAAATATTCTAAAATAATTGTAGGAGGTAAAACCGGTTATCTTCCTGAATTTGGTGAAAATCTTGCTCTTATCATTAAATTTCCTGAATCTCCTTTTCTTTCATTAGTTATTTTTAAATCTCAAGATCGCTTTAAAGATGCAGAAATTCTTATTAAATCATTAGCCAAATATTACCGTTATGAGTTATGAAATTTATTTTCAAATCATTAAAATCATTACTCATTCTCTTTTAAGCTTTATTCTTTCTTTGCTTTTAGTTCCTCTTTATCTTAAATTAGCTTTTAAATTTAGATTGGGTGATAAATTTGCAGACGAAGAAAGAGCAAAAAAAGCACCCATAGCTTCTTCACTTTTAAAGGAAAAAGAAAATGTACCAACAATGGCTGGAATAATTATTTGGCTGCCTCCTATTATCTTAGCTTTACTTTTTTATCTTTTAAAAATAAAATTTGGAGGTTTTTTTGAATATCTTAATTTTTTAGAAAGGAGAGAAACCTATCTTCCTATTTTTGCTTTGTTTTTAGGAGGCGTTTTAGGACTTTTAGATGATATTTTAGGAAGACTAAAATTTAAAATCAAATTAGGCATTAAAGAAAAACTTTTAATTTATTTTGCTTTAGGAATTTTTTTTGCTTGGTGGTTTTTGGTCAAACTTAACTATAAATTTATCGAACTTGTAAATTTTAGATTTTACATTGAATATTTTTTGTTTTTTCTTATTTTTGTTTTCATTTTCTTAGCCGTGACTCTTTCTTTTAATGAAATAGATGGTTTAGATGGACTTTTTGCTGGTACAGCTATTTCTATTATTTTATTCTTTCTTTTCGTTTCCTTTTTAGAAGAAAAATATAATTTAGCTTCATATCTAGCTGCGCTTTTAGGTTCTTTAACTCTTTATCTTTGGTTTAATAGTTATCCAGCGCTTTTTTTTGATGGAAATAACGGTTCTTTTTCTGTAGGCTCATCTTTAGCTATTATTTCTTTTCTTACAGGCACTTATCTTCTTTGGCCTTTTATAGGAATAAATTTGGTAGCTGAATCAGGTTCAGTAATTTTGCAGGTTTTTTCTAAAAAGGTTTTTAAAAGAAAAATTTTTCTTTCTTCTCCAGTCCATAATCACTTTAAAGCTTTAGGTATAAAAGAACCAAAAATTGTAGTTAGGTTTTGGATTTTAAATTCTGTCGGTGTTTTAATAGGTCTTTTAATTTATCTTTTTTTAAAATCTGTAAAGTAAAATGGCTAAGTTTTTAATAAGAGGAGGTAAAAAACTTGAAGGTAAAATCAAAATTAGCGGTTCTAAAAATGCAGCTCTTCCATTAATTTCAGCTTCTCTTTTGATTTCAGGAAGAGTTATTTTAAAAAATGTTCCTCAAATAAGCGATGTTGAAGTTATGCTTGAAATTTTAAAAATTTTAGGAGCAGAAATTGAAAGAGATGACTCGATGGTAATTATAAACACTAAAAATTTGGATTACCGAGATCTTTTAACGCCACTTATTTCTAAATTAAGAGCTTCTATTTTGCTTTTAGCTCCTATTTTATTTCGTTTTGGAAAAATAAAAATGTCTCTTCCTGGTGGAGATATTATCGGAGCAAGACCAATAACTACTCATCTTGAAGCCTTAAGAGCCTTAGGAGCAGAAATCGAAGTTAAAAACGGAATTATTGAAGGTGAATTTAAAAAATTTAAATCTTTTGAAGTTGTCTTAAAAGAAATAAGTGTTACTGCTAGCGAAGTTGTTTTAATGGCAAGCGTTTTTTCACCAAAACCTGTAAAGCTTAAACTCTTAGCTTTAGAACCTCATGTTGTTTCTTTAGAAAAATTTATTCAAAAATTAGGATATAAAGTAAAAGGTTTGGGAACTCATTTTGTGACTATTTCTCGAAATAAAAATATAAAAAAAGAAATAGCTTTTGAAGTTCCTTACGATTACATCGAAGCAGCTACTTTTTTAGCTTTAGCTTCAGCTACAAGAAGTAACATCATTATAGAAAACGCTCCTTTAGAAGATTTGGATTCTGTTTTCTTAACAGCTAAAGAAATGAATGTTAATTTTGAAATTAAAAAGAAAACCATCGTTCTTAAACCTTCAAAACTTAAAGGAACAAAAATTCAAGTTGGTTATCATCCTAAATTTCCTACTGATGCTCAGCCACCTTTTGGAGTTTTAGCTACTCAAGCCGAAGGAGTGACTTTGATTCATGATTGGATGTATGAAAATAGATTTTCTTATTTAAATGAACTAAATCTTATGGGAGCTAATACAGAACTTTTAGATCCCCATCGAGCCATTATTATCGGTACAACACCACTTTACGGAAAAGAAGTTAGATCTTTAGATATTAGATCAGGAATAAGTTTAATTATTGCTGGTCTTGTTGCTCAAGGAGAAACAATTATTCATGAAGCTGAGAAAATTGATAGAGGTTACGAGAGGATTGAAGAAAAACTTACAAAAGTAGGAGCTGAAATTTATAGAATTTCCGATTAGTTTGATAAAATAATTTTTATGAAAAAGATTTTTATTGGCGCTGCTTGGCCATACGTTAACGGAGATTTACATATAGGACATTTAGCTGGTTATCTTCTTCCTGCTGATATTTTCTCCCGTTTTTGTCGCTTATGTGGCTATGAAACTCTTATGGTTTCTGGAACAGACTGTCATGGAACACCTATTACTGTTGAAGCTGATAAAAGAGGCGTTAAACCAGAAGATATTGTTAGTGAATATACACCTAAAATCCATCATCTTTTAAAACTTTATGATTTAACTTTTGATATTTTCACTTCTACCACTACAGAAAATCATAAAAAAATAACTCAAGAATTTTTTTTGAGACTTCTAAAAAACGGTTATATTTTTAAAGCTAAACAGCTTCAGTATTTTTCTCCTGAAGAAAAAAAATTTTTGCCAGATAGATATGTAGAAGGAAAATGCTCTTTTTGTGGTGCTGAAGAGCAAAGAGGTGATCAATGCGAAAAATGCGGAAGAGTTTTAAATCCAGGAGAACTTATAAATCCTGTAAGTAAATTAACGAAAAAACCTGTTACTTTAAAAGAAACAGAACATTATTTTTTAGATTATGCTAAACTTCAGCCTCTTATAGAAAGTTATGTTAAAGAAAGCAAACATTGGCGAAAATGGGTTTATGAAGAATCTCTCGCTTGGCTTAAAGAAGGTTTAAAACCGAGAGCTATTACTAGAGATCTTGATTGGGGTATAGAAATTCCTGAAAAAGAAATTCCCGAGGAAATGAAATTAGAATCTTTTGAGCATAAACGTTTTTACGTTTGGTTTGAAGCAGTTATTGGCTATTTTTCTGCTTCAGTTGAGTGGGCAAATAAAAATAGTAGAGATTTTAGAGAGTTTTGGCAAAACGAGGATTGTCTTCATTATTACTTTATGGGTAAAGATAATCTTAGCTTTCATACTCTCTTTTGGCCAGGTCAGCTTCTTGGTCAGCATATGAATTTTAATTTACCTTATTTTCCTTGGGTAAATAATTTTCTTTTTCTTGAGGGTCAAAAATTTTCTAAAAGCAGAGGTGTTATTATTGATTCAGTCGAATTTGGAGAAAAATATGGGCCAGATTATGTAAGATTTTATATAATTTCCATTTTCCCAGAAAACAAAGACTCAGACTTTAAATGGAGAGATTTCGAAGAGAAAATAAATAGCGAACTTAATGATAACTTAGGTAATTTTCTTCAAAGGGTTTTTATTTTTTATAAGGAAAAACTTGGAAATGAAATAAAGAGAAAAGAGTATGATAACGAAATTATAGAAAAAATTAAAAATACTTATGATGAGATTAAAAAAATAATTTTCTTTGGAGAAGAGACAAAATCATTTAATTTGATTTTAGATCTTGCAAGAGAAGGAAATAAATATTTAGAAAAAAATGAGCCCTGGAAAAAAGAAAAAGACTTTGCTGAAAAAATTATTTTTAATTCTCTTCTTTTAATTTCTAATCTAACTTATCTTTTAAATCCTTTCTTACCAAATTTTTCTTCAGAGATAAGAAAAAAAGCTGGACTTGAAAAAATAAATTATGAAATAGGAAAAGATAAATATCTTTTAAATTTAGAAGAAGCAGAAAAAATAAAAATTACCTCAACTGACCCAATATTTAAAAAAATCAAAATTTAACATAACTTTTTATTTTGCGGAGGGGGTGGGATTCGAACCCACGAGACCCCGAAAAGGGGCCACGGCTCTCCAGGCCGTCCCGTTAGTCCACTCCGGCACCCCTCCACTTAATATTTATTTTACTTCAAAAAATTAAAATGAAGGAGGAGCAAAAGGAGGAATCAGATCTAAATTTGTTCCTAATTCTAATCTATAGGTGTCATTACCGTTATCAGTGCTAACCTTATCTCCTTTACCGCCATATCTTAAATCTTTAGACTCTAAAGCAGCAGAAATTTCAAATTGCAGAGGGTTTCTTCTAAAAGCATATAAATAGTAAAAACCTTTTGAATAATTATTTATAGGATCAACTGGTAAAGAAGAAAAAGGTGGAGGATTAATTTTACTAAACTCAACTGGAAGCCATCCTTTTCCATCAATTCTCAAATAATTATTTTTATCTGCTTGAAAAACAGCATAACTTCTTCCTTCATAAACGCAAGCTGAAGTAGGAAAGGTTTCTAATTCTAAAGGAACAGAAATAAAGATAGTTGCCCAAGTTTCATCAATACCTCTAAAATCAAGATATGGACCATCTAAATCAGGAGAGCTTGTTGATTGAGAATAAACTTTTAAAGCATTAAACAAAACCTCTAAATCATTTATTCTTTTAATATCTCTTGACCTAGCAAAATATTCTTGAACCCTAATAACAGAAAAAACTATGCCACCAATAACAAGTAAAAGAAAAAGAACAATAGTAAGTTCAATGTAAGTAAAGCCTTTTTTCATTAAATTTGAGCCGGCGGTGGGATTCGAACCCACGACCTACCGCTTACAAGGCGGTCGCTCTGCCACTGAGCTACGCCGGCTTTATGGTATAATTATAATATAAATCATAAATCTTTCCTCTTTTGATTTTAACCTGATTAGAATAGTTTTTATAATTTTAGGTCGCCTTAAAAATTTTAAAATTGTTTCAAAATGAAAATCACACCTCTTCATGACTTTATTTTAATTGAACCTATTAAACAAGAAGAGGTCACCAAAGGTGGCATCTATATTCCTCCTTCAGCACAAGAAGAAAGATCTATGAAAGGTAAAGTTATTGCTGTTGGTCCAGGAAAATTGAATGAAAAAGGAGAAAGAATGCCTGTTTCTGTAAAACCTGGACAAATAGTTATTTTCAAAAAATACGCTCCAGATGAAATTAAAGTTAATGATAAAGAATATTATTTTGTAAGGGACGATGATATTATGGCTATCATTGAAGAATAAGGTCGAATTTTAAATTTTTTAAAAAATGGCAAAACAAGTAAATTTTAAAAACATTGCTAGAAAAAAACTTCTTCAAGGGATTAATAAATTAGCTAACGCAGTTATTGTTACTTTAGGTCCCAAAGGAAGAGCCGTTGTAATTGATAAAGGTTACGGAACACCTATCATTACTAGAGATGGTGTTACTATTGCTAAAGAAATCGAACTTAAAGATCCTATAGAAAAAATTGGTGCTGAACTTGTCAAAGAAGTTGCTGAAAAAACAAATGATATTGCTGGAGACGGTACGACAACAGCAACTCTTTTAGCTAAAGTTTTAATTAACGAAGGTTTTAAAAATGCTACTGCAGGAGTTGATGTAATTGGCATGCAAAAGGGAATGGAAAAAGCAGTTAAAGTAGTTATTGAAGAACTTAAAAGAATTTCCAAACCAGTCAAAGGCAAAGAAGATACGATGCACGTAGCTACTATTTCTTCAAGAGATGAAGAAATCGGAAAACTTATTGCTGAAGTGATTGATAAAGTTGGTAAAGACGGTGTTGTGACAGTTGAAGAATCACAAATAATTGGTCTTTCTTATGAAATTGTTGAAGGACTTCAATTTGACAGAGGTTACGTCAGTCCATATATGATCACCAATCCAGAAAAAATGGAAGCTATTTTGGAAAAACCACTTATTTTGATTACTGATAAAAAACTAAGTTCTATTCATGAGCTTGTGCCTCTTTTAGAAAAAGTTCTGCAATCAGGTAGAAAACAAATCTTAATTATTGCTGAAGATATCGAAGGAGAAGCCTTAGCTACGTTAGTGGTTAACAAATTAAAGGGAACACTTATTTCTGTAGCTGTTAAAGCTCCTGGTTTTGGTGACAGAAGAAAAGAAATGCTTCAAGATATTGCTATTTTAACTGGAGGTCAAGTTATTTCTGAAGAACTTGGTTATAAACTTGAACATGCAGACATTCATATGTTGGGAGAAGCTGATAAAGTTATTGTGACTAAAGATACAACTACTATTGTTGGCGGAAAAGGGAAAAAAGAAGATATTGAAAAGAGAATTCAACAAATAAAAGCTCAGCTTGAAAAAACAACTTCCGAATATGATAGAGAAAAACTTCAAGAAAGATTAGCAAAACTTTCAGGAGGTGTGGCTGTTATTAAAGTAGGTGCACCAACTGAAGTTGAACAAAAAGAAAAACAACATCGAATTGAAGATGCTATCTCAGCAACCAAAGCAGCCTTAGAAGAAGGTATTGTTCCTGGAGGTGGCGTTGCTCTTGTAAGAACCCTTCCTAAACTTGAGGAGCTTATTGAAAAATTAGCTAAGGAAAATATTGCTGAATATATAGGAGCTAATATTGTTAAAAAGGCAGTAGAAGCACCACTAAGACAAATTGCTAAAAATGCTGGTCTTGATCCTTCTATTGTTGTTGATAAGGTAAAAAGCGGAAAAGATGGTTTTGGTTTGAATGCTTTAACTCTTACTTATGAAGACCTCTTCCAAGCAGGAGTTATTGATCCTACTAAGGTAACAAGAGTTGCTTTAGAAAACGCTCATTCTGTAGCTAGTTTGCTCTTAATTACAGAAGCTGTTGTCTCTGAACTTCAAGAAAAAGCAAAAGAAGAAAAAGCAGAAGAAGAAATTCCTGAAGAGGAAGAAGAATTTTAAAGTTCTTCAGGAAAAACAAATTGATAACCATTTTTGATTAGTTCTGGTAATATTTCTATAAATGCTCTTAAATCAACACTATTGAAATGAAAAAGAATTAAATTTCCTCCTTTTCTTGAATAAATGCTACCTTTCAAAATTTTAAGTACATTTTCTTTGCTGTAATCTCCATTAAATTTTGTTCTTATAGTATAAATAAATTCAACGTTCCACATACAAAGATACCTATATCCATTTTGAGAGAGCAAATTTAAAAGATTTTTATCTCCTCCCCTATAACCTCCAGCTCCACCTGGCGGTCTAAAATAAAATTTTAAATTTTCTTCTGATATTCCAAAGCTTTTTAATCTCTCTATCCATTCTGTTTTTTCTTTTTCTATGTAGTTTCTATTTAATTTACTAAATTCACTTATATTGTGACTAAAAGAATGATTCCCTAATCTGATTAAATCTGAATCCAAAGCTTCTTTAATTATTTCAGACACTTCTTCATTTACAGTCCTTCCTATCAAAAACCAGACCATTTTTATTTGATGCTCTTTTGCTATTTCTAAAAGTTTTCTAAGCATTTGGGGATTTGCACTATCATCAAAAGTTATGGCTATTCTCTTTGTTCCTGGCTTACCTCCATAAATCACTTTAGTTTCTATCTCAGTTTCTACATTTACATTATTATTAGCCGCTTTTAAATCTCTTTTTTCTTCGATTGGCACCTCTAGAAGCTCTTCATAAAATTGATGTTCTTCATAAAATTCACCTAAAGTTTCTGGTCCGTCAACATCTTTAAAAATTTCCTCTATTTTACTTTTTATATATTCCTCTCCAGGACTTTGCCATTTATTTTCTCTTTCTTTTTCAACCTTTTTTTCTTCTCTAAGTAAAAATAATCCTATTAAAAAGGCAATTAAACCCTTTAAAAACTCTCTTCTTTTAATGCCCTTAGTTTCTTTATTTTCTTCTGAAATGCTTTCTTTTTTTCTTTCCCCATCTCTTCCTAAAAATCTTCTTAAAAACTCTCTTCTTGTTATCTTATTCATTTCTTTTTATTTTACTTTTTTTATGTTAAAATTTTCTTTGAGATGGCAAGAGTAAAAAGAGGAGTTATAAAAAGTAAAAAAAGAAAGAAAATATTGAAATTGGCAAAAGGATTTAGAGCTCCTTATTCAACAAAGAAAAAATTTGCTAAAGAAGCACTTTTGCATGCTTTTAGACATGCCTATCAAGGAAGAAAACAAAAGAAAAGAGATTTTAGAAGGCTTTGGCAAGTAAGAATTAATGCTGGTGTAAGACCCTTCGGTTTAAACTATTCAAAATTCATTCATCTTTTAAAACAAAAAAATATAAATCTTAATAGAAAAGTTTTAAGCGAATTAGCTAAAGATTACCCTGAGATTTGGCAAAAATTGGTTGATTATGTAAAAGCTTAATGCTTGCAGGAATTCACTTTTTTTCTGCTTCAATTATTTCTTTAAAATTTTCTTCCTCTTTATTTTTTTCTCTAATTTTGGGATTTATCGTCCATCATTTAGAAGATCTTTTGCCTCACTTAGATTTAAATATTTTTAACAAAAAAGAATACGAATCTATTAAAAATTGGGATTTTAAAGCTTGGTCACTTTTTCTTTTTGAATTTCTTTTCTTTTTTCTTTTAACTTTTTATTTCTTAGGCAACTTTTCTTTAGAAAAACAAAAAATTGCTTTTTTCGGTGGTTTAGGAGCTCTTCTTCCTGATATTATTTCATTTACTATAAAGTCTTTTTTTCCTAAATTTAAGCTTTTAAATTTTTATTTAGAATTTCATGAAAAATATCACTTCAAACTTAAAAGCAAAAACTATCTTTTACCTATAATTTCAGAAATCTTACTAATCCTTTTATGTCTCCTCTTAATAAAGAGTGTTAGGCATTAAATTTTTTCTGTTTCCAACCTCAAAGATATTTGAATTATCTCCGCCATCAGTGCTTGTATAGTCGCTTCCACCTCCAGCTTTAAAAATTGAAGATTCTAAATTGGCATTGATTTCAAAAGCTTTTTGTGAAGTGGTAGCTACATAAGAATAAAAATATTTTCTTGAATATGAATTTATAGGATCAATAGGTAAAGAAGTTAAAGGAGGATAGGGAAGAGAAGAAAAATTTACAGGAAGCCAACCATCGCCATCAATTTTTAAATAATTAGTTGAACTTGCTTGATAAATATAAAAACCAGAAACAGTAGTGCTTCTTCTATCTTCTTTATCAAAAGGAACAGAAATAAAAATACTTTGATTTGTTTCCCCCACGTTTCTTCCAGGGGGAGCTAAAATAGGTGTTGAAGTCACATTAATATAAGTATTAATAGCCACCTCTAAAGCTTTCAAATCATTTATCCTTTTAAAATCTCTCGCTCTTTGAAAATAAGCATAAGGATTAATAGTAATAATTGTAAGACCTAAAATTACCATCAAAAGAAAAATGACAGCTAAAATTTCAAGTAATGTGAAGCCTTTTTTCATTTCTTAATTTCTGTAAAAATTTCTCTGCTTTTTTTAAAATTTCCTTTGGCTCTTCGAAAGTAATTAAATTTAGAGCCATTTTAAATGGAAGCCAAGCGTAACCATTATGTTCAGAAGAAAGTATCACTCTTTTTGTTTTCGACTTAGCTAAAAAATAAATAGCCTCTTTAATAACAATCTCTCCTTTATCTTTAAAATGAAAGAAAAAGCTTTCTTTAAAACCTTTTATTATTTTTACCCTTAAACCAGTTTCTTCTTTAATTTCTCTCAAAGCTGTCTTTATTGGATCTTCATTAATCTCTACATGACCACGAGGAAAATCCCAATGTCTTGTTTTTGATCTATAATTCAAAAGCAAATATTCTCTTTCTTTGCCTTCTTCATAAAAAATAACCGCTCCTGCAGAAACTTCTTTTCTCATTATTTAAATTATAAAATTAAGTTAATGATAAATTTAGGAAGATTTTGGGAAAGAAAGCCAAGAGTTGAAGAAATAAAGATTGAAATTCCTGATAGATTTTTATTAGATGTTTTAAAAGAAGTTCAAAATAAATTTGGTTTTAACTTGCCGCTAATAATTAATACTTCTTTTTTGAGGCAATATATAATAGGAAAATTAAAAGAACAAAATGTAAAAGTAGAAAGCTTAGAAGACTTAAGAGATTGGCTTTTAAACCAAGAAGAATCTTTCTGGATTAATCTTCTTGAATTTCATAATAGGAGAATCTTAATTTTAGGTTTAGGTGGTCTTTCTCTTACCTCTCTCTTTTTTTACTTAGGCAATCGTTTTGTGTCCCTTTTAGAAAAAAAAGAAGAAACAGAAGAAAGTCTTTTTGAAGAAATTGTTTTTAATTTAAAAAGCTTTATAAGCAACTTCGACAGTTTTAATTTAAATTCAGCAGAAATATTGTCTGAAGAAGAATTATCAATTTTAGAAATTTATTTTTTTAATTGGGATCCAGAAAGAATATCCTTAAAAGAAAATGGTACTATAGAATTGATCGCAGTTCCCTTAGATAAAACAAAAAAGGTTAAATATGATGAAAGAGTTCAAAAGATAACCTTTCGTTTTAAAATTAATTACTTAGATCTTGAAATACCGCAAGATGTAGAAGTAGAAACTCTTCCTAGTGAATTTTTAGGTAGATATGTTTATTTAAATTTAGATAATTCCGGTTATTTATTTAATGATCCTTATATTTTTAAGCAGTTTTATAGAATGTACTTTAGGCTGAAAAAAAGAGATTTAGAAATTTTAATTTCTGTTCCTATACCTTCTTATAACCAAGATTTGTTTTATTTTGATGAAAAAGAAAGAAAACTTAGAATACCTATATTAATTTTAGATAATCCTATCCATCAAAAACGACTAAGATATAATAGTTCTCACACTTTAGAAGTTTTTGCTTTAAAATTATTTGAAGAAAGATCTGGAATTCTTTTTTTAATTACTAAACTTTGGCATTTACTTAGAGAAAGAAAAGAACCTGAAAAAATACGCCAAGTATGAAAATAAAATTTTACGGAGGGGTTAATACCGTTACCGGATCAAATTTTATTTTAGAAGGTGATGAAGAAAAATTAATGATTGATTGCGGTTTAATTCAAAAAGAAAGAACATGCGATTTAGAAAATTTTAAACCTTTTTCTTATGATCCAAAAGAAATAAAATACATTTTTATTACTCATGCTCATTTAGATCATATTGGTAGATTGCCAAAACTTTTAAAACAAGGATTTAATGGCAAAATTTTAAGTACTTCTCCAACAAAAGATTTAGCCTATGAAATTTTAAAAGATTCTTTAAAAGTGATAGAAGAAAATTGTAGGTTTTATAATCAAGAAAATTTTTATGAGGAAGAAGACATTGAAAAAACCTTATCTTTATGGGAAAAAATTGAATACCATCAAAAATTAGAAACAAAAGAATTTGAAGTCGAATTTTTTAATGCTGGTCATATTTTAGGCTCAGCTTTTATTTTATTTACTCATAAAAGAACAAAAGAAAAAATAGTTTTTTCAGGTGATTTAGGGAATAAATTTAAAAGCCTAGATAAAGATTTAGAACCTCTTCCAGAAACAAATTATTTAGTTTTAGAGTCAACTTATGGTGATAGAAATCATGAAAACCTAGAAAAGAGAAAAGAAATTTTAGAAGAAATTATAGAAAAAGTCATTAGAGAAAAAAGAACCCTTATCATACCCACCTTTGCTTTAGAAAGAGCTCAAGAAATTATTTTTGATATCCAAGAACTTATAGAAAATAAAGAAATTCCAGAAATAAAAATATTTTTAGACAGCCCCTTAGCTTTTAGAATTTCAAAAATTTATGAAAAATATCCAGATTATTTAGATGAAGAAGCAAAAAATATCATTTTGACTAAAGGAATTTTTGAAAAAAGCTATGTAAGAATAATTTATGAAAAAGATGAAGAAAAAGAAATTTTTCTTTCGTCCTCTCCAAAAATTATTTTAGCTGGCTCAGGAATGGTTACCGGAGGAAGGATTTTAGATCTTCTTAAAAAATATATTGAAGATGAAAAAACAACACTTCTTTTTGTTGGTTTTCAAGCAGAAAATTCTCTGGGAAGAAAAATACTTGAAGGTGTAAAAGAAATCTTTATTGATGAAAAACCATATAAAGTAAATGCTGAAGTTTTACATCTTTTTTCTTATTCAGCTCATAGGGATCAAGAAGGAATATTAGAATGGCTTTATCCACAAAGATTTAATCTCAAAAAAGTTTTCTTAACCCATGGCGACGATGATGTTAAAAATGCCTTTAAAACAAAAATAATGGATGAGTTAGCTCTTAAGGTCTATATTCCTAAAGAAAACGATATTTTTGAGCTCTAATTTTTCCACAATTTTATTTTTTTTCTAAAAATTTTAGTCTTAAAATATTTTTTATCAAATTTAAAGCGTCGTTTTTAAGAAGATTTCAGATTTAAATGAAAAACAAAAAAGGTTTTACATTAATTGAAATGGCAGTTGTTCTTTTGGTTATTGGTATTTTAGTAGGAATTGTTTTAAGAAATATAGGAGGACAATCGGCGACAGCTAGGGATACAAGGAGATTAGGAGATTTAAGAAATACCGCTAATTATCTTTCAACTTATCTTGCTAAATTTGGTTACTTTCCATCCTCAACAACTTGGTCAGATCTTGAAACTCAACTTAGAAACGCTGGTGTAGTTGACAGACTTCCAAGAGATCCTTCAGGAAAAGATTACGACTATTATCCTTGTACTGATACAGGAGCTTCAAGTTGGCCTCCATCTGACTTTAGAGATGTTAACCATTTCATCTTAAGAGCACAACTTGAACAAACAACATCTTCTGCACCAAGACTTTGGGAAACATCTGTATCAAGCAATCCACTTGGTTGGGTTTGTAATAGAGATATAACTACCGAGTGTAACCCAGCCCAAAGATATTACTGTTTAGCCCAATAATGAAAGATAAAAGGCTTCCAATTATAATTTTAGGTAGCATCGTTTTAGCAGGATCTTTAATTTTCCTTTATTTTAACCGCGAAAAACTTTTTCCTCGGCCAAAAGAAACAGAAACAACCACAGAACCCCTTCTTCCAGAAGTAA